>CALMGJ010000010.1 GCA_937863565.1 uncultured bacterium | reverse complement strand
AGCGGCAGAGCCGCGGTGTGGAGTGTGGAGTACGAAGTGTGGAGTTAATAATAAAAATACAATTGCTCAGTTATCCGGTTAACGGGTTTAAATAAGGAATGATAATTTTAATAACTCGTTAACTCACGGGCGGTCCACCGCCAATTCGTTAACTGAATAATAAAGCGAAGCAAGCCCTGGATTCCCGATCTGGTCGAGAATAACAAAGAAATGAAAAATAGTATAGAGGGACGTTGGTTGAAAAAGGTGAAATTTCGGATCCGGGCCCGCGAGGGCTTATATTTTCCCGGGGGGCAAAAGATATTTTTTGTATTTCGGTGCAAGCGTGTAAGCCCGGGAACGGTTTGCCGGGTCAGTAATCCTAAGAAAACCTTCCTTCACCCATCGGATCAGCAGAACGCGCATCATACGCTGAGAGAGGCCGAGTATCAATGCCGATTCGGAAGAAGTGATATGGTCCTTCTTTGCAAAGAGAGACAAAACAGCTTTTTTCCGGGGATCAAGGCGCTCTATACCTGCGGGAGATTTCAAGGCAGGCTTTTTAAACGCATCAAGGGCGATCTTCTTTAAAGAATTGAAGGCCTCCGCAAGTATTTCAGTGTAGTACTCTATCCATCCGGTAAGGTCGGCTTTTTCCCGGCCCTCGTAATAATTATGGTGCGGATGCACCGCGAGCGACGCATAATATCTCTCTATGCTCTTGAAATGAAGTTCTTCCAGCGAGAAAAGACCGCTTCCGGCATATCCTTCCCGGAGAAGCAAGAAATAAGAAAGTAAACGGGCAGTCCGTCCATTGCCGTCATAATAAGGATGAACGGTGACAAACTGGTAGTGGAACAAAGCGGCAATGATGGGAGCGGGCATCTTATCCCCGATGGCGTTTCTCATCCATCCGATAAGACCCTTCATCAAAAGCGGTACATCTTTGGCCTCGGGCGGGAGATAAATGATCTGCCCCGAAACTGAATCGCGGATGACATTCTGGCCTTCCCTGTAAGGCGAGAGCCCGCCTCTTTTGCCTTTCATCACTATGCCGTGGGTTCTTTTCACAAGGTCCTCCGTAAAGGGAATGCCCTTATCCGCCCATTCTTCTATGCGGGCAAGCGCTTCCCAATAATTACGGACTTCACCGACATCGCGCGTCTTGCCTTTTGGACCGGCACCGCCTTTCAGGACATCTTCGGCCTCTTTTAGTGTAAGCCTATTGCCTTCTATCCTTGTGGAATAATGAGTGGAGGCCATCTTGGCCCTTTGCCTCAATGAGGATTCAATGGAGGCCGGCAGATGAATGGCGCCAATTGCGGTTTTTGCCTCTTCGATCTTCATTAATGCCCTGACTATAATATTGTTCAGGGTATAATGAGGGAGCCATATATCTTTGTTTTCCTT
The DNA here is from genome assembly GCA_937863565.1 of uncultured bacterium. GTDB lineage: Bacteria > AUK180 > AUK180 > AUK180 > AUK180 > CALMGJ01. The sequence goes on along the minus strand of CALMGJ010000010.1, from coordinate 139,506 downwards.
GTTCACATCATATTATAACACGGAGTTAAGTGAAAAGCAAATATTGCCGATAAATTGCCGATAAATTGCCGATAAAAAAGAAGACAGGGACGTTGGTTGACATTGGAAAAATGGGGACGGTGTTATACTTATTATACTTATCTCAAAATTACCTGGTCTTTATTTATTACGCGGAACATTGCGAAGATCGCGAAGTTAAAAGTTGTTAAAATCCTCTTTCAAAAAAAACCGGGTACCCTTTCGGATACCCGGCCATTGATCTTTTGATAATAAAACAAGGTCAGTTGACCTTGTTCAGTACTTTGTTCTCCTTGAAGAAAGCGATGATCTGTTCCGCGGCGGCCGTGGAGCAATTGTTCTCCGCTTCGGCCGTTGAAGCGCCCAGGTGAGGCGTGAGCAGAATGCCCGGCACGCCGATAAGCGGGTTCTCCGGTTTTACCGGCTCTTCCGTATAAACATCCACCGCCGCGCCTTTGATGATGCCTTCCTTGACCGCATCGGCAAGGTCCTTTTCATTGATGATCCCGCCTCTTGCGCAGTTGATGATATAAGCGGTCTTTTTCATCTTCGAAAGCTCCGCTTTCTTGATGAGGTCCCTTGTCTTGTCGTTCAAAGGCACATGTATCGAGATATAGTCGGCCGTGGAAAGAAGCGTATCCATATCAACATATTCAATATCCTTGGCGTTCTGCACCACATCGAAAGCGACGGTCCTCATGCCTAAGGCCTTGCACATACCGGCAAGGTCGTGCCCTATCTTCCCGGAGCCGATGATGCCGAGCGTCTTGCCTTTGAGCTCTGTACCGGCAAGGTTCTTCTTGTCCCAGGTCCCCTTGTGCATCGTTTCATCCGCGCGGGGAAGATGCCTGGCCAGACTGAACATATGCCCGAGAGCGAGTTCGGCAACGGCGTGGCTGTTCTGGCCCGGCGTGTTCTCCACTGCTATGCCCTTTTCCGCGGCATAGGGTTTGTCTATATTGTCCGTGCCTTCTCCCGCCCTTATGATGAGTTTGAGCTTCTTTCCGGCATCGAGAAGGGCTTTGTCGAATTTCGTTGCGCTTCTGATCACGCACGCATCGTAATCGGGCATTCTTTCCGTCTTCTGCTCGAGGGTGAGTTCATTTTCCGCGTCAACCTCGAAGCCTTCCACTTTCTTCAGCATATTGACCGCCTCTTTGGCGACCTTGTCCAGAAGCAATATTTTCGTCATTTCATCGTCTCCTTATGAATTTGCCTTTCTGAAATTCTCCAGAAATTCCACGAGTTTCTCCGCGCTTTCAAGAGAAACGGCATTGTAGAACGACGCTCTGAGACCGCCTACCGATCTGTGGCCTTTGAGGCCAATGAGTTTCGCCTTCTTCGCTTCGCCGGCGATCTTCTCCTCGAGCTCTTCCGAAGGAAGCCTGAAAGTGATGTTCATCTTGGAGCGCGAATCCTTGTCCGCCGTCGGTCTGTAGAATCCGTTCGAATTGTCGAGACAGCTGTAGAGCAGACCGGCTTTTTTGTCATTGAGCTTTTCGATCGCGGGAAGACCGCCCTGTTTGATCACCCATTTCAGAACGAGCGCGACGATATAGATGGGGAAGACAGGCGGCGTATTGTGGAGCGATTCCTTTTCGATATGCGTTTTATAATTCAGCATTGTGAGAAGGTCGCCGCTTCTCTGTTTCTCGAGCATCGACTTTTTGATCACGATAACGGTAACGCCCGCGGGGCCTATGTTCTTCTGCGCGCCGGCATAGATGAGAGAGAATTTGCTGAAATCGAGCTTTTTGCTGAGAAAATCGCTCGACATATCGCAGATCAGGGGCACGTTCCCCGTATCGGGGAAGGACTGCCACTGAGTACCGCGGATGGTATTATTCGATGTTATGTGAAGATAACAGGCATCGGGATCGATCTTGAAATCCTTGGGGATATATCTGAACTCCCTGTCTTCGGATGAAGCGATGACATTCGTCTTGCCGAGTTTTTTCGATTCCTTGATCGCGGCTGTGGCCCATGTGCCCGTATTGATATAATCGGCCGTCGTCCCCTCTTTAAGGAAATTGTACGGTATCATCGCGAATTGCGTTGAAGCTCCGCCTCCGAGGAACAGGACATCGTATTCGTCCGAAAGTCCCATGATCGACTTTAAGTCCTTCTTTGCATCGATGATGAGCGCGTCGAACGATTTCGCCCTGTGACTGGACTCCAGGATGGACATTCCCTCGCCTTTAAAATCGAGAAATTCTTCCTGTGCTTGTTTCAGTACCTCCAGCGGGAGCGCTGCAGGACCGGGATTGAAATTGTGAACCCTTTCCATAGAAAACCTCCAAACTTGTTTGAGTTTGTAATATTGTAATGTTTTTTAATATTTTTTCAAGGGGGGATTCTATTCCAGAGATCTGATGAGATCTTCGGTTGATATCTTCTTATTCTCCAATATCCTATTAATTGCATCGGTATTCATCATTATTTCCTCCTCGGCGGGAGAGCCGATCAGACCTTCCTCATTTTCCTCCCCGGACATATCTTTCTTGTCTTCGAGTGATTTAGTGCCGCCGCCCACGAGAGAGCGTATCCCCGGTATTTTGACTATGGGAAAAAGCGAGCTTGCGAAATGTTCCGGATCTTCAAGGCAAGCGTTTTCTATCGAATCGGTTATGTCCACACCGTAACCGAGCATTATATAATGCGGCTGACTTATCTTCTCGCAGTGGCTCTTCAATTCCATATTGAAAGCATCCCCCGCGTCCAGGCCGTGCTCTCCCAGGACCGCCTTCCATTCCGCGGCAAGTTCGGTGACTATCCCCGAATCCTTCGTGTAGCCGGAACTGACCCGTGCAATGAGGATCTTCGTGATGAAACTTTTCTTTTTCATCTCTATTTCCGAGATGAGCTCTTTTTGATCCTCGTGGCCTTTTTTTATCTTATCGAGAAGTTCGGTGCGCACCTGATAGAGGAAAACATCCGTTTTCACAGATCTGGTCTTTCTGAAAACCCCTTTGAAACGCGCGGAAACGGACGCTTTTATCTCCGCCTTTCTATCTTCGGTAAGGGGTTTCAATTTCCCGAGCTTGACGATCATCTCGTCTATGCTCATGTTCAATTTCGTCTGAAGGTCATTATCAACGGAAGACACTTTCTGTGTGCTGAGATTCCTCTCATAAACGAGGGAGACATCATCCGGGCCGGCGAACTGCTTCTCATAGGGCAGTATGACATGCTTATAGGTCCCGTTCTCCTCATAATACCGAATTCTGTCGAGATAGCGCCCGAGATAGGCAAGTTTATCCTCTTCGGCAATTATGAAATGCGAGTTGCCGTCCAGGATGAATGTTCGGAAAACTGTCTGATCATTGCCTTCATAGAAACTTTTGGCGCTGCCGGTGAGCTTATTTATCTCTATGGCATTATCGTCAATGACAAGGGTCCTTTTGCAGGAAGAAAGAATGAAAAGCAGGGAGACGAGAGCAAAGATGAGGGATCTGCCGCATTTCATAGAGACGACCTCCATTTTTGAGATTATATCATAAAAAGCGGTTTTTATAAAACGGGTGCGGAGCCTAATGCGAACAGGTCTCTCCCGTGGAATCAAGGTTACCTTCTACATATTTCTCTGCCGCTTCGCGGGCCGTCATGGCAGATACTCCCGAAACAACCGTTATACCGTATGAATTGAAAAGTTCCACGGCTTTTCTTCCTATGCCGCCCGTGATGATCACATTCGCCCCGATCCCGTTCAGCCATTTCGGAATCACGCCCGGTTCATGCGGCGGCGGGACCAGGTCCTCACTGCCTTCGATCTTTCCGTCCTTGACCGTGTACACCTCGAATTTTTCCGAATGACCGAAATGCTCGCTTATTGCGCCTCCCACTACGGGTATGGCGATCCTGACTTTTTCCGTTCCCATTATCTTCTCCTTCAGATTTTTATTTTCTTTCCGCAGAAAAGCTCTCCGAGACCCGCCCCGAAGACCTCTTTCAATTCCCGTAGGCTCTCCCTTCCGGTGCAATGCCCTGTTTCAATGCGTTTCAATCCCGCTTTTTTCAGTGCCAGCGCCTTTCTTCTCACTTCATCTGCTGACCTTGCCTTCAGATGAAAACCGCCGATCGCCGCTGCAACAGGGCTTTTGAATATCCTTTTTGCGGTATGAACGATATTTGTTATTCCCCTGTGCGAACATCCCGTGATCACGGTCAGGCCTTCTTCGGTCATGGCTGCGAGAAAAAGCTCGTCTTCGAACATATCCGCCCTGAGATCCTGTCCGTCATCTATGAAAAAACCCGAGCAGTTCGTGTCATCTTGATCGAATATTTCAATAGAGGGAATGATCCAAAGCCCTTCAGTTAATTCAAACTGTTTGTCGATGAACGAGAACCTCTCCTTGTCAGCTTGCAGGTCCGTACCGATAAAACGTCCGTCCGCGGAGTATTTCGGGATCAAGGCTTCCTTCTTCATAAAGATCCGTGCGCGGCAGTTCAGCTCCATAAATCTTGGAAGCCCCCCGGCATGGTCGTAATGGCCGTGGCTCAGAACAGAGGCATGAACAGACGTGATATCCGTGCCGGCTTTAAGGGCGTTCTCGGAAAAAAGCCCGCTCTGTCCCGTATCGAAAAGAACAGTGTATTCTCCGTGAACGATATGAAGGGAAAGGCCGTGTTCGGCGGCATATGCCCCTTTACCCGCTTTGTTCTCGGCAAGTACGGTGATCTGCATATCTTTCAGTATTCCCCGAGTTTGCCCTCTTCGTACATCTTCACCGCTTCAGTCAAAGCAACGCCTGCATTGACCCTGAAGATCTTTATACCATTGGTTTTCAATCCGTCAAGCGCTTTGGGGCCAAGCTGAAAAGCAAGGACCGCATCCACTGAATTTTTTTTCAATGTATTGGCGGCCATGATGCCTGCGCCGTGAGCGGCGTTCTGGGATTCCGAGTTATCCAAAAAATCAAATGTTTTACCGCTGTCATCGTAGAGCGCAAAAAAAAGGGCTCTTGCAAATTCGCGGTTTACGCTGGTCTTGTCGTTCGTTGCCACTGCTATTTTCATATTTCACTCCTTTTTTCTATTCCCGATAAACGGCAGATCTCGGCAAATATCCTTTCGATAACGGTCTTCAATGCGGGGTCTGCCGTATCCGTTATGAGTTTTTTTCTATTTATAAGACTGCTCACCTCTTTTGTGAAAGGTATCTTGCCCGCAAGGGGAATGCCTTTTTCTGCAAGCATCCTTTTGGCTTTTTCAAGAGTAAGATCATCCGGGCCTGTTTTGTTCAATACTGCCATCACGGGGATCTTCATCTTCTCTGCAAGCTCTATGAGACGCTGCGCATCAGAAAAGCCGGACATCGTACATTCTATCACAACCACAAGAAAGTCAATGCCGGTGATGCTCGCAGTAAGGGGACAGCCGGTGCCCGGCGGCGAATCTATCACGATGAGGGACCGTTTCTCCTTTATCATTTGCGCTACGGCGCGCATCCTCACTTTACTTGCCAGTTTACCCGAATTGTCTTCCGCGGGGAAAAACCGGGCATATGCCATCGGATGACCGCCGTGTGTTTCGGCATTGAAGATATCCCCGCAGTAGTTCTTTTCTTTCTTTATGGCGGCGGCCGGACAAGCCAAAGCGCATCTCCCGCAGCCCTCGCATTTAAAAAGGTCTATAAGATATTTCCCGTTCTCTATCTTTATCGCTCCGAAAACGCATTTTTCCCGACATATGCCGCAGGAAGTGCATTTATCCTGTTCTATTTCGTATTTATACCCGGATTCGAAAGGTTCCGATGAAAGGGTCCTCTTCTCCAGAAGGATGAAGGCGTCCGAAGCATCAACATCGCAATCCGCAAATACGGACATGCTTGCCACATGATCGAAGAAAGCCGCGGAAAGGGTGGTTTTTCCCGCTCCGCCTTTTCCGCTTGCGAAAGCTATCTGTTTCATCGGGCAGCCTTCATTATATTGAGTCGGAGCTGGGCCATCTTGCCTTTGTACCATTTCAGACTTACCAGGTCCCTCCCCTCCGCGTATCTTTTGAAGACCTCTTCGTCAAAAGGGATGTCCGCAAGTATCACAATGCCGTTATCCATGCAGTATTTTTTAATAATATCGTTATTCTCTTCCGATTTATTGATAATGATGCCGAATGGTTTTTTCATTTTCTGCAATGCCGAAACGGCCAGTTCCAGATCGCAAAGGCCGAACAAAGTGGGTTCCGCCACAAGCGCGGCATAATCCGCGTCAACCACAGCTTCCACCATAGGGCAGGTGGTGCCCGGCGGGCAATCGTATATAACGGTATCGTATTCTTTAAAAACCGATCTTTTTGCTTCCGAGATCATTGTTTTGGTGTGTATGTCGCCGATATCGAGCCTGCCCTCGATCAGGTCGAGCCGGTCGCTTCCGAAAGAGCTGACCTCTCCTATCCTTTTCTCTTTGAATGTAACGGCATCCCGCGGACAGACATCGGCGCAGGCCAAACAGTTCTTGCAAAGCTGGGGGAAGATCTTCACCTCTTCTCTTGAAAGAAGCAGCGCATTGAAATTGCACGCTTTAACGCAATTGCCGCAAAGGTCGCATTTTTCTTTGTCAATATCGGGGATCCTGACGCTGATCTCTCTTTTATTGAGCATTTCCGCTCGTGGAATGAAATTGAGGACATCCGGTTCCTCAACATCAAGGTCCAAAAGAAGCGTGTGTTCCTCTTCCGCGCAGAATAATGCGAAATTGACGGAAAGGGCGGTCTTGCCGGTGCCGCCCTTCCCGCTTGCAAAAGCGATCTTCAATTATTTGTTTTCCGGACCGCTTTCAGCCGCTTCCAATCGTTTGATCTCTTCCTCAAGTAGTTTCTTTTCCGCTTTCAGGGATTCGAGTTCGCTTTTTGCATCCGGAGCATATGGGAAAAATCCCCGCGCTGCATAGCCGAAACCGCGTCCATAGCCGCAACCGCGGCCAAAGCCAATACCGCGGCCGAAGCCGAAACCGCGGCCGAAGCCGAAGCGTCTTCCGAGACCGAGTCTGCCAAAAAAATTACCCAAAGGCGTTCCATTGTTCGCCGAAGGATTGCAGCGGCCCATTGCTCTTCCTGTCATCGATCCCTCTCCGAGGGGCCCAGTTCCGTTCATACCAGGCATGATAACCTCCTATTAAATATTCCCGCCATGTCTTCGGCAGTGCCCTCTTCCGCCGTAATGTTCATTGAGATGTTTGATATCCTCTGAACCGCAGTTCGGGCAATTGACCGGCGGGTTTTCCGAAAATGATCTTTCTATGACCGCAAAACATTTCAAACACCTGTAATAATCACACTGAAAATGATAATCGCCGCCCTCTATTATGATAGCGCAACCATTGATCAGGGCATCGGCTATCTTTTGCCTCGCTTTCTCAACCAGACGCGTGAATACCGAACGTGAGATACCGAGCAGTTTTGAAGCTTCCTCATGTTCCAGTCCTTCATGATCGGCAAGTCTGATAGCTTCGAATTCATCTAAACTTATGGTTACGCTCTTCAGACACCGCGCGGGTGTTCCTACCGGTTTAAAGGCGGAAATAAGAGGCGGTCCTTTGATGTTCCTGCAGTTCCTTGGTCTTGGCATATTGCACCTATGTTCATAACCTCACTATATTATAACGCACATATGTGCAAATGTCAAGTATTTTTTATAATTTTTTTTTAGAAAATGGAATGCCTTCCCATTTCCCGTATCACGGGGACCATTCTTCGCTTGACTTTAAAAAATAATGTTATATAATCAATAAAAATTTTCATGCGAGGTATTGCCATGTCTATTATCAGACCTTTTAGAGCCTTCAGACCTGCAAAAGGGTACGAGGACAAGATCCCTTCCTTCCCCTATGATGTCGTCAACTCCCGTGAGGCGAAGGAGATCGCCAAAGACAATCCCTTCTCATTTTTACATGTTGTAAAACCGGAGATCGACCTGCCCGAAGGGACCGACCTGTACAGTGAGGAAGTATATAAAAAAGCCCTGGAGAACTTCAAAAAGCTCATAGACGCTAAAAACCTGATCGAGGAGGATAAACCCTGCCTTTACATATACAGCCAGAAGATGGGCGATCATTTTCAAAGCGGGATCGTGGGACTCGCTTCGGCAAAGGAGTACGATGAAGGCAAGATCAAAAAGCACGAACACACGTTGACAAAAAAGGTGGTCGACAGAACAAAGCATGTTAAAACCACCGGAGCGAATGCCGGGCCGGTCTTTCTTACCTACAAGAAGAGTAATGCCGTTTCTTCGATGGTGAAGAAGGTCCAGAAGGGCGAACCTCTTTATGATGTGACATTCACGGACAAGATCACGCACAAGGTCTGGAAGATAGAGGACGAAACCCTGATCGAAAAGATCGTGGCGGAATTCGGCAAACTCGATGCGCTGTACATCGCGGACGGACATCACAGAAGCGAGGCGGCAGCCCAGACATACCGCGATATGAAAACTCCCGAAACGGAGCATTTCCTCGCCGTGTTCTTCCCGGATAAAGAGCTCAATATCCTCGATTACAACCGCCTTGTGAAGGATCTGAACGGACTTACCAAAGACCAGTTCATCGAAAAGCTCGGTGAACGGTTCACCATCGGAGAAATGAAACAGGCCTGGAAAGGCAGGCCCCGCAAAAGGCATCAGTTCGGAATGTTCCTTGACGGAAAATGGCACCTTTTAATTGCGAAGAAGGCATTCATTGAGGAGAAGGACCCCGTTAAAAAACTCGATTCCTATATCGTCCAGAACAGCATACTCGATCCCGTTCTCGGGATCAAGGACCCTAAAACGGATAAAAGGATCGATTTCGTGGGCGGGATCAGAGGTACCGGAGAGCTCGAAAAAAGAGTGGCTTCGGGAGAGTTCGCCGTAGCATTCTCGATGTTCCCGACATCGATAGGAGAACTCATCGGGATAGCGGACGCGGGACAGGTGATGCCTCCGAAATCCACCTGGTTCGAGCCGAAACTGAGAAGCGGTTTTCTAATCAATGTTTTCCGGAAGCCGTGACGGTACCCGGTTTATATCTTGCCGTTAATAACAGATCTTTTTAAGATAGAGGGATGTTCACAAGAGAGCTTGCGCTCAGAGCGCTGCGATCTCCCAGAACCCCGATGACCCTTTGACAAGGCGTTTATCCGGGGTTTTTTCCGCATAGCATCCCGCGGGATAGATCTTTTTACTTTTGTAAACGAGAGATTTGAGTTCCGTCTCTGCGGATATGTTCGTGATGAGATTCCCGAAATGGTCTTTATAAACGATCGAATACCCCTCCGCGCCCGACGGGTCCGTGATGATACGCGGGCCACGGAACGGCCGTTTTTTGAATACGGGCTTTATCTTCCCGCTCAGAACGGACACCAGAAAAGGCGCCATGACATCCCTTGCTTCGAAGGTGGACCGCATCTTCTTCTTCACTTCAAATACGCCGGACGGATGTTCTGAAAGGGCCCAGTCCATAAGCCCGTTATCCGGCCCCAGGAAAAAATAGCCTCCGGAACGGGCAAAAATGACGGAGCGGGCGCTTCCGACGCCGGGGTCCACAACGGAAAAGAAAACAGTGCCGGGCGGAAATACGCCGTAGGAATTCTTGAGAACGAAAGACCCGAACCCGATATTGCCATGAGGTACGGAATGAGTGATATCTGTCAGGAGCACTTTGCCGGGAAGTCCGGAGTGGATCACCGCTTTGAGTTGAGCGTCATAGCCGTCCGCCGTACCGAAATCGGTGAGAAGCGCGATATTATGCATTCTTGTAGAAATCTACCGTTCTTCTGATGCCTTCCTCTACAGATACGGAAGGTTCATACTTAAGTTCGGTTTTTGCTTTTTCCACGGAAGAAAGAGAATGCTTTATATCGCCCTTTCTCTCTTCTTTATTTTTCAAAGCCACTTCGGCGCCGGTAACACGGAAGATCAATTCTACAAGAGCATTCAAAGAGATCCTGCTCCCGCATGCTATATTGAATACGCCGCTTGCCTCGGAGAAAAGAGACAGAAGATTGGCAGATACGACATTCTCTATATAGGTGAAATCCCTGGTCTGCTCTCCATCTCCGTATATTTCGATCGTTCTGCCTTTAAGCGTATTCGAGATGAATTTCGCTATCACCGCCGAATACGGACTGCCCGGGTCCTGACGGGGGCCGAATACATTGAAATACCGCAGAGCGACAGAAGGGATCCCGTAGAGCTTATCATAGATCACCGTCAAGTTCTCCGTAAAATATTTCGAAAGCGCATACGGGGATATCGGATTGACGGGATCGCTCTCTTCCTTTGGGAGTTTAAGCGATTCCCCGTATACCGATGATGAGGATGCGGCAACGATCTTTTTTATCTTGCCGTATTTCCGGGCCGCCTCATACAGCGTCATCGTAGAATTGATATTGTTCATCATATTGGGATACGGCGCTTCGACCGACTTTTTTACCGAAGGGATCGCCGCCTGATGACAGATATACTCGATCTTGTATTTCTTCATTATCTCTAACATGGCATCGGGCGCGCTGATGTTCGATTCGATGATGATCCCGCTGAAATTCTTTAAATTCTCCCTTTTCCCGGTGGAAAAATTATCTACGACGATAACCTTGTACCCGTCATTTTCAAGACGTTCGGCAATATGTGAACCGATGAAACCGGCACCGCCCGTTACCATAATGCTTTTCATCTTTTCAGCTCCATGTACACGTTCCCGTTCACAAAAGCGCCGTTTATCCTCTTGAAAGCGATCGCTTTTCCGATCTCTTCCCCGGATTGATTCTTGTAGAACGGTATCCCGTCATTGCCTATTATGATAGGTGCGATAAAAAAAACATACTCATCCACGATATTCTCATCGATGAATTTCGTGAATACGCTTCCTCCACCCTCAATTAAAAGAGAAGTGATCTCCATCTTCCCTAAGGCGGCGCAGACATCCTTCATCGTATGCTTCCTGTCCAGAGAAATGATCCTGTGCACATCGCCTTCGTAAACCTCATTGCCGGCATCTGTGTTCTGAACGATGATGAGCCGCTCCCTGTTCTCCTTATAGAGATTGGATTTATGCAGGTTCTGGATGCGGTTCTTCCCGGCAAGGATTATCTTGTACGGCTCGCGGGACGCGTTCTTGATCCTTACGGTAAGATGGGGGTTGTCGGTGAGAAAAGTATGCAGGCCTATAAGGACGGCATCGACCTGGTTCCTTAAGATATGAACCTTCTTTCTCGCTTCGCTGTTCGAGATCCATTTCGAATCGCCCGTTTTTACGGCGATCTTGCCGTCCAGAGAGATAGCGGCCTTTAGAAGCACAAAAGGAAGGCCGGTCTTGATATATTTAATGAAGAATTTATTCAGTTCGCGGGCCTTTTCCTCAAGTATGCCGGTCGAGGTCTCGATGCCGGACGCTTTGAGAGCGGCGTGGCCCTTGCCCGAAACAAGCGGGTTCGGGTCCACCATCGCCGATACAACGCGTTTCACGCCGGCCTTAATGATGGCTTCCGAGCATGGCGGGGTTTTCCCGTGATGGGCGCACGGTTCGAGATTTACATAAAGGGTGGAACCTTTCGCGTCGGCACCCGCTTCCCTCAACGCATAGACCTCGGCATGGGGGCCGCCGGCTTTTTTATGATATCCTTTCCCGATTATCCTGCCGTTTTTTATGACAATGCAGCCTACCATCGGATTAGGCGACGGATTCTTGCCTTTTTTTGCCAGGTCAAGGGCGAGCGACATGTAATCTTCGTCTATCTTCTTCATTCGTAATCCAGAAGGTCATAGATCCTGTTTTCCTTTTCAATCCGCACCGGGCCGACGTCCGCTTCGTAGTAATAGTAGTATGAGAACTGATATGTGCTCTCCTTGGTAATATCGTAATAATCGAGTTCGATGAGTTTGGGATCGTCCCAGTCGCCGAAAGCCTCTGGGTCCTCGAGAACGAATGCCAGCACTCTGTAGAAACCTATCTGATACTCCCAGCTGAAATTATTTACAAGCGGATATTTTATGTAATCCTGGATAGTGCCCAAGATGTATATATGGATGCCGTCATCCTTTTTCGTTAGATAGTAGGTCTCCGTTTCCGATGCCGTTACTTCATTCACTTTGTAGATAGTCGAACCCGAGGATTCGAAGCTGTCCGTGATAACGACGGACATGGTATCCCCGGCGGAAGAGACATAATTCCACCGCCCGTATTTATCGAAGGGGAAGTAATCCTTGCCTCCATCAAGCTCATCCAATGAAGGGATCAGCGGATTGAAACCGCAGGAGAACATGAGAATGGCGATGACGGCAGAGAGAAAGAGCTTTTTCACAGCATCACCTTTATCCCGGCGCATAAGCATGTGTAGTATACGGAATCCGTTATGACCGTTCTGCTTCGCGCGATCAGGTGCACCTTTTCCGTGTAGAAATATTCGATCTGCACGCTCAGGGGGATGGCAAAAAAGAAGTACCCGTTCACCATCTCATCCCTTTTCAATTCCTCGGAAAGCGCGGAAAGACCGGCCTCTCCGTACAGATCGAATGAGAACCCCCTCATAAAATAATACCGGAACGAGGCAGTGATCCCGATCATCTTGAAACTGATCTCCGGGAAGTTCTTGACAGTCATCGTATCCTGAAAGAACTCAAGAACGGTGCCGGTCCTCTCACCCTCTTGGATGGGAACGCTTGCGGAAAGCGAATATCCGCCTTTCAGGATGCCGGCCGATGAAAAAAGCGGCGCGCAATAACCGGCATGAACGGTGATATCGAAAGCTCCCGCCGGAACTGTCAAAAGAAGCAAGACAAGAAGAACGGCATTATACTTTTTCAATTTTTTTTATCCTCGCTGCATGTCTTCCGGCTTCGAAAGAAGTGAAGAAGAATGTGCTGATGAGCGGGTCCAGGATCTTTTTATCAAGGAACCGTCCGCTTAGAACGAGAACATTGGCGTCATTGTGCATCCGCGCCAGCCGGGCGAAATTCTCGTTGTGGCACAGGGCGCCCCTCACACCTTTGAACCTGTTCACTGCAATGGACATGCCGATGCCGGTGCCGCAGATGAGTATCCCGTAAGGGAATTTCTTTTTCTGAACGGCTTTGCCGACAATGTGCGCAATGTCCGGGTAATCCACGGAATCGCCGTTGAATGTTCCCACATCAGTGACTATGATGGAATATTTATGAAGGGTTTCCTTCACTTCGCTTTTCATTTCAAGACCGGCGTGATCGCTCCCGATCACAGTCATCGCGCCTGTTGCGCCGATATCGCCACTACCCGGGCGGAGAATGTCGTATCCGTATTTTTTTATATCGATCAGCGTGGACGGCGAGCGGCTTATGACCTTGAGATCCTCGCATATCATTATCTCTTTCGAGAATTTTCCGTAATTCCTCGGGAAGGCCTTTCCCGATTCATTGAACGATGTCGCTAATAAAGGGCCCCTTTCGTTGAGCACCTTCTTCAAAAGACCGGAAGACATCATGCGGATCGAGATCTTGCCGTCTTTTACGATATGGGGCATTCTGAGTTTCGTTTCAAGAAGCACGGAGAATTTGCCCGGAAGGAATTTTCGAATTTCCTCCTTGCCGCTTTTAATGCCTAAAAGGTCAAGTTGGCCGAGATCGCATATGAAAACCTGATAGGTTCTTCCCCGAGCGCTCTTCTTCAGGGCCGTGATCTTATCGGCGGCCGCGCGGTCGTTATAGGCGGCGAAGATCCCGGGAACGGTGTCCGTATTGAATGCGGTAAGCCCGCCCGAACCGAGATGGGATAGTATCTCCTTCGTGTTCACAACTGCACCAATTTGGTCGGTTTATCCGGATAACTCTCTACGAGCTCGGGCCCTTCCGCGATCTTGCTTCCGTGGAAAGCCTTTCTTACAAGTTCGATATGATTGTTCTCCTCGCTTATGTGAACGGGGAAGATATATTTGAGCTTTTTACGCCCCGCGGAAAGGCGTTCGGCCACATGGAAGCCCTGCTCATTCGAAAGATGTCCTTTTTCGCTCAAGATCCTCTTTTTAAGCATCCAAGGATATCTCGAACCGTAGAGCATCTCGACATCATGGTTAACTTCGATGACAAGGATATCTGCATCCCCGTACTTTTTGAGAATATCTTCCGGGATCTCTCCGGTATCATAGATGAGAAGCGCTGTGCCGGTTTTGTCTTTCAGAAAAAAACCTGTGTTCTGAGCGCTGTCATGCTTGAGGGGGAACGTGCAGATCTCGAAATCATTTCCCCTTATGCTCTGGCCCGCTTCAAAGGCCTCCGCGAGTTCGACGTTCTTAATCTTGCTTTTGATCTTGGCCAGTGAATGCCGGGAGATGAAGAATCTTTTACCGTGTTTCGCGCTGAATGCTTCGAGGCCCCCGATGTGATCGCTGTGTTCGTGCGATATCAGTATGAACTGTATGTTCTCCGGATCTTCCCCTATTTTCTCCAACCGCTCTTTCGTCTGTTTATAAGAAAAACCTATATCTATAAGGATCTTTGTCTCATTCAGCTGACAGAAGATCGAATTGCCTTTGCTTCCTGAGCCCAGAACGCTGATCTTCATTTTTTCAATCTTGAATCGAGCTCTTCCTTCAGGATCTGAATTATGTTCTCGATATTGCGCTCTTTCTTCTCGCTGAGATTCATCACCCTCTCGTAGATATCGAGCGCTTCCTGGAAATTCCCTTTCTGAATATTTATATACCCGGAAATCTTAAGGGCTTCAGCATCGTCGCTGAATTCTTTGAGGTGCATGATGACCTCATTGGCGGCATCGTCCAGAAGACCCATCTCAATATATTGCTGTGCCAGTTTAAAATGCGTGGCGGCGATATGCGGGTTCAATTCCTTGGCTTTTTCGTAATAGCTTACGGCTTCTTCGAACCTGTTGGGGAATTTCCCTACCGTATCGCCGAAGAAGAAATAAACCTCGGCTGAACCGCCGGCGAATTTGATCGCCTGATTGAGCATCATTTCCGCTTTTTCGGGCTGATTTATCGCAAGGAAAAGTTTGGCTATCGCTATATAGCCTTCATTGGCCTTCGGGTTCTTGGAGATCGCGGATTTGAAAATGTCGAGCGCTTCCTTATACTTGCCTTCGAACATCAGGATATTGCCCTGTTCTATGAGTATCTCGTAATGATCGGGTTTCATTTTTGCGGCAACATCCAGAACGGCAAAGGCATGCGAATAGTCCTTTTTCTCGATCAGTATCTTCGAGAGCATCGTATAGTACTTGAGCGTGGTAGGCGTGATGCTGAGAAGGGTTTTAAGATAGTTCACGCTGTCCTCGATCTTGCGGACCCTGAAACTGAGTTCTGCCAGCGCTTCGAGCACCTTCTCGTCCGTCTTGATTGAATTGGCCTTTTCGTAGGACCAGATGGCGAAATGGATGAAACCGAGTTCTTTGTAGATAAAACCGAGATTGGCAAGGATCTCCGGATCGTAAAGGTTATTGGCGATGTACCGCTTATAGTATTTGATCGCCTCGGAATAATTCCCTCCCTCGAACTCGATGATGCCGATGAGCTTTATTATCTCCTTCGCCTTCGGGAAAAGATTGGCCCCGGTCTTGAGGAAATTCCTGGCGTTCTCGAAATCGCCCATTTCATAATATATCTGCCCCAGCCTGAAATAATTGTCCTTCCCCTTCGGGTTCAGGGCTATCGCATTCCTGTACGCTTCGATCGCTTTCTCTTTTTCACCGTTCAGATAGTAGATCTCGGCATAGTTCTTATGTACGTGGGCGTCGTTTTTGTTGATCTCGAGTATCTTATTCAGAAATTCCGTAGCCTTTGTGAGGTCGCCCTTCTTTATATAAGTTGACGAGAGTTCGTCGAGCACATTGATGTCTTCCGGGTAAAGTTCATAAGCTTTGTCGAGTTTCTCAAGCGCCTCATCGTATCTGCCGAGGTTCTTGAGGCTTACCCCAAGGTTCATCCAGAACATCGAATTCATCGAATCGAGCTGAATGGCATTATCGAAATAATCCAGCGATTCGTCTTCCCTCCCGAGTTTCTGCAGGATATAGCCGTGGTTATTGACGGCGAACGGGTCTTCCGAACGTTCCATGATGACCTTTTCAGAGAATTCTAAAGCCCGGTTGAAATCCCCCATATCCTCGAAGAGGTATGTTAATTGCTGGATGATGTCGAGATTGTCCCTGTTCTTTTCATAGAGGTTTTCGAGAAGTTTTCTCGCTTCGTCGAAATTCTCGATCTCCATATAGATCTTCACAAGGTCCGAAATATACTCCGAATTCAATGGATCGATGAGAACAAGTTTCTTGAGCTCGGCAATAGCTCTCGCATATACTTTCTTCTCCCAGTAAGCCACTGCGGAATTGGATATATCTTCCTTGAGTTTCGTATTTATCGAAATAGCCTTGAGGAAATTCTCCTTGGCGCTCGATTCATTGTTCTGCTCGAAATAGAGATTGCCGAGATATAGGTACGACTCATATCTTTCCGGGTCAGTTTCCTTCGCTTTCTGGAAAAGCTTTTCAGCCTTTGAGTATGCTTTTTTATCAAGTTCAATGATCGCTTCGCTAATGAATTTCTCGAAGTTTTTTGAACTATCCTTTCTGCCTAACACTCAAACACCTGCCGTAAAGTTTTTCGATATCTTCCACCATTTTGCCTATAGTAAAGCATTCCAAAACAAGGTTTTTTCCGTTTATTGCCATATTTTTCATGGCTTTAAAATTATTTATACCATAAATTACTTTATTTTTCAAATCCTTCGTATCTTTGGGAGCCACAAGAAGGCCGGTCTTCCCGGGAATGACCACTTCGGAAGTCCCGTCCACATCGAAGGCGATTACCGGTTTTTCTAAAATGAACGACTGCGGGACGACCCTTGGAAGACCTTCGCGAAGGGAGGGATGAACGATCAGATCGCAGGCATCTATATACCGCGCCACATCCCCGGGGGAGATAAGGCCGGCAAATACGAAATGCTCCTCAAGGCCGAGTTTTTTAATCTTTTCCTCAAAAGTTGATCTCAGTATGCCGTCGCCAATGAAAAGGAAGACAACTTCGGGGTGCGCGGCTACGATCTCCGGTGCAGCGTCGATAATGTAATCGTGACCCTTAAGATGGAAAAGACGGGCCAGTATCCCTATGACCATCCTATCTTTCGCGATGCCGAGTTTTTCCCTCACGGCCGGGCCTTCACCGACAGCCCTCAGGAAATCCTCCACATTGAGCCCTGAGCGGATCACTGAATAGTTCTTTCTTTTTCCGATCTTTTTTTTGAGGCATTTCTCGATGATATTGGAAGAGACCGAAACGGTCTGTGTTGTAATGGGAGCAGTGATCCGCTCGGAGAATATATAAAGCAAATTGGCGAACGCGCCCTGATATTCGTGGAAAGGAAGCCCGTGTATCGTATGTACGATCACAGGTACTCCGGCAAAAAACGCGGCCCATCTGCCGAGTATACCGGCTTTTGAGGAATGGGTGTGGACGATGCCGTACTTACCTTTTTTAATGAAGCGGATAAGACGGAAGAATGCTTTGATGTCATTCACGGGATTAAGGTTGCGGTGGAGCGAAGGTTCGATGTAAAGCGGTATGCCTTTGGATTTGATCTTTCCCACGATCTCCCCTTCCGGACCGTATGTCGGCCCTGAAAGAAGGTCCGTTTCCCAGCCGTCCGCGATGAGACCTTCCACGGAGAACATCGTATTTTCCTGCGCTCCGCCGACGATAAGCCGTGTGATTATATGAAGGATTTTGACTTTTTTATCGTTCACTAATATATTTTAACGCTTTTCAGCCTTTTTTGCAAGGGATGCAAGAGGGACGGTGGTTGAAAAAGGTGAAATTTCATATTCAACTCCGTATAAATCCTTGCTGTTTTGCATGATTCCTCAATTTTGCATGGGCGGGGTCCGTTCAGCGCCGCCATCATGTCGGGCTCTTATACTGTTTTAAATAATATCCCTATTAGAAAAGATTTAGGTGCGGTTTACGGGCATCTTGTCAACAATGTCAACCAACGTCCCTATTTTTTACCGATGACAAGAAGCATCTTTGCCCATCTGAAGCCCTTTCTCCCGATCATATCCTTTAGTTTTTGGCCTTCAGCGATGAGCTCCTCGCGATCCTCAAGTTCTTCCGCTTTTTTATGATACATTTCGAATGTTCCAATGATCATATCGAGCCTTTCCCTGTCAAATGGATCGGATCTGTCGGTGATGTCGAAGTCATCAGTACGGGAAAGGCCGAGTCCTCCGATCATTTTCAGGATCTCTCCCCTGATATATGTTTCATTGTGGGTTATCCCGAGCTTGGAGTCTATCTTCGCCCACCAATGATGGAGCAGAACATGGGTCATTTCCTCTTCCGTTTGTCCGTCGCGGTATACTTCATTTACAATTAATGTCCCTCCATGTTTCAGTACTCTGAACATTTCTTTCAGTGCTTGAGCCGGTTTTGACAGATGGTGCAGCGAATTACCCATCGAGACCGTATCGAAACTGCCGGACGGGAAATCTAGTTCCGCAGCGTCCATCCTCATGTATTTAATCTTTTTTCCGTCGAATACGCTCCGTGCTTTTTCAAGTACCGGTCCCGCCGGGACCGTATCGATGCCGATGATCTCGTCGAAATCCTTCAGGGAATCCTTCAGCTGCATTATCGTATTCCCGTATCCCGTGGCCGCGTCGAGGATCCTACCGCCGGATATTCCGCCAAGTATCTTAGCCGGGTCCTTCTCTTTCATTCAGCCTCCCTTATAATGATCATTATAGCAAATCGGACAAAACAGTCAAGAACATCATAAATTCCGAGACCAGAAGTTTGCGGCAATTTGAAATTTCCGCTTGAATATTTCCCGTTTTAATATTATCATAAGAAAATTTTCATATTAATAAGAGGTGTATTATGACGCAGAAACAGGCACAGATCGGAGTGATCGGCGGAAGCGGCCTTGACAAGTTCGAAGGACTCGAGAACATAGAGAAAATTACTGTAAAAACCCCGTTCGGCAACCCTTCGGCCCCGATAACGGTTGGCGACATACACGGTAGATCGGTGGCCTTTCTTCCCAGGCACGGCACGGGACATACGATACTCCCCACCGAGATAAACGTAAGAGCCAATGTGTGGGCATTGAAATCACTCGGCGTGAAGCAGGTGATCTCCGTTTCCGCGGTCGGTTCCCTTCAGGAGAAGATCGAACCCAGACATGTCGTGATACCCGATCAGATATTCGACAGGACGCGCTCACGCGTGAACACATTCTTCGGCGAAGGAGTCGTTGTACATATACCTTTTGCCGATCCCTTCTGCGGCGGTATGCGCGCTCTGGCGGTCAAGGCCTGCGAAGAGCTCGGCATCGCCCACCATAAGTCGGGCACATATCTATGCATGGAAGGACCGCAATTTTCCACAAAGGCCGAATCGAAGGTCTACAGGCAGTGGGGCATGGATATTATCGGCATGACAGCCCTTCCCGAGGCGAAACTTGTAAGGGAGGCCGGGATGTGTTATGTCACAATAGCGCTTTCGACGGATTATGATTGCTGGTTCGAAGGAGAGGAGGCAGTGTCCGTAGAGATGGTGCTCGGCAATATGAGGCACAATATCGGGAATGCCAAGAGGATACTCGGCTACATTTTCGAGCATGCGGATACTGCGGCCGACTGCGCATGTCATCATGCGTTGGACGGGGCTGTTCAGACATCCAACGATCATATTGACTGGAAGAAGCATGACAAATACAGGATCTTCTTCCCCGAACATTTCAAATAGTCCCCGGATAAGGAAGGCCCGGCCTTCCGATCTAAGGGATATAGCGGAGATTTCCGATCTCACCTGGGGTGGAGAAGATTATCTCAAAGATGTTTTCCCTTTCTGGCTCAAGGAAGGAGGCCTCTATGCGCTCACTTTCGGCGGCAAGACGGTGGGCGTCGGGAAACTGACCCTCTTTCCGGGGAAAGTAGGCTGGCTTGAAGGTTTGAGGATACACCCCGCCTATCAAGGCAAAGGCTACGGCAAGATGCTGGCCGGGTACGTGTTCGCTCAAGGCAGCGAAATGATAAAAAGCAGGAAGCTGAGACATCTCGAATTCTCCACTTATTATATGAACCGTGAAAGCATCGATATAGCCGGAAAAGCAGGATTCAGGCTCTGCGAAACGTTCACCGTAATCTTCAGGAAAAGAAGGAAGACCGTGATCGAACCGGAACGCACTCTTATTCCGCCGATGATGTTCTCCCGGTTCGGAGAACATATCCCGCTCGGATGGCATCATATTAAGAACACTCCCGAGGGCATCAGGTATCTGAAGAGCAGGATAAGGACCTATATTGCGGGAAAAAGCATCTTTTTTGACGAGAGGAACCCTAAAAGGAAAGACAGGGCCTTCACTTTAGTATCCTTCAGAAAGGCGGATATAATTGAACTGATACGCTCGTTCAATGCTCTATGCGAAGCGCCCGGCTATGAACTTGTCATACCTTCATATCTGAAAAGACATATCCCGTTCCTTATCGAGAACGGCTTTTTCTTCTGGGACAAACCCCCGGCGGAGAATGTCCTCGTCTTCAGATATCCTTAATAGCTTTTAAGAAGCTTCACTTTCCTGAAACGTGCAGGCGCCACGCCGTGCGACAGGTGCATCGCCTGACCCGGTTCGCCTTTGCCGCAGAAGAAAGTTCCGTAATAGTTCCATTCCTCGGGTCCGCATATCGCATCGCAGGAATTCCAGAATTCCTTGGTTATGCCGAAATAAGTGGGTTCCCTCACGACCCTCTCGATCTTCCCGTTTTTGATCTTCCAGCCTATTTCGGTCGTGAACTGGAAATTATTCCTGTTGTCGTCAATCGACCAGGTCTTCGTGAAATCAACAAGATATCCGTTCTCTGTTCCGGCGATCATCTCTTTGAGGCTTCCCTTTACGGGTTCAATGCAGAGATTGGTCATGCGGACCAGCGGGAAATCCGAGGCGAACGAGGCCTTCATATTGGACGAGGGCTCCAGCCCGAGTTTATCCGCGATCTGCCGTGATGTCTGCAGGTCTTTCAGGACTCCGTTTTTAATGATATCCACTCTCTTTGCCGGCACGCCTTCGTCGTCGACAGGATGGAATCCGATGCCCCGCTCGTCACTGGCATCCGTGTATATCGTGAGTATATCCGAACCGTATTTGAAATTGCCTATCATGGAGGGCTTAACAAAAGTCTTGCCCGCGTAAGATATCTCCATGCCGAATATTCTGTCCGCTTCAGTTGCATGCCCCACGGATTCGTGAAGCTGGAGAGCGAGATGGCCGGCGCCGATTATAATATCGCCTTCGTCATCCTCAACTCCTTTTGCCGTCAGAAGTTCCGCCGCTTCTTTCATTATCCTTTCGGCATTTCCCTCGAAGTCGTATTGTTTCAGCACTTCGAAGCCCCCTCTTCTCGCTTCCATATGTCCGGGGAATGTTCTGGACATCACTCCGCCCGGGCCGACGGCGATCACCATCATGGAAGGTTTGATGTCGTAAACGACAGTATCCGCGATCATGCCTTCGGTATTGACGAACACTTTATGCTGCCTGTAGCACATAAGATCCACAATGGAGAACGGAATATTGGGGTCACCCGCGATCATCTTCGCGAGCTTTTCCAAGTAGGCAAGTTTTTCTTCAAGAGGCATCGTGAACGGATCGATCTCGGGTTTGAACCGGTACTCTTTTTCAATCCCCTTGATCGGCTTGAATTCATCTCTTTCAGCCTGAAACCTGCTTCCCTTTTTCGCATTGTCCGTTGCCTTTTTGATCATCGCATCGACAGCGTTATCCGAAATATCAGAACCGGCGGCAAAACCCCAGGTCCCTTCAGCCAGCACCCGTATGCCCACTCTTACCGAGTCCTTCTGGCCGCCCATGCCTTTGAGAGCGCCTCTTTCAAAATGGAACCCTTCATTATCGGTGGACGTAAGTCTTACGTCCGCATACGTGATCCCCGACCTTTCTATCTTGTTCAATATCTTTAAAGCCGTGTTCTTCATCAGAGTCTCCTATACCGTCTTTGTCGACGAGGTGATATTGAAATCCTTCACCTTGATATGCGGGGCAAGAGCCGTATTGATCCCGAATTCACCGTAATTGCCCGAGCGCGCAAGCACATGTTCCCTATCCTCGAATTCAACGGCATTGCGGAATACTTCCTCTATCTTCACCGTGAAACGGAGATTGTTCACAACGTTTTTGATCTCCCCGTTCTCGATCAAAAAAGTGCCGTCCCTTGTAAGACCGGTCACCGAGGTCTCTTTGGGATTTATGAAGTTCATGTAATGCAGGTTAGAGATAAAAAGACCCTTCTTGATCCCCTTGATCATATCGGAAAGAGGTATCTTCCCCTTTCCAATGACGATGTTCGAGCCCGAATTGCCGTTTTTATCCATTTTCAGTTTGTTGCCGTAATAATTATCGATGAAGAAATTCCTGAACACTCCTCTTTCTATTACGGGAAGTTTCCCGAGAAGTCTTCCCTCGTCGTTATATGGCGTCCTCACAAGCCTCGGATTTAAGGGGTCATCGGTGACCGTGAGCGTTTCCGGGAATAATTTCTGCCCAACTTTTCCTTCGAAGAACGAATTATTGCTGTCCAGCGTTCCGCCGTTCGCAAGAGCCAGAAGATAGCCCATGAACTCGGCCGTGGCTGAAGGAGAGAGCACTACCTCGTATCTTCCCGGCTCCATATCGATCAGCTCTTTTCCGGCATTATCCATCTTCGCAGAAAGAGAGGCGCGGAAATCCTTTTCAGAGAAAGCGCCGTAATCGCTGCCCCCCGTGTTCTCGATCACTGTGACGTCATTGTCGTCCTTGACCGCCTTGACATCCAACAAGAATGGAGAAGTGACCGAGGTCTTGAAAACCCCGCTGGAATTTATTACAGCATGTTCGACATAATTCGTAATGAAAGTCCCGAAGATCCTGAAGCCTTTTGTCGCGGCGTCCCTTTTTATTTCATTGAGTAGACCGATCTTTTTTTCAAGACCCACCGCAGTGATATTATTCACCGTTTCTGCGGCCAGAGCGGCCCTTGTGTCGTTCTCGATGTCTACGAAGTCGGGATCTTCAGGGATACCGTCTATAACCGCAAGGACGGCCTGCAATTTCTTTTCTACCCCGGCAATATCGGGCTCGTCGATAGAGAAGCTCATCGCACGCTTTCCTCTGTGGACTGTACAGCCGAGAGTATTTATACGGTTGCTGATATTGTAATTCGTCTTGCTCCTGTAAAACCTCAGGAAATCCGTCTCCCATTCGGAGTACGAAAAGTTAAGTTTCTCTCCGTACTTTTTCGTCAGGCTCTGAAGACCCTCAAGAAATGCTTTGTTCATGTCATCTCCCTTTCACTTGAACGACCTTTTCATCGTTTCGAAATCTTCGAGAAGCGCCTGGAGGTCCTCTTCGTGCTCGACTTCGTCCGTCATGATCTGCACCGCCATATTAAAGGTGACAAGATCTTTATCCTTTGTGAGCTTCACTATCTGATTGTAGACCTCTATCGCGCACTGCTCGCCTTTGATGTTCTGCTGGAGCACTTTTTTAATGAACGGATCCTTCGGAGCATCATAACCGCAATTTGACACTTTTGCCCATTCTACGGGCGTGAGCACCGGAGTGCCGCCCAGCTGGATAATGCGGCCGCTGACCATTTCGGCATGCCTGAGCTCATCCGCCGCATGCTGGAGAAGTTCCGCGATAGCAGCTTCTTTCATAGGCCCTTTAATGACCTTCGCTCCGATCCAGTACTGGTAGTACGCCTGCCACTCGTCCGCCAGTGCGCTGTTCAGAAGTTTGATAAGATCATTGATCCTGATCCCTACGATAGCTTTGCCTTTGGTACCCATATTCTACCTCCTGTTTACATTTAGTATATCAGAAATTCAAAGATTTTCAACCTATTGAGAAGCGATAAAAGTTCTTTTTCCTGCAAGAATGCGGTATTGTGCCATCGCGAATGCGGCAAGGAAAAGCACGGCGGCCATTATAAAGCACACTCTGAACGAGAAGGTCCTGAACAGAAAATAGCTCAAAGCGGGAGCAAGCAGGCCTCTCACGCCCGTAAAAGCCACATGTACGGACTGATAATAGCTCGAATCCTCGCCTTTTGCGAAATAGATGGAAGCAAGTGTCCACAACACGGTCATTGACGAGATCCCCATTCCGTAGAAAAGGAATGCGGCATAAATGACTGTTCTATGCGGGAAAAAAGTATCGGCGAGGAGAAATCCGAGAGGAAAAAGGGAAAGAAGGATCTGGCTGTTGCGGAAGACCTTCCACGGCGACATCCTGTCGAAAACGGCGCCGGCGAACGGGATGAACATGATGAAGAATATCTGAGCCATTGCCCCTTTTACGAATCCCATCTGTGTGAAACTGAAACCCATTTTATCTATAAGGTAGATCGGCGCGGCCGGGAGCATTATCATGAATGCGAACCCGTATGTCATGAAGCAGGCCTCGAACCGAAGGAAATCCCTGTCCAGTGGCATCGGTTTTGCCGGTCCGGCTGCTCGCATCTTGGAATAATCGGCCGTATTGTCGACTGCAATGAGCATCAAAAAGGACAATACTCCGAAAATGCCGGCCGCGATCAGCACGATCCTGTAATTCTGCGTGAGGTCCAGATATTTACCCGCAATATAAGAAGAGAGCATGGCGGAGAGCGACATTGCGGCGCGCAGCATCGAGAACAGCTTCCCCCGGTTCGTGATCTTGAACTCGTTCTTGAATACGCTGTTTATGCCGGGAGAAATGACCGATGTTGAGAAATAATAGAGGAATACAAACCCGATGAAAATATAGATATTCCCTATCAGGAATGAGAACAGAAAAATAAGCCTGCCGGCCAGCAGGCCCACAACATAGCCCGGGGCTTTCTTCCTTCCCCTGAAATAGACGCCGAAAAAGATGGAGAAAACGAGACCGATATGTATCAGTATCGTAAGAACGGTCACATGAAAATCCGTTGCGGAAAGCGATTTCTTCGCTATCGTTTCCTGCAGAAGGAATATACCCTGAGTGAGACCTTCGAAAAAGGAGTGCAGCATGAGAAGCCTGTACAGTGCGGTCTTCTTTTTCGTTTCAAAAATGAAATTCGCGAAATACTGCCGGATCCGGTTCAATCCTTGACGATCCTGCGCGTTTCATATGCCAGATTCACATCCGGCTCCGGACCAATCCGAAGAAGGAATTCACGCGATATCTCGTCCCTCTTCATGCGTTTTTCACGCGCGTTGACCAGGTAGCGCAGGGTTACCTGAATGCCCGAGGATTCTATTGAAACAAAGGTCTTCGGGGTATAGAATTTAAAATAGATAAGGTATTTTTTCCCGAGTTCATCTATGGTCTTTTTTATCTCTTCCTGATATTTCGCGGCATAATCCTTTATGATATCGAGGAATATCGCCTCGGCTTTTTTAAAATCGCTTTCGAAAGTTATTGTTACCGATATCTCGTCCCAGATGAAATCCCAGCCATGCGTGTAATTGTACAGGTGATGCTGGAACACGGCGCTGTTGGGCAGTTTCACGATCCGGCCCGTGGACATCTCTCCTTTCACCCAGTTACCTATTTCAAGAAGCGTGATGCTGTAGGGATCGATGTCGATCACATCCCCGATGAGGCCGTTTATCTCGATGCGGTCACCGACTTTCACGGATTTCCGAGTTATTATATAAAGCCATCCGGCATAGGAAAGGATGACCGATTGAAGCGCAAGGGCAAGCCCTACGGATATCACGGAGAGGACTATGGCCACGGAGCGGAGCATGGATATCCAAATAAGAAAGATACAGACAATGATGAGGACGGAGAAGAATACATTGACATATTTCACGGCCCTGTAGCGCGCTTGGCTGTTCTTCACTCCCTTCCCGATCAGCGATGTGAACATGAAGGAAACGCCGCCGAAGACGAGCATGATGAAAAAACTCTGGATGATCTTTATAAAGACCGGGCTTTTTACGGCTTCGGAAAGCGAATCGCCGAATAGGGACCTTATGAACTCGCTCAAAATCTCGTCTCCCCAGTGAAATTGAAATCCTCTATTTTAAGGCAGGGAACGGAAACGCCGCCGATGCAGACAAGTTCTTTTCCAAGGGCCTTGATGTTCTTGAACGCATCCAGTATATTGATCGTGAACCTGAGATTATTGCCCGTTCCCGTGAGCTTTCCGTCTTTAATAATATACATGCCGTCCCTTGTCATTCCGGTAAATATGGTTTTTCTCATATCCAGCACATTGGTATAATGGAATCTCGTTATCAGAAGCCCGTTCTCAATGCCGGATATTATCTCGTCCTTTGGCGCATCGCCCGTTTCCAGACGGAGATTGCCGCACATCGTGTTCTGGCCTCCCATGACAGAATGCCCGTTGTTCTTCATCCCGAGAAGCTTGGAATATTTTTCGTTCAACGCAACGTTTTTGGCCACGCCGTTCTCGATGAGCACGATCCTCTCTTTTGTATTGAGTTCGGAATCATAAGGTTTTCCCACGGTCCGAGGGTCCGTATGATCATCGTGAAGAGTGAGATTTTTTCCGGTGATCTCCTTGCCCATATTGCCGTAGAACGCGCTCTGTTTCTCATGAAGCATGCGGCCGGAGGATACCATATAGTTAAAAAAGCGTATGATATCCGATACTGCGATCTCTTCGAGAAGGACGGTATATTTCCCTCTTTTGAGATCGCTGAAATTTTTATAAAGGTCCATCCGCGAAAGCGGTGCGGCAAGAAGAGCCTCCTCAGAATAATCGGATATCCTGTGGGAGAAGAATTCATTATAAGTAGTCCGTTCGTTCTTCACGGGGATCGTAACGAGCTCCACTACCGTCGCTTCGGAGAACGCTTTCGAGCCGAAGGAATTAGCGAGAAGTTCGTGTTCCCTCCGTAAGCTTAATGAACCGAATGATTCCTGGCCCGCCTTGTTCGTCCTTGCGATGATGCCGCCTGCAATATCCGCCATGCTTTTCGGACCGAGAGAGGCTGTTTCTTCGTCATACTTCTCCGAGTATTCGTGATTCTCCCCTCTCGCAGCGCAGAATTCCGGATCGTCCTTCCCCGCGATCACAAGCGCTTTCAGCGCCTTGATTTCGCTTTTTATAAGTTCGGGATCGGGATAGTCCAGGGTAGTGAAGCCGTGCTTCGAGCCGTAGGCCAGTTCTATCCCTATGCCGATATTCTCTTGGGAAACGTTCTGATGTATCTCGGAATTGGCGAATCTTGTAAGATCCGTTTCGGATAGCGAGATGGAAACTCTCGTAAAATCCGCATCGGAAGCGGACAGGATCTCTCTTGCTATCCCGTTAAGTCTTTCTTTCACCATTGGGAAACTCCTACCTCTACATTGCGGAAGCGTGCGAAGGATGCGCCGTGGGAAACACGCGCCGTTTGCGACGGTTCTCCCTTGCCGCAGTTGGGTATTCCCCAGATCCGGTAGTGTTCCGCCGAGCCGATCGCATCGCAGGAACCCCAGAATTCTGGCGTTATCCCCGTATAAGAGGGATTCTTAAATATCTTCCCGAGTTTGCCTTTTTTGATCTCCCAGGCTATCTCGCAGCCGAATTGGAAGTTCAGGCGTTTATCGTCTATGCTCCAGGATTTGTTCAATGCGAAATAGAAACCGTCCTCCACTTCCGAGATGATGCTTTCGAATGAATGTTCTCCCGGAAGCAGGTTTATGCTCGTCATCCTGATCAGAGGGATATTGTGGTATCCGTCGGCACGCATGCAACCGTTTGAGCATTGGCCGATCACCGGAGCAGTTTCCCTCGAGGTCTGATATCCCACGAAGAGCCCGTCCTTGACAAGGAAGGAGCACTGAGCGGGAATGCCTTCGTCATCATAGGCGAATCCCCCCAGAGCGGCCGTATTCGTAGCATCTGAAGTGATATTTACGATGTCCGAACCGTATTTGAGATCGTAGAGTTTATCCAATGTCAAAAAACTCGTGCCTGCCAGCGTCCGCTCGAAACCCAGCACCCTGTCGAGCTCAGTGGGATGCCCGCAGGATTCGTGTATCTGAAGCGCCAGCTGCGAACCTTCGAGAACAAGCGTGGTGTTTGTATGGGGCACCCCGGGAGCAGTGAGCAGTTCCACGGCTTCTCCCGCAATAACCGGCCCTTTGCCCTGAAGATCCAGTTCTTTCACGAATTCCCAACCGGCATTGCGGAAATCCCCCCCGAAGGAGGCGGGATAGGATCTTTTGGCGACCTCGCCTTCATGGAAAGCGATCGCCGTGATCCCCGCACCCGTCTGAACGAATCTTTGCCGTATTTCCTGACCATGGGTGGACATGAAAAGCTTATCCTCTTCCCTGAAGCTGGCATTCGATATGCCGTAAAGGATCTTAGGGTCCGTCTTCATGGAAAGGGATGCCCCGATGAGAAGCGCAAGCTTTTCCTCCTCGGAAATATCGAAAGGATTGAGTTTATAGGGTGAAACGAAATCGGCCGTATCGCATGCATCGTAGGGCGATAGCACTACTTTGCTTTTTTTATATCTGGACGATTCCTTTGCTATCCCGATCGCTTTTTCAGCGATCCTGCCGATTGACTTTTTCGAAAGATCGTAACTCGCCGCAAACCCCCAGGCTCCGTCGTAGAAAACGCGGATACCGAACCCGAGCGAACTTCTTTTTGAGTTGAACTCCGCCTGGCCGTTGCGTATGACGATGTTCTGGTCTTTCGTGCTTATGATCCTAATATCGCCGTACGTGACTTTTTTAGACGACAGGATATCGAGCGCGTATAAGCCGAATTCTTTCATGAACAGTACCTTTTCTCAGTCTTTAATATTTTTCTTGATCAGATTAGCAAGCCTTTTCACACCCTCGACTATCTCCTCTTCGGAAGGATACGAGAAGTTCATTCTCATGGCGTTTTTCATCACCCCGTAACAATCGAAGGCCTCTCCGACGATATAGGCCACTTTTTCTTCAAGGGCTTGTTCGAAGAGAGTGGATGTGTTCATATATCCGGGCAATGTAAGCCAGAGGAACAGTCCGCCTTCAGGCCTTGTCCAGGTGATATCCTTCCTTTCCGGAAGGTATTTTTTGAACGAGTCGAGCATGATGTCTTTTTTCTTCTTATAAAGATCCTTTACTTTTTTAATGTTCTCCAAAAGAAGTCCCCTTGCCATGAATTCCGCCGCTATCGCCTGCGTGAAAGAAGGCGTGCACAGGTCCGTGGCCTGCTTTGCGGTATTGAGTTTATCTATGATATCTTCATGGGCTACTATCCAACCGAGCCTCAAACCGGGAGCGAAGGTCTTGCTCAGCGTATGGAGCGTGATCACATTTCCCGTATTGTCCATCTTGTACATCATTTCAGGTTCTTTGCCTTCGAATCGCAGTTCCCTGTAGGGTGAATCCTCGATGAGAAGAAATTGGAATTCTTCGGACAGCTCGATCAGTCTTTTTCTCTTTTCCTGAGGTATCGTTATACCCGTGGGGTTCTGGAAATCGGGAACGATGTACACGAATTTATAATGTTCATCGTCCGTTTTGAGCTTTTGAAGCGTCTGTTCGAGTTTTCCCATATTGATGCCCGTTTCATTATCGTCCATGGGTACGCCGATGAACTTAGCGCCGTATTGATTAAATGCCTGAAGCCCGCCAAGGTACGTAGGCCGTTCTACGATAACGGGATCGGACGGGTCTATGAGTATCTTCGCCACGAGATCGAGAGCCTGCTGAGAGGCGGTGGTGATCAAGAGATTCTCCGGTTTTATATCGATGCCGTTCTGTTCCTTCTCCCATTTGATGAGCTGTTCGACGAACTTCGGATAGCCCTCAGTGGGACCATATTGAAGCGCTTTCTTGCCGTAGTTCTTTAATACGCCCTCCACAAGATCTATCATTTCATCTATAGGAAAGGCTTCAGGGGCAGGAAGTCCGCCGGCAAAGGAGATTATCTCCGGACGATTGGTGAGTTTCAGAAGTTCCCTGATGGCGGACTTTTTCATTCTTCTGGCATTAATGGAATAATTCTTCAAAAGGTCGATCATAAATCCTCCTAAAAAGAACCGTTATTTTTTTTCGAGTGCTTTTGCCTGTTCGATCGTAGTGCCGTGGGCGATGTATTTCTGAAGGCACTTTTCGCAAATAGCGTGATTGTCTGTCAGATTTTCTATGAACTTGAACCTTCCGCATATCTCGCAGGTCTGGAAGCGTCCCTGCAGGAAGGTCTTAATGATCTTATCCGCTTTGTCCTCATCCTTGATCTTGGACTCGTACATGGCCAGGTTATACTTGACATTCTTGCCGATCTTTTCGGCATCGAGTTTCTCGAGGAACTCCGCCAGTTTACACAAGTACTTCTCTATCTTCTCTACTTTTTTATTAAGTTCTTCGATATTTCTGTTAAGATCGGAATTTTCGTATACCATAAGCATTTATAGCAAATAATCATGTTTTTTTCAACAGGTTTTTGAACATTATTGCAATAATGCACTTTTCCCTTGATTTTTTTATTCTTTTTCAATAGAATTCTCCATGGAGGCGGATAATGAAGACCAGATATGCTTTCTTTTTTTGTTTAATGCTTTTCATTCTTTCTTCCCTTTATGCGGAGGAAAGGGAGAAACTCTCCTTCAAAGGCAGAATAACGAAGATATCCGCTATAGGCGAATTCAATGCCGTAAAGGTCCAGGATGATGCCGGCAACACACTTATCCTGATAACACAGAGAACGCTCAAGTCAGGCAAGAAGATTCGCATTAGAGGGAGACTTTTTACATTGGATATTCCGCTGCTTCCTGTGATCGTGTTCGATAAAAAAGCGGAAATGCGGATACAGGAGATAAAAACCGTTAAGAAAGAGAAGTTCCAGCAGTTCCTGGAAGAAGTGAAGAATGCTTTCATCGAACTTAAGATCGAGTTGAAAGATAAAATACAGAAAATAGAGAACGAATGCGAAAACCCGAAAAAACCTGAAAAGGAGAAAGGGCCTAAGAACGCCCTTTAGAAAAAATGAAGGCGGGGCCTTTTAAAGCCCCGCCATTACCCGTGATCACTTTTTTACTTTTTTGTCCTTGATCTGCTTTTTAATAATTACTTTTTTCCCATCTTTTCCCGGCATTTTATCCCTTCCGCCTGCTCTGAAAAAGAACATCTTGAATTTCTCAAACTGCTCTTTAGATATCAGCTTTTCAACCTTCTGAAGATGGTCCCAGCGGTTGAGCTTCAGTTCAAGTTCCAGGTCGTTGATCTCCTTTAAGATACTTTTGATCTTATCGAAATCTATCTTATCTTCGATCATGACTTCTTTGATCTCGAGTTCTTTCTTCTCGATACGGATCTTGATCCTTTCGGCCGCCTTCTGGAGTTCAAGCCTTACAGCTTCAAGTTTCTTGAGCTGCTCATCGGTAAGCTGAAGATGCTCTTTCAATCTTGCTCCGAAATCGGGATTAAGACCGGGTCCGTCGGGAGCATCGTTGGGACAGCAGGGGCCGGGTTCGCCCGGCATACTCTCTTTGCAGGGATGTCCCGGATCGGGCATACCCTCTTTGCAGGGATGCTTTGCAGCAGTGAGCGTAATGCTCGTCATCATAAGTAAAGCAATCAGTAGAAAGATCTTCGTCTTCATATTCAACCTCCGCTTTACTAATATAACGACTCTGGACGGCAAAGGTTACAACAAAATAAAATGAACATTGAAATACGAAGAATGAATAATAAAAATATCTTTTTTATTACGCAATTGAAGGATTAACGAGTAAAAAAAATGCACACAGATCAATGGATAGTTTAGGATAGGAGGAATTGACAGATGAAAAAGATACGAGATCCGCATATGGACATAAAACGCTTCTCTGTTACGGCAAGGGCGCTTTATCGAGCAATCGCAATAAAATAATGCGGAATTTTTCGTTTTTATGGTATAATAATTGTAAAGAGGTACTCATGAGAACACGGTCAATTATTCTTATAGCAATAACCTTTTTAGCCCTTTCATCCTGTTCGGTCAAGAAATTCGCTTTAAAGAACGTCTCAAAGGCACTGTCCGGAAGTTCCGGCGACCTTTTTGCCGCTGAGAACGATCTCGAACTTGTAGGTGAAAGTTTGCCCGTTTTCCTCAAGACCTATGATGCGTTGATAGCGGAATTGCCTGATGATCAGGATCTCCTGCTGGCGGCCGGAAAAGCGTATGCCATGTATTCGTTCGCATTTGTTTACACGCCTTCAGAATTGGCTGAGGGTATGAGATTCCAGGAGAAGGAAACTGCGGTAAATAGAGCAAAAAAGCTCTATCTGAGGGCGAAGGATTATCTTTTAAGGTCGATTCCGTTAAAAAATAAGAATTTTTTGGACAGTTTGAAGGATAACCCCGGCTCTACACTTTCTGCTTTCGGTGTTAAGGATATTGAAAAACTTTACTGGCTGGCGCTCTCGTGGATGGGGGCTTTCAATTGCGATAAATTCGACATGGAACTCTCCATTTCATCCGGTTATGCCGTTCAGATCCTGAAGCGGTGCTTGGAATTGGACGAGACTTTCAATAACGGCGGCATTCATGAGTTCTTTGTAACTTATTATGGCAGCATACCTCCGGCCATGGGAGGCAGCCCCGAAAAGGCAAGAGAGCATTTTAAAAGGGCCGTGGAACTCTCCCGCGGGAAAAAGGGTTCGATCTATCTTGCCCTTGCTTTGAGCGTTTCGGTGAACGAACAGAACGCGGCCGAATTCAGGGACCTTCTTGGTAGAACGCTTGCCATAGATACGGAAATGCCTTCTCCCGAAAGGCTTGAGAACATTCTGGCCAAAAGAAGGGCCGCATATTTTCTTGCGCATATGGACGACTATTTCCTTATAGATTGAGGTGTGATATGAGAAAATGTCTTGTACTTACCGTTTTCATAGCTTTTCTGATGACAGCATCGTCCGAGACCGTCCTGAAGCTCGGCAGTCTCTCCCCTGCCGGATCGCCATGGGACAAACATCTCAGGGAGATCTCCGAGGAATGGCTGAAGATAACGGAAGGGAATTTCAATATGAAGATCTATTCCGGAGGAACTGTCGGGGACGAGATAGATATGATACGGAAGCTGCGCGTGGGCCAGCTCGACGCGGCCGGCCTTACCGGCGTGGGCTTGAGCAGGATCGTTAAAGAAATCATGGCGATTCAAATGCCCCGGAAGATCGAGACCAATGAAGAACTTTTCCATGTACTTGGGAAAATGAAGGAATACTTCGAGAAAAAATTCGAAAAAGAAGGTTTCAAGATCATTGTCTGGACGCATATCGGATGGGTCCATTTCTTCAGTAAAAAACCTGTTGTCTATCCCGACGATCTTAAAAAACTGAAACTTTGGGTATGGGAGGGTGATGCCAATGAACTTCAATCATGGAAGGAGCAGGGTTTCAATCCGATTCCCCTGCCGTCCACAGAGATCATGACATCGCTCCAAAGCGGAATGACGGAAGCGCTGGCCACTTCTCCCCTCAATGCCGCTTCATATCAGTGGTTCGGCCTGGCGAACAATATGTGCGCAATGAGATGGGCGCCCTTCATCGGGGCTGTAATTTTCTCTAAAAGGGCGTGGGACAGGATCCCTCAGAAATACAAAGATAAAATGATGGAGGCCGCAACGTCCATCGGGCAGAGGATGCAGGATGAGATATATAAAACTGATGACGAGGCCGTGAAGACAATGCTTCAGTACGGGCTCAAGATCAACGAAGTCCCTCCTGCGGCCGTTACGGATTGGAACCGGCAGGTCAATATCGGTTTTTCCAAGCTCGTCGGCGTAAATTTCGAAAAGGAAGCTCTCGATCTTGTGGATAAATACCTCAATGAAAGCAGGAATAAAAAATAGCGCCATCGTCCTTTTCCTGAAGAAGAGCGGGATTTTCATCTGGGAATATTTTGCATTCATTATCGTTTTCTTTCTCGCCCTGCTTCCGATCCTCGAGATATTTTTACGCAAAGTCTTCGTAACGGGCGTGCGGGGATCAAGTGAATATGTTCAGCATATCGTACTCATCCTTTCCTTTGTCGGAGCGGTAGCCGCTTATCTCGAAAAAAGGCATTTGTCCCTCGGGGCCATTCTGGAGAGTTTCAAAAGCGAGCGGCTCAAGAAGTTTTTCGTGATCCTTGACGGGTCGCTAAAGACAATAGTCCTTTTTATCTTCACGGCGGCGGCTTTATCCTTCGTTCTTAATGCTTTTTCGGCAACGGACAAGGCAGGCGTCATCCCTCTTAAACTCATCGGCCTTATAATGCCTGTCGGTTTTTTTCTCATGTTCCTGAGCGAACTCAGGGAATTCAAGAAAACGGCGGCATTCTTGATCCCTTTTCTTATCTTCATAGCGGTTCTTTACGCTTTCGACAGCATTGTTTCCTCCCTCTGCGCCCTTCTTCCGGGCGTCGAGATCTATCCTGCGGCTGATGCGATAAAAACGAAATTGTCCTGGCTTTTCGGTTTTGCTTCAGGACCGCTGGCCCTTATTTTCATCATCGTTCTTGCCGCATCGCTCTTTCTGGGCAATTATATTTTCGTGGTCCTCGGAGGGATAAGCCTTTTTCTTTTCACGCGCGCACATGGAGTTCTGGACGTGCTTGCCAATGAAAATTATGTTATGATAACGGGATCTTCGATACCCGCCATCCCGCTTTTCACGATAACGGGCGTCATTCTTGCGGAGAGCAAGGCCGGAGAGCGCCTGCTCAGGTTCTTCAATCTGCTCATGGGCCGTGTGAAGGGAGGGCTTATTCTCGTGAGCGTTATCATGTGCGCTTTCTTCACGACCTTTACAGGCGCTTCGGGGGTCACAATACTCGCCTTGGGCGGACTGCTGTCGTTCATGCTCATAAAAAGGGGTTACAGCGAGAAATTTTCGTACGGAATCCTTACGGCCTCGGGCAGCATAGGGCTCCTTTTCCCTCCGAGCATCGCGATCATCATGTACGGCGTCGTGGCCAGGATCAGCATAAAGAAGATGTTCGTGGCCGGCATCGTTCCCGGTTTCCTCATGATGCTGTGCATCATCATTCTCGGTATTGCAAATTCTAAGAATATACCCGTATCCAAGGAGAAGATACCGGCAAAGGAGTTCTTCGATTCGGTAAAAGGTGCGTTCTGGGAGCTTCTGCTCCCCGTAGTGGTCATCGTTAGTTTTTTCGCCGGGCTCACTACGATTGTGGAATCCGGCGCCCTCGCCCTTCTTTACGCGATCATCATCGAGTGCCTGGTATATAAAGACCTCAAACTAAAAGATATGAAAGAGATCGTGAAAAAATCCCTGGTGATGCTGGGCGGCATCCTGATCATACTCGGGATCGCCAAAGGCCTTTCATACTATATCGTCGACGCGCAGATCCCGGAGAAGCTCGCAGCGAATCTCGTCGCGACGATAAAGTCGAAATATGTATTCCTTCTCCTTCTCAATTTCGCTCTTTTAATAACGGGATGCCTTATGGATATTTTCTCCGCGATAGTTGTAGTAGCGCCGCTCATCATACCTTTAGGTATGAGCTACGGGATCGATCCCGTTCACCTGGGCATCATCTTTTTATGCAATCTCGAACTCGGTTATCTTACGCCTCCGGTCGGTTTGAACCTTTTCCTTGCTTCATATACGTTCAAGAAACCGCTTAACCGGATATATTCATATGTGGTGAGTTTTCTCATCATCCTTCTTGTATCAGTGCTTCTCATCACATATGTGCCTGCGATCTCAACGTTCCTTTACAGGATGTTCCCGGAACTATGATCGCCCGCGAAATGATTATCATGCTGCCATATTAGGATATAAAAGGAGGTTATATGAAAAGAACAGCAGTATTTATCTTGGTCGTCGGTCTTCTTGTCTGCGCTTTCGCTCAGCAGAATAATTACAATCCCTGGGCGAAACTTTTGAAGAATGCGCCCGATATGACGATCACAGCAAGGAACACGTCCACTCAGAAAGACGGCGCCGTTTCCGTTCTTTCCCAGAAGGTCTATATATCCAAAGGGAAGATGCGTTCCGACCTCTCGCTCATCTCCACTACCGAAAAGAACTATGATCCGGCAAAGGACCCCATGTTCCCCTATTCCGTGATCTCGGACGCGGCTTCGGCAAAAGCCTACATGATTATCCACAGCAAGAAGGGATACGCGGAGATGAACCTTAAGGATACGGGAGGAGAACTTGCCGCCGATTATGTAGAGGAGAGAAAGCTCCTTGGCGAAGAGAAAGTAGGGAAATGGGACTGTAAGAAATATAATGTTAAATCATATCTCAAGAGCTCTCCGCAAACAAGGTCGGAAAGGACCGTATGGGAATCGAAGAAAGACGGCATTCCGGTAAAGGTTGAGATGCAGGATGCTCAGGCTAAGGTCGTTTTTCTCGTTGAGGACATCCGCTTCGGAGCCGTAAGCGCCTCGCTTTTCGAACTTCCGGCGGGATATAAAAAAGCCGCGAGCTTCATGGCCCTGTTCATGGAAGGTTTGATGCCGGCAGAAGAGACGCAGAAAACGAATGAGACCGAACCATCCGGCGACGATACCGATAAAGACGCCCTTGAAGGGATGGATATGCTTAAAAAACTTATCGGTAAGTAATGGTATGAGAAAGGTTCTTCTTCTTTTCTTTGCCGCTTTATTCATCTTTACTGCACGGAACGCCGCGCTCGAGAGAACGGATCTCTCTACCGAATATACGCTTATGTCCGTTCTGTGGGTGCAGACGTCTGCCGAATACAAGGCTCTTTGCCTTCAGGCCTTCAATTCGGCAAGGGACCGGCTTACGGAATACATCAATACGCCCAGGGATAAGAGCCTAAAGCCTGCCGTTATCACGGATATCGACGAGACCGTTCTTGATAACTCGCCGTACCAGGGCTGGGTCCTGAAGAACAACCGGAACTACCCCGCCGGTTGGGATGAGTGGTGCAAAAGATCCGAAGCCCGGCCTGTTCCCGGCGCCCTTGAATTCATTAAGTTCGCAGAAAAGAACGGCATTGAGGTATTTTATGTAACGAACAGGAAAAAGCATCTGTATGATTGCACATTAAAGAATTTGAAGGATCTCGGGTTCCCGTTCGCCGATAAAGAACATATCTTTCTAAGAGAAGGCTCATCCGACAAGGAATACACCAGACAGAAGATCGCTCTTATGTATGACATCGTTCTTCTCATCGGCGACAATCTCAATGATTTTTCGAATATATTCTTCAATAAGGGGATAGGGGAACGCTCCGAGGCGACGGATGAAAATGGCAGCTTGTTCGGCAAAAAATTCATTATACTTCCCAATCCGATGTACGGCGACTGGGAATCGGCGCTATTTTGGGATAAAGGCAGGTTGTCCGAGACCGAGAAGCAGGGCATAAGGCTCGATTCGTACAGGGCTTTCTGAAATATAGCATTTTTTTGTGAATAATCACACCGCGAGCATATTATCCGCTTGACTTTTATTGCCAAAGTATTATAATATATTGTTGGGAGATGGTAAATGGACAATAAAGATTATCAGAACGAAACGGTAGTTGATTCGAAGATGAAGAAAGTTGATTTTGAACCGTTAACTCATGGGATTTCCTATCTGGTAGATGTCGACAATCAGTCGAAACACGAGATCTCTAAAACACCTTTTATTATCGGTCGGTCAGGGGATTGCGCGCTTAGCATAAACAATGACGAGAAGGTTTCCAGGATACACTGTGTGATCACGAAGAAAGCGGATGCGTTCATAATAGAGGATCTGGGATCTACCAACGGGACCTTTGTGAATGATAAGCCGATAGCCAAGGCCATTTTGAAGAACAATACAAAGGTTCAGATCGGTAATAGGACATTCGTTTTCGTAGTGGAGAACTGAGAGTTTTTTTCCCGCTTCGTTCGCTCGCAATTTCATTTTAATATCCTTTTATGTTATAATCAGTTTGTGAAAAGAACGCTTCTTTTTATCTTTATATGCCTATTGTCATTTTTTACCTGGGCGGCGCCTTTTAAGCTTATTGACGAAGGAGAGATCGTTCTTGACGCTGTCCGCGAAGATATTTACGAAGGATCTTTTTTTTCAGACGGCCTGATCCAGCGGCTTCCCGTCAACGGTGTCCGTGAAACGGACAGCACAAGGGTGTGGGGCGTATATTCTCCCAAGGGATTGTATTTCTTCTTTGAGTGCACCCAACCGCCGGAAAGAACTCCTCCTACTTACGGGATGACCGAACAGACCAATTCTTCCGATATGATCTCTATCCTTATCGATCCGGAGGGCCGCGGAAGGAGCGGTTACTATTTCACCGTTTTGAGGGGAGGCCTGAAGATCGACGCGTATTTTCTCAATAACGGCCTTTTCAATAAAAGCTGGAATGCGGAGTGGTACGGCCGAACAGCCGATACGAGCGATGGCTGGAATGCCGAGATATTCATCCCGTTCAATGCTCTTGATTTTAAAAAAGGCGCCGAAAGGTTCCGTCTGAATATCCTGCGTTTCACGTATAATACGAACGAGAGCTGTTCTATGGTACCCCTCGGACCTCTGGAATCGGCCACGAATATGGAGAAAGCCGTATTGGCCGAATTTTCTTTCCCTATCAAGGAGCAGCTGTATGTCGATGTTTCCCCCTTCATTTTTTTAAGGTCGGATCTCGAACGGGAAACCGACCCGGATATGGGAGGCGACGCGGAATTCAGTTATGCCGGGACATTTTCCGGAGCACTGATCTTCAATCCTGATTATGCACAGATCGAAGCGGACGATCTTTCTTTTAATTTCACAAGGTATGAACTTTACCGTCAGGAGAGGCGCGACTTCTTTACGGGAAGCGCCGCCTTCATGCCGCCCGAGCTCGTTTTTTATTCAAGAAGGGTTTCAAAACCCCTTTTAGGCGCTAAATTCATTCTGGACATCAATGAATCCGAAACGCTCCTCATGGCTCTTTCCGAGAACGATCTTGCAGAGCCTGAAGAAGAAAGGACAACTTATCTCGGGAACACGCTTCTGAATATCTGGGATAAGGTGAAATTGAGAGGGTATTTCTCGCTTGTCAGGAGGGATTTCACTGGAGGATTCTCCGTCATCTATTCGCCAGAACAGAATCTCGTGCTGAACTTAAGCTACCTCAATTCTGAGATCGACGGGATCACCGGGACTTACGGCAGCACCGAAATCTCCTATTACAACAGCTTCATGCAGGTTTACGGCTGGCTCTGCAGGATCGATGATGTTTTCGCTTCTCCTTCCGGATACCTTTCCGAGAACGATCTGCTCGGAGGATTGGCCGGCGTTTCTTTTTTCGTGTTCCCGCACAACTTCAACCAGATCATTTTCGGCGTGCAGGGGAACATGTATGCCGGAGTGAGTTCGGAGAAGGACAGAGACGGGATGGTCATTTACTTCAACCCCATTCTAAAGAATCTTATGTCCTTCTATTTCAGCGTCGGAGCAGGCGCCGAAGAATTCTCCGGATATCTTTACCGTATGAAAGAAACGTATTTCAGCGTTTCTACCCCCGCCTCTGAAAAGATACGCTTCTCAATAAGCGCAAGAAGCGGAACGAGGGCCGATTATATTGAAGCGGTCGACCGGGTTTTCAGGGCTTTTTCCTTCTATGTTTCGGCAAAACCGCTGAACAGGCTCATTATCGATTATACGCTTTCGGCAGATACGACGGGGCTTTTGACGGAACCTTTTGAGAACGAGATCCAGATCTTCAATGCATATCTGAACATAACGGAGAGGCTTTTCATAAGAGGAAAATACCAGTTGTCCGGCCCGGGATCAGTGAGGATCTATGAAACACTTCTCTCCTGGGAACCTTTTCCGAAGACATTTTTTTATTTGGGTTACAGATTTCAGTCAGATACAGGAAAAAGCCTGCTTTTCAAATTCGTACTTTAAGGAAGGATCAGTGTAACAGGACCGTCGTTGACCAGTTCGACTTCCATATGAGCGCCGAATTGCCCTTCCTGAACATCAAGGCCCGATCTCTTGAGTTCATCCCTGAGGAGTCCGTATAGTTTAAAGGACCCCGCAGGGTCCATCGCCCTGCCGAATGAAGGTCTGTTCCCTTTAGATGCATCAGCGCAGAGGGTGAACTGCGAAACGAGGAGAATACCGCCTTTGACATCCGTTACGGAGAGGTTCATTTTTCCTCCTTCATCGGAGAATATCCTGAGATTGAGTATTTTTTTGGCCAAGCGCGGAATATCCTCTTCTTTTGCTTTTTTCGATATGCCCAATAAGATAAGAAGGCCCCCCTTGAGGGAGGCCTTCTCTTTTCCGTCTATCCGCAGGGAGGCGCGTGAAACGCGCTGTATTACTGCGATCATTTGGTCATGAGTATATGCAGTATTCCTTTTTGCAGGTGAAGTCTGTTTTCCGCCTCATCAAAAACGACGGAGTGTTTCGGATCATCGATAACATCATCTGTGATCTCCTCTCCCCTGTGAGCGGGAAGGCAGTGCATGATGAGGACATCTTTATCGGCAAGATCGACGAGTTCCCTGTTCAACTGGAATCCTTCGAATTTTTTCACTCTCTCTTTCGCTTCAGCTTCCTGGCCCATCGAAGCCCAGACATCCGTATAAAGAAGGTCGGCGCCTTTGACGGCTTCCCTCGGGTCATTGGTGAGCTTCAATGTACATCCATTGTATTTAGCCACGGCCGATGCAGCGTCGAAAACATCCTTTTTCACTTCAAAACCTTTCGGAGAGGCTATTGTAAGGTTCATTCCGCATCTTGCTGCGCCATTGAGCCATGAATGCGCCATATTATTGCCGTCGCCTATGAAAACGACATTGGCTCCCTTCGGATCCCCCCTGTGTTCGATGAAGGTGAAGATATCCGTCAGGACCTGACAGGGATGCAAAAGGTCCGTAAGCCCGTTGATAACGGGAATGGAAGAGTACTTGGCAAGTTTCACGACATCGTCGTGAGAGAATGTCCTGATCATTATGCCGTCCAGATATCTGGAAAGCACTCTGGCCGTATCCTCGATGGTCTCTCCCCTTCCTACTTGCAGATTGGCTTTGATGTCAAGATAAAGAGGATACCCTCCGAGCTGGTACATGCCGACTTCGAAAGAGACCCTCGTCCTCGTTGAAGCCTTAGAGAACATCATACCGAGCGTTTTACCTTTAAGGGAGTGGAATTCCACGCCGGTCTTCTGGTAATTCTTTATCCGCTCCGCAGTTTTGAAAAGGTGTTTGATCTCTTCCTCGTTCCAATCCAGAATTGAAACAAGGTCCTTTTTAAGCATATGCATACGATACCTCCGTTGGATTTTCAATATAATATCATCTTAAAAGTTTAAGTCAAGAGATTTCCCCCGTTTTCGATCTTTCATTTTGCGCCTATCTCTTTTTTGATTTCCCCTGCAATTGGATCTGTAGCGCCTGCCGTATTTAACATATATAATAAAGGGCTTTTTCTTAAAATCCCGGAGGTTTTGCACAATATTCGGGCAGACACCGGGCCGCGCATGTGGAACTTGCCGCGAAGCCGTCCTATCTTCTTTTCTATTCGCACATATTATCCCCCTATGTCCGAAGTGGGTTTTCTTTATAATATGGTAGAATGAAAGAGAAAGTATTTTCTTCCTTATTTTCCGTAAAGAGAACCGGAGAAGGTATTGTTTTCGACTTCAACGGGATCAATGCTTTCTATTCGATTTTTTTCCGTCTTGACATGAAATACAGCAACGGGAAATGGAGGACCGAGTATCTTGCGCCTGTTTCAGCAGTCTCTGAAACAGAAGTGAACCTTCTTATTTTTATCGTGTTCCATATGGTAAGGGACAGGGAATTCTATGTAAAAGTGAAAGTGGATGGGCAAGGAAGAACGCAAGGAACCGAGGACAAGCGATCTCCATATTATCATACGGCCGGGTTTCGTCAGAGTTTCCTTTGATGTCTCCGGCGACCGGTATGCGCACGGCTCCAAAGAGGGCCGCGGACCGGATCGCCGTCCGAGAGCATATCCGGAATCTAACGGATGAACGAGGATATCATCTTGATATATGAATCTATTACCTTCTCCGTTTCCAGATTATCGTTATAATATGAAAGAGCGTTACCGGACATTTCGCCGAGAAGCTCTTTTATGTTCTCTCTTTTAAGAAGCGCGGTGAAACGCTCTTCGAACGGCTCCTTCAGAACGAAACCCGTCCTGCCGTCGGAAACGTTCTCCGAAAGGCCGCCGACATCGTTCACGATCACGGGTGTGCGCGTATAATATGCGAGCGGTATCACGGCCGACTGCGTAGCATCCCTGTACGGCAGAACGAGAACATCCGCGTGCGCAAAGGCCTCCGAAACTTTTTCCGGACCGGCATATCCGATGTCCCATTCTATATTCTGTTTTCTTCCGTTCTTTCCGATAAGTTCCTCATAGACCCCCCTGTCTTTGTCCGATACGCTGCCAAGGATATGGAGCTTCACATTATCGTAGACGGGGTCATCCGAACCGAGAAGGCCGATAAGCCGGTCAAGCCCTTTATACTGCCTGATATATCCGAAGAAAAGGAGCACCACCATTCGCGGGTCAAGCTTCTTTTCTTTTGGGAATACGGCGAGCGGATTGAACATCTTGAGTACGCGGACCTTATCCCCGGGAATGCCGTAGAGGCGGGTGACCTCTTTCTTATCGAATTCGGAATGCGTGAAGCAAAGCGTGAGATGGGGATGAAGCGCTTTAAAAAAATCCTTTATCCCCTGAGCGAAGCCTTCATGCGGTTTTGAATTATGGAAGGTATAAAAGAACCTGACGCCGCCGGCTGCCAGTTTCGCGATATAGGATACCTGTTCCGGATAATAATCCCACAGCCACTGGATATGAACGGCATCGGGTTTCTCTCTTCTTATAGAGCGGAGGATCTTGCTCCAGAGGAATCTGATCCCGAGCGGTGAATTTGTATTGATCCCTTTCCCTGTTTCTGCAGGCCTCTGCCCTTTTCCTTTCATAAGATTTTTCAAGGCGTTCTTTGCATCGAATGCGGCTTTAAGAAGCCCTTCATAGGGTTCAATGCAGTAACGCTTCACTCCGGGGATCTCATGGGATTCGGGGTCGCGGCCCGTGATCAAGGCTGTGCCGTACCCCCGTTTTTTCAGCCCGGCCTGATAAAGGGCGGTGTATTGATGAATGCCGCCCCTTCCCGTGAATTCGATGAAGATTATCTTCTTCAGCTTCTTTCCGGAGTTCTCAGATCAGGAAATCGTCAGCCGATCTTATGTTCTCTATCGTACAGGCGATGAGCTTGGCGCAGTTTGCAACATCAGCGAGCGAGACAACTTCGACCGGCGTATGCATATATCTGTTCGGAATACTGATTAGGGCGGTTGCCACGCCGCCGCGTGTGAGCTGGATCGCATTCGCGTCCGTACCCGTGCCTCTCGGAACACCGGTTACCTGATACGGGATCTTATTTGCTTTTGCCGTTTTCACGATCAGATTGAAAAGCCGCGGATTAATGTTCGGCCCGCGGGCGATAACAGGACCGCCGCCGCATTTTATCGTGCCGATCATGTCCTCGGTGCTTCCCGGGCTGTCTGAAGCGAATGTAACATCCACGGCAAAGCCGATATGAGGCTGAACATTATATGCGCTCGTGGTCGCTCCTCTCAGGCCTATCTCTTCCTGAACAGTAGCTACCGCGGTCACATTATGCCCGATGCCGGACTTTTTATTTTTCCCGGATTTTTTATTTTTATTCCTGCCTTCGGCAAGTAGCCGGAGCGCTTCGGCTACGACAAAGGACCCGATCCTGTCGTCAAAGGCCCTTGCCACATATAAATCACCCCTCAGTTTTTCAAAACCGGCGGCAATGACGATTGGATCGCCGATCGAAACGAGCGACATTGCTTCCTTCTTGTTCTTTGCGCCGATATCGACCCACATCTGGTCTATCTCCATGATCTTCGTCCTGTCTTCCGCTTTGAACAGATGAATGGGTTTCCTTCCGATGATGCCGTAAACACGGCCTTTCTCGGTATAGATCCACACCCTCTGGCCTACTACGACATGTCCGTCTATGCCGCCGATGGGCGCGATCTTGATGAACCCTTCGTTCGTGACCGTTTTGACCATGAAGCCGATCTCGTCTATATGA
This sequence comes from uncultured bacterium, assembly GCA_937863565.1. Taxonomy (GTDB): domain Bacteria; phylum AUK180; class AUK180; order AUK180; family AUK180; genus CALMGJ01. Next base: position 95,506 of record CALMGJ010000010.1, on the reverse strand, counting down.
CCGGACATATAGATCCTCAGGGACCCTTTCTCGTTGATCGAGGCATACGAATTGCCGTGGAAATCGCCTTTGACCTTATCGGCGAATTTCTTGGCATATGCCCTCCATACTTTCGCTGCGCTTTCCTCGAAACCGGAAGGACTCGGTTCCTTGAGCAGGTCTTCAAGGAATGTGAATGAATTTTTCTCCATGATATTCTCCTATTGAATTTTAAATCTTTTTATCTTCTTGGTCGTTGTCATTTCCATAGGTTCTTTCAGGACCTCGAAGCGTTTCACCTTTTTATACGCGGGAAGAGCATTGTTGACTTCGGCAACAACGGAACCGATCCTCGAGGCGACAAAGGCATCGTCCCATGCCGAATCGGTCTTTTTGAACTCCGATTCAAAATATTCCCTGCAGGGGAACACATAGGCCATGATATCCTCCGTCTTCGTTTCCGCATTCTTCAGATACCCCCTCACCATGATCTGCTCGATCTCCTCGTATATCTCGAAGCCGTATTCGATCTCCTCGGGAGAAACGTTTTTCCCGCCCTCTGTCACGATGATGTTCTTCTTCCTTCCGGTGAGGTAGACATAGTTCTCCCCGTCCAGGTATCCCACGTCACCCGTTTTAAGATAACCGTCTCCGCTGAAGATCTTCTTCGTTTCTTCGTCGTTCATATAATATCCGTTCATCACCATCGGCCCTTTTACGATGATCTCCCCTATGCCGTCCTTATCCGGCTCGGCTATCTTGAGATCGACGGCGGGAAGGACTTTCCCTACGGAAGTCTCCTTATAATGTTCCACGGGATTTAAAGTAAGTATCGGAGCCGTCTCCGTCAAGCCGTAACCTTGAATGAAATCGATCCCCAGCTGATTGAATTTCCTGAAGGTCTCCGGAGGGAGCGGACCGCCCCCGGAAATGCAAACGCGTATTCTCTCAAACGATATCTTCTTGAGAATGGAACGGAACAGGAATTTCCCGGGATTGATGTTCAAGGTCTTCTTCATGAACCCGCTGAAGGCCATCATCCCGCCCACAACGGCATTGGCAAAGGGTCCTTTCTCCTTAATGCCTTTCATAACGGCCTTTATGATCTTATTGAAAAGGAGGGGCACGCCAAGGAACATGGTGACCTTGCCTTTCTTGAGCTCTTCGAGGATATTCTTCGTGACGATCCTTTTCCCGTATACTATTTCGGCACCCACGCAGACGGATTCGAGAAATACCGCTGTCATCGTATAAATATGATGCAGCGGAAGAAGTGCATAGAACACATCGCTCGAATAGAGTTTCAGATGCGCCTGGGCAAGATATACATCTGAAGTAAAATTCCGGTGACTAAGCACAACTCCTTTCGGATTACCCATTGTGCCCGATGTATACAGAATGGCGCAGATATCGTTCTCGGAAGGAGGAGCGGACACTTCACGGCCTCCGGACTTTAAGTTGAGAAGGTAGTTCGGCCTGTTTTTCGAAAGCGATATCTTGAGGGAAAGGTTCAGACCCGCGGCCGGGATATCCTCGAATTTTTCCTCGTCCACGAATACGGCCTTCACCGCAGCGTGCGAGAAGAGCTTTCCGATATCTTCCGAAGGGAGCTGATAGTCGACGGGAACGATCACGGCACCCAGCTTCAGAACGGACAGATATGCGATCGTCCATTCGGGGGAGTTCTTGCCCGCAAGCCCCACGCGGTCGCCCTTCACGATGCCCGACGAAAGGAGATATCCCGCGATCTCATCCGTTACGGAACCTATCTCGGCATAAGTTAGACTCAGATAATCGGGTTCGAAGGCGGTGAAGCCTTTTTTCCGGCCGTATTTCTCAACGGTCATTTCAAGCATCTCGGGCACGGTCGGCCATTCACCCCGGAAGGCCTTTCCCCTGAATACGTTAAGATCTTTTACCGGATCTCTTTTCATATATCCCCCTGTTCATTTCTATGGATTTAAGCGATTGATAGTTCTCGGGAACGGGATGGCGGTCCTGATATGCTCGATACCGGTTATCCACGCAACCGTCCTTTCGAGGCCGAGACCGAAACCGGCATGGGGACAGGATCCCCATTTTCTGAGATCTACATACCAGTGATAATCCTTTTCACTGAGCCCGGCTTTCTTCATCTCTTCCTTAAGCCGGTCCAAATCGTACATCCTTTGGGATCCTCCGATGATCTCGCCGTAACCTGCCGGAGCAATAAGGTCCATATTCAGCACAAGATCCCCGTCCTCGGGGTCCGCTTCCATATAGAAAGGTTTAATCGACCTCGGAAATCTGTGGATGAAAACAGGTTTTTTAAAATTCCTGCTGACAATATCCTCTTCATCCGCACCGAAATCCTCTCCGAACTTCATGGGAAGGCCGCCTTTATTGACAAGTTCTACCGCTTGTTTATAGGTGATACGTTCGAAAGGGGCCTTGATATTCTCGAGATCAGAAGTATCCCGTTCAAGGATCTTAAGCTCTTCCTTTTTTTTCTCGAGTACGCGTCCGACAACATAACAAACGAAATCTTCCGAAAGCGTCATCATGTCATCAAGATCGGCAAAAGCGACTTCCGGTTCGATCATCCAGAACTCGGTAAGGTGTTTTTTCGTTTTTGATTTCTCGGCCCTGAAAGTAGGTCCGAAGCAGTATGTTTTCCTGAAGGCTATCGCGCCGGCCTCCTGATAGAGTTGGCCGGATTGCGAAAGGAAAGCGTTCTCCCCGAAATAATCCGTAGCGAACAAAGAGGATGTCCCTTCCGGCGCCGTCGGCGTGAATATAGGGGAGTCTATGAGGATGAACTCCCTTTCATAGAAAAAATCCCTGATCGCCTTCACGATCTCATCGCGTATCCTGAGCGTAGCGAACTGCATCTTACTTCTCAGCCAGAGATGGCGGTTATTTAAGAGGAAATCCACTCCATGGTCCTTCTTCTGTATAGGATATTCTTCACCCCTGAACTGATTGATGATACGAAGGGAGGTCATTGCGATCTCGTACCCACCGGGAGAGCGAGGGTTTTCCGCGACTTTTCCGGCCACTTCGATCGTATCCTCCTGTTGAAGTGTTTTTGCGAGTTCGAAGTATTCCTCCCCTATTTCGCCCTTCACAAGGACGCACTGGATGAAACCCGTACCGTCCCTCAATATAAGAAAAGCGATCTTGCCGGAACTCCTGAAATTGTATACCCAGCCTTTTAGGCGGACCTCTTTTCCGGCCGAGCCGCCGATGTGCCCTATGACGGTGTCGTTCACTGAAACCTCCATTGCCTTTTTCTTAGCAGCAATATCAATAAAACGGCATTGATAATGAATATTATAGCATTGATCCCGTTGAAAAGAAGAATCAAGCCGTGTGCTGCCGCGTTGAACAGGACTGAACTCAAAATTGTAAGCGGGACCGCAAGTATGAACATGATAAGATATTTCATCTGGTTCGAGCGACTGTCCTCTTTCAGGGATAACGGAGATGAGCGGTTGATATAAAAGAATATGCAGATGGAAAGGACCGTGAAATTGAAATATACAGAAAAAGCCTTGAATGCGTTCACGGGTCCCAGAGCGTACGTAAGAGCCGCGGCAAGAACGGCAAAGACCGGAAGAAAGTAATGTTTCGCCAGAAAGCGCAGGAAATCCGTCCGGCCTTCTTCATCATCATAAGGGGTCACCTTGAATATATAAGAGGCCTCATAGTCCTTCGAATAGAGATGATTGGTGATGAGAACGGTGATCATGAAATAGAGATTGAACGCAAAAGCGGTCGCGCTTATCAGAAAAGGCGACGGGGCAGCATCTTTTTCTTCGGGGACCAAAAAGAGCATAATGAAGAAAACCGCCATGATCCCGATAAGGGAGTAGTTCCGGAGCTTCAGCTGATGATCCCTTTTTGAATATGCCCCGAGTAGTATGCCGTAAGGGTTTTTACGGTAGACGGATCCTCCTGTATCGTATATCGCCTCTATTTCCCCGGAAGTCTGCAGATGTCTGTGATAGGTTCCGGCAAGGATCGTATAGAAGACCGCGGCGCCGGCCGCACAGAAAAGGACGATAAGAAAGACCAGCAAGAGGAATCCCTTAATATTGCCTGAGATCGAAAGATCGTAAAGCCTTGCAAAATGATATGCCGGCAACCAGCTGAATACCGGGACCGTTCTGATATCCTTTATGCCTGATTCCCTTGTGAACAGGATGAAACAGGTATAAAATGCGATAAGCAGGACCACGGAAGCATGAACGGAGATCTTCTCGAACCCTCCTTTTCCCCCGATCGAAATAAGGATGACGAAAAGGAATGCCGCAAGGAAGGCCGCGGAGAGCGCGTTGAAAAGCAGAGCCAGCACCATTGCCGATGCGGGCAAGATGCCCGAGAAACGGGGAACGACCGTTCCGGCAAGAACGGGCGCGGCGCCGAGGGATATCATGATAAAAAAAGAGAATACCGCTATATTGAGGATCTTCGCCATGACTATGGAGCCTTTGGAAACGGGCATAACCGAAAGAATGAACGAGTCTTCAGGCATGATGAATATCCTTCTCATCTCCAGGAATACTACAATGAAAACATTGGCGGAAAGAAGCGTAAGAAGATTGAAGGCGTAGTTTAAAGGGTCAAGGCCTCTGATCAGAATGCTGACCGTAAAGGTAAAACCGGTCAATGCATACAGGACATATATGAAATTCGACGCGAAAAGCTTCCCGTCGTTCCTTTCGAGGAGCTTCGGGTTTCTCGCATCTATCTTCAGGAAAACGGAAAGAAGAAGGAAAGTATCCCTTAATCCTCTACTCATTTATCTTCTTCATAAAAGCTTCTTCGAAGGAAATGCCCCCGTATGAGGCAACAAGATCGTTTATCATGCCGTCAAATCTGATCCTGCCTTTGCTTATAATGATGATCCTTTCGGTCATTCTTTCGATGACCTCCATGATGTGCGATGAGTAGAGCACCGTATTCCCTTTCTGCAGATACTCCTTGAGGAATTCCTTGAATTTGAACTGACTTTCAATATCGAGCCCGTTGAGGGGTTCGTCAAGAAAGAGTATTTCCGGTTCGTGAATGAGTCCGCAGGCTATCAGGGTTTTCTGTTTATTTCCCTTGGAGAGTTTCTGAATGGGATGATCCTTTTGATCTTGCAGCCCGAAATCCTCGAGCATCCGATCGATGCGTTCCTTCAGCACACCGCGATCTATTCCGTACAGTTTTCCTGCGAATACAAGATGCTCCTTCACGGTGAGCTGCTGGTACATCATCTGGTTCTCCGGAACGTACCCGATCCTCGATTTATAACTTCCGTCTCCCGGGATCTCGCTTCCGGCAATGCTGACGGAGCCGGAATCCATTGCTATGACGCCGCAGATGATATTAAGCGTAGTCGTTTTTCCTGCACCGTTCGGACCAAGATATCCGGTTATCTTTCCTTTGGGGATCTCGAACGATATGCCGTCAAGCGCTGTTTTTGTGCCGAACTTCTTGCAAGTATTGGTGAGTTTAACGGCCGGGTTCATATCTTCTTGAAGGGATCGATGTATTTTTTCCCCGAAGTAAAATCCTCGATCTGCTTGAGGATGAGTTCAAGATGTTCGGGATCATTGACATAATCAAGCTTGTCCGTATTTATAGTAAGCGAATTCGAATCATTGTAGTGAAAGAAGAAATAGTCGTAAGCCTGTTTGAGGTTCTCGATATAATGCCGGTCCATATTGTGCTCAAAACTTCTCCCCCTTTTCTCGATCCTGCTCATGATGATATCGGTATTCGCGCTGAGGTAGATCACGAGATCGGGTTTCGAGACTGTCCTGCTCATCATTTTCCATAATGTTTCATACAGACCCAGCTCTTTCTCGTTCAGGTTCAGGTAAGCGAATATCCTGTCCTTCTCGAAGAAATAATCCGAAACAATGAAATTAGAGAACAGGTCCATCTGCATGAGCTCCTGCTGCTGTTTGAACCTCGAAAGCAGGAAGAAGATCTGGGCCTGGAATGCGTATTTCTCTTTATCAGCATAGAACGGTTCCAGAAAGGGGTTCTCCTCTACAACTTCAAGGAAGAACTTGCCATTGTACCTTTCCGCGATCAACTTCGTAAGCGTGGTCTTACCCACACCTATCACACCCTCCACGGCAATGTATCTTCCCTTTTTTAGAAAACTCATACCGTCCTCGGGAGAAAAGAGCCGTTCTTAGTGAATACCGTTCCTCTTTCAAATGCCTTAAAGCCGTTCACGATAACCGTTTCCACAGCGTAGGAAGAACTGAACGCGCCGAAAGGGCAGTATCCCGAAGTATCGTAGGGGGGAATGTCCAGTTTCTCCTTTGAGCACGGGGAGAGGATCACGAGGTCGGCCCAATAACCCTTCTTTATAAGGCCTCTTTTCTCGATCCCGAAAACCGCAGCGGGATTACGCGACATCAAGAACGACATCGTTCCGGCGCGTTTCATCCCGAAAAGCTCAAGAAAAAGTAGAGCGGAATATCCGGCGGAGGGTATTCCATACGGCATGTTCCGCACATCCGTATGCTTCAATTTCAATTCCTTTTCGAAAGAGCAGTGATCGGTCGATATCATATCAATAGAGCCCTTTAAAAGAAGTTCTCGCATCTTCCTTGAACGTTCCGCAGAACGCAGAGGAGGGCAGGATGCGTAAAGAGGCCACTCGGGGCCGTGAAGCAGCGAATCGTCCAGGAACACGTACTGCGGGCACGTCTCGCATGTCACTGCGGCGCCTCGCTTCACATATTCCTTTATCACTCCGATGCTTTCGGGACAGCTGACGTGTACGATATGCGTCCTCGCACCCGTATTCAGAGCGAAAAGACACATTCTGCTTACTGCTTCGATCTCGGCAATAGGCGGACGGGCCGAATCCGGAGAGCCGGCGCCCGGAGAAAGGGCGTTCATATTATGCTCTATAACAGAATCATTCTCGCAATGAACTTCGATCACGGCATTGTGTTTTTTCACGGCCGCCATAAGATCGAGCATATTTCCGTCATCCAGCATAAGACCGCTTTTCCCGTACGTTGTGAAGGCTTTGAAGGATGATATCCCGGCCTTGATGAATCGTATGATATCTTTTGTGTTGAATCCCTTTCCGACGACCTTGTGGAAGGAGTAATTTATAAAAGCAGGTTCCTTCCTGAAATCGCTCTCCCCGGCAGGGATATAATCGATGACAGTGGTCACGCCCCGGGAAAGAGCCATCTTGCACGCCGTTTCGAAATCGCCGGATGTTTTGAATTCTCCCTGCTGAAGTTCGAAATGAACATGCGGGTCAATGATGCCCGGGATAACAACTTTGCCGAAGGCGTCAATAGTTTCGGAAGAAGCAAGATCCCGCGGAGTGATCTCCCTGATAATGCCTTTTTCCGCGTAGATGTTCGTTTTCCGGAACTTACCGTTTATGAGGACATTACCGTTTCTTATTTTCAGCATCGGCCGGTTCCTCGAAATAGATCACCTTCTCGTTCTCCTTCTTCAGTCTGAGTTCTTCCCTTGCTATCTTCTCGAGAAGATAAGCCGGGTCCTTTTTCATCTTCATGATCTCCTCTTCAAGGACATCATTCTGGACTTTGAGCTGTTCAATCTCCCAATCAAGATTCTGGATGGTCTTCTTCAGCTCGAGATTCTCCTTGATCCCGCCCTCTCCGAACCAGAAGATGAAGATCACTATCATGACAGCCGCGAGGGCGGCAGAGAGCAGAATAGGGTTTATCTTCTTCTTTTCCGGTTTGATCCTTCTGATCATTTGCCGTAGATATCACCGCAGAACATACTGCCGCCGAGGTCTTCCTCGATCCTCAGCAGCTGATTATACTTAGCAATGCGTTCACTGCGGCAGAGAGAACCTGTTTTGATCTGTCCGATGTTCAGAGCCACGGCCAGGTCCGCGATGAAGATGTCTTCCGTTTCTCCGGAACGGTGCGATACCACGGCGGTATAACCGTTGTTCCTTGAAAGTTCCACGGCATCGAGCGTTTCCGTAACGGAGCCTATCTGATTGAGTTTGATCAGAACGGAATTGGCGATCTTCTTCCCGATGCCCTCGCGGATGATCTTCATATTGGTAACGAAAATATCATCGCCCACTATCTGGATTTTTCCGCCGAGGTCCGATGTCATCTGGGCCCAGCCGTCCCAGTCGTCCTCGGAAAGACCGTCTTCGATCGAAACGATCGGGAATTCGGAGATCAATTTTGCGTAATAGGCTATCAAATCCTTGGTAGTGATCTCCTTGCCTTCGAAAAAGTACTTCTTTTTATCCTCTGTTCTGAACGAAGAAGCGGCGCAGTCAAGGGCGATCGAAACGTGTTTGCCGGGTTGGTATCCCGCCTTCGAGATCGCCGAGACCATCATTTCAAGGGCTTCCCGGTTGTTTTTCAGGTCCGGGGCGAAACCGCCTTCATCGCCGACGCCGGTTGAGAGCTTTTTCCCTTTGAGGACCGATTTAAGGTTCTGGAATACTTCGGACGCGGCACGGTAGGCATCGCGGAATTTATCGAATCCGTGGGGCACGATCATGAACTCCTGGATATCGACATTGTTGTCAGCATGTTCACCGCCGTTCAGAACGTTCATCATCGGTACGGGAAGCTTTTTCGCATTAGCGGTGCCGAGATATCTGTACAGCGGGATCTCGAGAAAATTTGCCGAAGCCCGCGCGCAGGCCATCGAAACGCCGAGAATGGCATTAGCGCCGAGATTGGATTTATTTTCGGTGCCGTCAAGCGCGATCATTTTATTATCAATGGCCACTTGCTCCATAACGTCCATTCCGAGAAGAGCGGGAGCGAGCATTTCGTTCACGTTCTTCACTGCCTTCAATACACCCTTGCCGCCGAAACGGCTTTTATCTCCATCCCTGAGTTCAAGGGCTTCCCGTGAACCCGTTGATGCGCCGCTGGGAACCGCGGCTGAACCTGTGACCCCGCATTCGAGCTCAACCGTCACTTCGACGGTGGGATTACCGCGAGAATCAAGTATTTCGCGGCCTGTGATCTTTTCAATATTTCTCACCGGACCCTCCTTTTTTCTCCACTATGTTTATACCGGAAGAGGTGCCTATCCTTTCCGCACCTTTTTCTATCATTTTCAATGCCGTGTCATAATCCTTAACCCCGCCTGATGCCTTTACCTTCATGGAGTCCCCGACGGTCTGCTTCATCAGATAAACATCCCCGATCGTAGCGCCGCCTGTTGAGAAACCCGTAGAAGTCTTGACAAAATGCGCTCCGGCACGCTGGGAGATGATGCAGGCCTTTATCTTCTCTTCATCGGTAAGAAGGCAGGTCTCAAGTATTACTTTAACGGTCTTTCCTCCGGCAGCTTCAACAACAGCCCGGATATCGTCCTCGGCGTTCTTGAAATTACCGGATTTCACTTCACCTATGTTCAGGACCATATCGAACTCGTCGGCCCCGTCGGCAAGAGCTTTTTCGGTCTCGGCCGCTTTTATCTCTGGACGGTTCGCTCCCAGAGGGAAGCCTATGACGGTCGCAACAAGCACGCCGCTGCCCTCAAGCAGCTGTTTGCAGGTTTTCACGTGGTACGGATTAACGCAAACAGCTTTAAAGGAATACTTACTCGCCTCGGCGCATAATTTTTTTATGTCCTCTATGCTCGCCTGGGGTTTGAGCAGCGTATGGTCGATGTATTTCGCAATGTTGATCTCCGCATTTTCCGTCATTTTCATTTCCTCCTTCTTGACCTCTTCTGCAAGAGAGGCCTTTTCATAACCCTTTATTCCCATATGACCCGCCAGTTCGTCCGGCGTCATTATCCTGCAAATCCTGCCGAGCTCTTCCACGAGCACATTCCTTGCCTTGCCGGTCCTTCCCGCAAAGCCGGCTTCATTCAGCGTTACGGCCACCGGAATGCCCAGCTTAAGAGCTTCAACGAGGATCTTGATATAATTTTTTCTCGAATTGAACCTTACTATATCTGAGGCGGTTCCGGCATCGATCTCGGGAACGGCAATGTATTCCGTGTCCGCCAGAAACTGCAGCGGCGCAGTGAGATCCTCATCGAAATGAACATGATCGGCACAGCGGCGCGCATCATCACAAGAGGCCGATCTGTAAGAATACACGGCCTCGGTCCGCTCGGCCCGGTTGTAAAGGGCCAGAAGCATTTTCCTGAAAAGAATACCTTCAAATGAAGGCGTTTTAATGATCACGATCTTTTTACGGTACGGTACGCCGTTCATAATTCAGCCCCTTTTTATTTTGCCGTTTCGACGAATCTTGTTTCCCTTATGACGATGATCTTTATCGTTCCGGGGAACTTGGCTTCCTGTTCTATCTTTTTGGTGATGTTCCTGGCAAGCACCCTTGCTTCGTCATCGCTGATATCCTGATAATCCACTATTATCCTCAGTTCCCTTCCGGCTTGAATGGCGAAAGATTTCTCGACTCCGGTGAAAGCATTCGCAATGGCTTCGAGCATCCGCACTCTTTTTATGTAGAACTGGTAGGTCTCCCTTCTTGCGCCGGGCCGGGATGCGGAGATAGCATCGGCGATCTGGACCAGGGACGCTTCGAGCGATTCGTAGGGCACATCTCCATGATGCGCGAGTATGGCATTCACAATGATCGGATTCTCATTGTATTTCTTCGCTATATCCGCTCCCAGATGCTGATGATTTCCTTCCTGTTCGCGGTCAATGGCTTTACCGATATCGTGGAGAAGGCCTCCTCTTTTCGCGAAGTTCACGTCTATTCCGAGTTCCTGAGCTATATGGGCGGCAATATATGCCACCTCCTTTGAATGTTGAAGCGCATTCTGGCCGTAAGAGGTCCTGAATTTCAGCTTACCTATGAGTTTGACTATTTCGGGATTGATATTAGAAAATCCGAATTCGAACACGGTTTCCTCACCCGTTTTTATGATATCCTCGTTCACTTCTTTCTCTATCTTGGCATGTATCTCCTCTATTCTCTTCGGGTGTATCCTTCCGTCGGCAATAAGCTTCTCGAGCACTCTTTTCCCGACTTCCCTTCTTACCGGGTCGAAAGAGGACACGGTCACGAAATCCGGAGTATCGTCAATGATAAGATCGACGCCGGTCACTGTTTCGAAGGTCCTTATATTCCTGCCTTCGCGGCCTATCAGCCTGCCCTTCATCTCGTCATTGGGCAGTTCGATGGCGGATACGGTACCCTCGTTCACATATTCCACAGCGCTTTTTTCGATCGCCGTGGAGATGATGTCCAGGGCTTTCTGATTAGCGTTTTTAAGGAACTCTTCCTCGAATTTTTTCAGCTTGCCGGTAAAATCGAGCTGCGCTTCCCTCTCCATGATCTCAAGAAGCTGTTTTTTAGCATCCTCTGCGGAAAGCGAGGCGATCTTCTCGAGATACGAGATCTCTGCGGCTTCGGCCTCTTTGATCTCCTTTGCCCTCTCTTTAAGCGTCTCATCGTATAATTTCAGCCGTTTTTCTTTGTCCTTTACCTCGAAGATCCTTTTTTCGATGATATTGCTCTGCCTGTTGATATTCTCTTCCTTCTGAATGATCCTTTTCTCCAGGGAATTGAGTTCGTTCTTTTTAATCTGCGCCTCTTTTTCTATCTTCTCCCTCTCTTCGACCCTTTTCTCCTTGATCTCGATCTCAGCCTTTTCCTTCAGGATCTTGATCTCCTTTTCGGTCTGCTCCCTGATGTTCTTCGAACGGTTGATCTCCGAGTCGGCATTCCTCTTCGCCTCTTCAAGCATCTCATGTTCTTTTTTCAGTTTGCCTTTCTTTTTACCCAGTCTCTGACCGACGGCAAAGCCGCCTAAGGCACCTACAAGTAAACCGGATAGAGTATATCCAATTATGTAGATAATGTTCATGATTTTTCCTCCGATAATTATTAAAAGCCCCTTTTGAAGCTCGGGGCGATATGTGATCTTCCAAAAGTTCCATTTAACACCTATATGTGAAATAACTCAATTTCTTTTTTAGCCGTGACCGCGTAAAAGAAAAACCCCTTTTTTCAAGGGGGCGCTGTTTAGAGAGGTACTGCCTCCCCAGGGATAGCTCCCAAAAAAAATTGTCGGTTCCCTTTAGTACGCCATCACGACCGTTATATTATATGTTTTTTTCAAAATTTTTCAATCTTTTTTTGATGTCCCGCAATCCTGCCGAGAGCCCGTTCGTTAAGCGTTTTCCGGCGGGATCCCCATACCGGAACCGAAGATAATCCGCTATCCATTCAGTAAGGCTTCGGGAGAGGAACGGAGCGCGTTCAACGATCCTGCCGGAATATTCCGTTTCCGTATCCGCCGGCCCCCTTTTCAGTTTCAGATATCTTCTAGCGGCTTTTTCCAGTTCGTCGATCAGGATTCTTTTATTCTCCAGCCGGTTCCGCCGGGCGATCTTTGAAAGAAAAGCGATGATATGTCCGCTCAGCGCGATAAGAAGCACCGCCGCAGAGATAAGAAGCATTAAAAAGGGATTCCCCGCGATAAAACGGAACACGGCCGTAAAGGCCTTCTTTACCGCTCCCCTGACCTTAACGGGCACAAGTAACTGAGGGTCCGTTCCGAATATCCTGGAGAGGAAGGAGAGGAAACCTCTCCGCGATTCGGGAACGGTCATCCCCGATACCGGTGTCGCATCCATCGTGATCCAGCCGACGCCTTCGAAATAAGCCTCCGCCCACGCATGGGCATTATTGCCGCTGAGGATAAGCACATTGCGCGAAGCATCGTAAGATCCTCCCGCAAAGCCCGTTACTGCCCTGCTCGGGATACCTGCCAGGCGAAGCATTACGGCAAGAACTGTAGCGAATTGCTCGCAGTATCCCTTTTTGTATTCGAACAGGAAATAATCCACAATATCTTCCTTCAAAGGCGAGTAAGAAAATTCAAGGGAATATTCGTAATTCTCCTTAAGATACTTCTCAATGGCAAGGGCCTTTCTGTATTCGCATTCCGCGCCGGAAGCGATGCGGCGAACCAGGTCCCTGGTCCTGTCCGACGCTCTTTCCACTTTGAGATGGGTCCTGAAACCCTGAACCGGGGAGAAAACGGCACTTTCCTCCACTTCAAACGGCAATTCAGTCACAACGGCGTATTTAAAGGGGATCTCCTGTATCTGCGGGATATAGATATTGCCGTTCATATCCATTCTCATGCTACGTGCCGGGAACCGGATGACCTTGGGATAATTTTCGTAGAAAAGAACATTGGGAATGCCGACAAGATACGTGATCTGTTGCGTATCCGTTTCATAATGGATGAATGGGGATTTCTTGAATTCCGGCAGGAATTGCCATGAAAGGTTCCTTACTTCATACCGGATCGTGTTCTTGTTCGTCCAGCTCATACCCTCGAAAGTGTCATATACGGCGCCCTTGAAATAATGAACGTACGATGGGAGAGATGTCTTTACTTCCATTACCTTACGCGGATTATTCCATACTTTCCCCGAGCTGAGAGTGAAATCCAGCGAGAATCCGCTTATGCTCACCAACTTCTCGGAAATATCCGGAGCACCGAAATAGTTCCGGTTCTTCGTCACCGGCAGATTGAAGAAGTTCAGGTTCCAGAAAAAGGGGAAGAACATATAAAGTACCAAAGTGATCGCGAAACCGATCACGGTCGCGCGCAGCGACATCCGGCCTATCTCGGCATTTTTCAGTTCGAAGCGGTCCGAAGGAGCGAACTCCCTGTCAAAAGGCACAATGAGCAGCATGAACAGGGTAATTGAAAGAAAAGCATAAACGAAAAGGATGAAAAGAAAATACAGATTATACGCTATCGAAGCATTGTATATCATGAGGATGAACGTGATCAGATAGAAGTTCAGAACGAGTCTTCTTGAAACAGCGTGAAAGGAAATGCATACGAAACCCCATGTGAAGGCTATCGCGAAGATATCCTTGAGTATGTAGAATCCTTCCCAGATCAGGATCGTCTGCCCGAAGAAAGCCGCTATATACACAAGCCCCAGAAGATTTTCAATGAGTTTACTCTCTTTCCTGCCCGCGGCCCTGTACGAAATCCTGAAACCAAGAATGACAAGCACGCTTTGAGCGATGAACCGGAAGAAACTGCCGCCGAGATAAAGATAGAGAGTGACCGAAGAAAGCAGGAAAAGCAGGAACAAAAGCGAATAGACTGCAGCTCTTTTATCCTTAAGAAAAGGTATTCTCAAATACGTCCCCCATCCTTCCCTTTTGGGCGAAATAGAAGCGCTCGTCGATATTGATGAAATGGTCCGCATATTCCTTCATCTTCCGCACATCATCGCCTATATGTATCGTCACTGGATTGATGAATGAATTGCGCATATCCTTAAGAATGGGCGAAAGCCCCACAGGATCACCGTTGGTCACAAGAACCGCCACATCCCCGGGCGATAATGCGGAAAGCATCCTGCCTGCCGCAGGTATTGAAGCGTTCTCATTCCAGATATAACATAGTTCCTTGCTGAGAACAAGGAACTGCTCGCCGCCGCCGTGAGGGAAAACGACCCTCCCTCCCATAAGAAGGCCCACTAAGCAGCCCTGATTGAGCCGGTTCTTTGCAAGAGAAGAGCACATCCTTATCACATCGGCATTGCCGTCGGTTCTTTCATTATCCTTCAGAACGGGCATAAGCCAGATCCTTTTTCCGAGCGGCTGTTCCCGGATCTTCACCATAAGATCGTCGCGACGGGCGGAGAGTTTCCAGTCTATATCCCTCATCCTGTCTCCATATTCATACTGCCTTACTCCCCAAATATTCTCGCCCGTACCGATCTTGACTTTGAAGTACTCGTTCTCGGATAGGTTCATGAACAGGTCCTCCGGCACTTTGGAAAAATCGAAAGTCTCCGGGAGAACGACGATCTCGTTTTCCGTGTTTACGGTCCTCTCGAACTCAATGATACCCGCGGGAAAAGCGGAGCGGAGTTTTAACGTTTTCAGAAAGAATATGCCGGGGATCGAGAATTTATAGAAAGACCTCACCTCTTTTGTTTCGGGACCCGCTTCGAGGAAGCCGGCATAAGCATAATCTTCGCTCTCGAGGAACGAGAACTTCTCATCCTCTATCTGAAGGTAATAGGCCCGTCTTTTGTTCTTTATCCTGTAATCAACGAATATCTTCTCCTTCTCGCGGCATTCTCGGCCGAGATGCCTTTCTATTTCGATCCCTTTGATATTCCCCTTTCCGTTCGCATAGGCGAAGATCAAAAAGACGGTCATGAAAATGGCCACAAAGTACAGCACGTTCAAGCCTGTATTAACAGCCGAGGAGAAGACCGTGATTATAAGGAGGACATAGGATAGAACAGGAGAATCCTTTTTAGGGGACGCGGACATTCTTGATTATTCTCTCCAGGATGTCATCCGTTGTCATTTTATTGAGCCTTGCCTGCGGCGAGATCTTGATCCTGTGGCGCAGAACAGGATTGAAGCCCTTTTTCACATCGTCGGGGATCACAAAATCACGCCCGGCAAAAGCGGCAAGACCCTGGGTCAAACGCTGAAGCGCTATTGCCGCGCGAGGGCTGCCACCCAAGATCACATCGGCATCGCCCCTGGTCGCGGCGAGAAGATCGATAATATATCCTCTGATCTCATTTGAGATGCCGACCTTTTTGATCGCATCCCTCATAGCTGTGATCTTCATTTTATCAGTAACCGGCCCGAGATCGTTAATGGGATGTTTGACCTGCACGGCCTGCAGCATGCTCATTTCACTTTCACGGGAAGGATAGCCGATCCTGATCTTGACCATGAAACGGTCGAGTTCGGCTTCGGGCAGCGAGAAAGTCCCTGTCTGTTCTATCGGATTCTCCGTTGCGATCACAAAAAAGGGATCGGGGAGGGAATGCGTGTTCCTGTCCAGGGATACAGTTCTCTCTTCCATACCTTCCAGAAGAGCGCTCTGCACTTTGGGCGTACCCCTGTTTATCTCATCGGCAAGAAGGATGTTCGTGAAGATCGGTCCCGGATGGAATACGAACTGCTCCGTTGACTTCATGAAGATATAATTCCCCAGAATATCAGTCGGCAGAAGATCGTTCGTGAACTGGATCCTTTTAAAATCCCCTGCCACCGATTGTGCCAAGCTTCTTGCCAGCATCGTTTTTCCCACACCGGGTACATCCTCAATGAGCACGTGCCCGTCCGTGAGAAGGCATATAATGACCATTTCGATCGCGCTCTGCTTGCCTTTTATCACCTTTTCGACATTGAGCCTGATCCTTTCGATCTCTTCCCTGATCCCAAGCTCCGTTAAACTCATATCATTCACCCACCTTTATGAAAACGGACTCGCTGCGGGCTATCAGAACACCCGCCTCTTTGAGTTCGCCTTTTACGAAGATCTTCCTTCCTTCTACACTCTCTATCCTCGCCTGGGCGGTGAACGGAACGCCGCACATCAGAGGTTTGATGAAGGACACCTGGATGCGCGCTGTGACGGCAACGCCCTCATACTCTATCACGGCCTTGGCCGATACTTCGTCCAGGACGAGCGAAATGATCCCGCCGTGAACGATATTCTCATAGCCTTCATACATGCGCCCGAGGACGCTTTCCGTTACGGCAAAGCCGTTGCCGTAGGAGAATTCAAGCTTCAATCCGCACGGGTTCTCCTTTCCGCATCCCATGCAATTAGGATTGTCTTTTTTTATATCTCGCTCTTTCATAAATGCCTCTTAAAAATCCGAAGACCCTCATGATCAGATTCGGTCTCATATGTATCGCTTCGGCAGAACAGACTTCTTTGCAGCAGCCGCAGGCAATGCATTTGTGATCCAGGATTTTCATCCTTTTTACCCCGTACACTATCGCTCCAACAGGGCATTTTCTCTCGCACTCCCTGCATCTGACACATCTGGCACCGTCAATTCTGGGCCGGATCCTGAGGAAATTAAAAACGAATTGGGGCAAGGTCGAGGTTAGTGCCGCAAGGGCTGTTGATGAGGGTAATTGAAAATTTCCGAAACGTTCTTCCAAATCCGGTTCTGCTTCTATATCTTCCGGTCCGATGCCTGAATAAAGACCCAAACTCCTTAAGTTTGAATAATATTCGAGTTTGTCCGCCTCGACACCCATCAATTTCAGAAGATATGCATCAATTTTAGCACCATCGCGGCCGACGGCCAGCATATCGAGTTTCCGCGGGCTGCCTCCGGCGGGACCGTCGCCCTCCATAGCCAATATGCTGTCAACAAGATAATAATCCGCTCGGACAACACTGTAGAGACCGGTCATGAAAAGACAAAAATCGCGGAATTTATGGAATTCCCTGTGATAATGCGTCTTTTTTACGCCCGGTACTATGCCGTAGAAATTCTTTATGCAACACGTTATCGTGGTGATGTGATGTGTTTTAAATTTGGGCATTGAAATGCAGTAATCATATCTTCCGAGAACCCCGGTAATGTACACTTCCTTTTCATTGACCCGGATTCTGTCAAAGGGTTCCATGTCGAAATTTTCGTATGATGCCGAGCCTTCTTTAAAGATGGCATCATACCCGCAGGAGCTCAATATGGACTCGTTCTTGATCAGCATTCCCGAACTGTCGCCGACACCCACCGAGTATCCCTTTGCTTTCAATACCTTTGCCGCGGCGGCTACGAGGTTCGGGTGTGTTATCGTTGCGGTCTCCGGAGGATATATCCCGAGAATATTGGGTTTAAGTAGGATCTTCCGGACTTTTTTCGATCCGAGTTCTTCAAAAAGCCCCGTTGAGGAGAACAGGATTTCAAGTTTTTCACACAGTCCGGATATTTCGTAATTATCATGGGAGATCACCCTTATCTTATCAAACTTCACTTTTCAAGACATTTAAAATGAAACTCTTATGTTCCGATGCGACCTGATTGTCGGGATATTTTTCGAGGATCCTATTGTATATTTCAAGTGCTTTCTCGTATTCCTTCTTCTTAAGAAAGCTCAGAGCAAGATTCGTTTGCGCGTCGAGATTATCTGGCGCCAGTTCGATCAAATGCTCGTATAATTCTATGGCGGGATCCACCATGTCTTCGTATAAATAGAGATTTGCAAGGTAATACATCGCCAGGATATTATCTTTTTCCGCGGAAAGTATCTTTTTAAAGATCGCAACGGCTTCTTCGTATTTCCCGAGATTGTCGTATATGACGCCGATGGCCATAGTTATCCTGAGATCATTGGGCCGGAGTTCCTGCGCCTTAAGGTAATACTCCAGAGCATCGATGAAGCTTCCGGTTTTAGAATGAACGGACCCCAGGTTGGATAATACCTGGTAATCGTTAGGGTCCTTCTCGAGTATATGCTTGAATATCTTGATGGCCGTTTTGGTTTTTTCCTGCTTGGAATAGCATATGGCGATATTGTTGAGGATCCCGAGGTCATCCGGTGCGACTGAGGCGGCTCTCTTGTATATCTCAATAGCTGCCGGCCATTTCTGAAGAAGCATGTAAAGCGAGCCGAGGAGTTTATGATAATCGAGGTTGCCCGGTTCCTTCTTCAGCATGCGCTCATAGATCTCGGCCGCATTCTCGTATTGTTCAAGATTGATGTAAAGTTCGGCGGTAAGCTTCATGATATTCTCGTTCTCGGGTTCCAGTTTCATGGCCTGCATGAAGAAACTGAAAGCCTTCTGGTAATTGCCCAGCGACTTGAAGATATTCCCCACATTGAGATAGAGTTCGACATCGGAATATCCGAGTTTGAGGCATTTTGCATAGTAATTGATGCTTTCCTTGAGGTCCCCTTTTTTAAAAAGCAGATTGCCTATTTCCTTTAGTATGGCGGCATCGTCCGGTGAAAGGGCGATTATCTGCATAAGAGTGGTCTCGGCCTTTTCGATATCCCCCTGTTTCATAAAGATATCGGCCAGAAGCTTCAGGGCTTTCTTGTTCTTGGAATCGATCTTCAGGGCTTCATAGAGCTCATTCGCGGAATCTTCGAGCATGTCCTGCTTGAAGTATACCCAGGAGAGGTTCAGATGCGATTCAAGCTGCTTTGTTGTCTCTTCATCCTTCATAGAAATCGGAAATCTCATCCTCCCCTGTGCCGGTCACTCTTAGAACTTCTTCCAATGTCGTCATCCCTTTTAAAAATTTTAAACGGGCGCTCTTATGAAGCGTGTACATACCGTTCTCTATCGCTTTTTTCTTCAGATCCACGGCAGTGGCTGAAGATGTTATCATCTCTCTTATTTCCTCATTGACCGGCATGATCTCGTAAACGGCGAGACGGCCCTTATATCCCGTATTGTTGCATACGGGGCAACCCTTTCCCTTTTTGAAATTCCCGGACTGGATCTCCTCCTGTGTGAAATGAAGACGCTGGAGTTCCGCCATCGGTACCTTAGTCTCTTCGGCGCATTTCGCGCACACTTTTCTCACGAGTCTTTGAGCCATGACGAGGATAGTCGATGAGGCCACAAGGAAGGGTTCGATGCCGATGTCGACGAGCCTTGTGATCGAAGATGGAGCATCGTTCGTATGCAGGGTAGAAAGAACGAGGTGACCTGTCAATGCAGCTTTAACGGCTATTTCGGCAACGGGGAAATCCCTTATCTCGCCGACCATTATTACGTCCGGGTCCTGCCTGAGGAATGCTTTCAGGGCCGCATCGAATGTCATGCCGACCGCATTGTCGATCTGTACCTGGTTTATGCCTTTGAGGTTGTATTCGACAGGGTCTTCCGCCGTCATTATGTTCACTGTGGTCTTATTAAGATTCGAAAGGGCCGAATAAAGGGTGGTGGTTTTACCGGAACCTGTAGGGCCTGTGATAAGGAGCATCCCCCAAGGGCTTTCGATGGCCTTCATGAATTCCTTGAGCTGGGCCTCCTCGAAACCGAGCTTCGTCATGTCGAGCATGAGGTTGCTCTTGTCGAGGATTCTCATAACGACTTTTTCGCCGTGTATGCACGGCAGTGTCGAAACTCTGAAGTCGACCTCTTTGGTACCGAAGCGCATTTTTATTCTTCCGTCCTGAGGTACTCTTTTTTCGTCTATCCTGAGCCCGGCCATTGATTTGATGACCGCAGAGATGCTGTCCTTGTATTTAGCCGGAAGCGGATCGCCTTCTTGAACGAGCATGCCGTCAAGCCGGTATCTTACCCGTAATTGCTTCTCGAAAACCTCTATATGAATATCCGAGACCATTCTGGAAACCGCCTTGGCGATAATGCCTTTGACATATTTTACCATGGGAGAACTTTCCACGTCCGCCTGCACGGCATCCTCGGTCTTCTCCTCCTGGGTCTCCTCTATGAACGTGGCGCCTTCAAGAAGCGTCGTTTCCAGATTGGCGATCTCCTCCGTCACGCGCGAGGAATCCTGGTAGAATTTTTTAAGCGCTTCGTCGATCTGAGTCTTTGTAGAAAGCATCACTTCGATCTCGAGGCCGGTCCTGAACTGAAGGTCTGAAACGATCTTGTTCTTTTCGTTCGGATCGGCGATAACTATGGAAAGCGTCTTTCCCAGCATATCGATCGGGATCACTTTGAACTGAATAGCAATGCTCTGCGGTATGCTCTCCAGAACGTTTCTGGGAATATCCTCGTACAGGGAGAGATCGACAAGCTCAAGATTGAATTTAAAGGCCAGGAACTGGTATAGTTTATCTTCCGTTATCAGATTGTTCTGGATCAGTATCTCCCCGATCTTTCTGTGCGGATTGCCCGAAGAATCTTCCTGCTTCTGCTGTTCAAGCGCGACTTTGAGCGAGTCGTTCGTTATTATACCGGCCTCAATGAGGATCTCGCCGATGAATTTCGACATTGACTACTTCAGATCACCCGCGGCCAGCAGCGGGAAGATGAAGGTCTTCTTTTCTCCGTCAAGGCCGGTTTTTTCGAAAACCGCAAAATACATTCCGGGTTTAAGCCTGCTTGATAGCGAATCTTTCCCGTCCCAGGTTATCTTGTAATTTGAAGGCCGTTCACCGTCAAAAATGCTGACCATATATTTTCCATTCACGCTGAAGAGAGATATTTTGAGGGAATAGGAGGATGTATCGCTTGAAACGTTGAAAATGATATCTTCCGATGAATATGTGTTGAAAACTATCCCGGTATAAGATCCGGAAACGATATCGATATCATATTCTGCTGCATTTATGATTGAGAATAATGCGGCAAGAAAAAGAACGAGTATCCTTTTCATTATTTTAACCTCCGATTTTTATTATACCCTTTTCAAGGATTTTTTCAATAATATTTTAAAAATTCTCCTTGCGGAAGAGCTGTTCTCCGGGGGGATCTTCAATTAAGATAGGGGGTATTTGGGGATCGTTATTTTTCGAGGCCGACAGCCTCATGATAGCCGTCCGGAAAGAGGAGGCAAGAGCTCCTCTTTCCGTATTTACGGCATTTTTTTACTCGATGATGATTGCGTTTACCGGGCAGCTGTCTTTGGATTCATTGACACAGTCGGCCATCTCTTGAGAAATAACCTGTGCCTTTCCGTCATCCTTCATCTCGAAGACATCGGGACATATGCTCGTACAAACGCCGCAGCCGATACAAAGATTCTCGTCGATCCTGATCATCGTATCCTCCTTAAATTATAATTTAAATTTTTTCCTGAGAATAGTCTCGATCGATACTCCCTTCTCTTTTAGTTCATAGAAGACCCTGACATAGGGTTTCTTTATCTTGATTATCCTGAGAAGGTTGATCGGAGTGGCTCCCAGAACAACATCGCATTCCACTTTCTCGATCGTTCTTTCGAGATCTTTCATCTGTTTCGAACCATAACCCATGGCCGGCAGTATTTTATCAAGGTGATTATATTTGGCATATGTTGATTTTATTGAATCCACCGCGTATTTTCTGGGGTCGACGACAGATTTGGCACCGAAATTCTTTGCCGCCAGAAATCCCGCGCCGAATTTCATGCCGCCGTGCGTGAGCGTCGGGCCGTCCTCTATTACGAGCGCCTTTTTTCCTTTGATGGCCGACGGTTTTTCTACGGTAATGCGGGAATCCGCATGGATTATCCCCGCCGAAGGATTGTATTTTTTAGCATTGAGAATGATATTCTCGATATCTGCTTTTTTCGCCGAATCCTCTTTGTTCATCACTATATAATCGGCCTTGCGGAAATTAGTTTCGCCCGGATAATAGCTCATCTCATGCCCGGCCCTGTGCGGGTCCACAACCACGAATGTAAGGTCGGCTTTGTAGAACGAGAAATCATTGTTGCCGCCGTCCCAGAGTATGAAATCCGCCTCTTTCTCCGCTTTGCGGAGTATCTTCTCGTAGTCGACGCCGGCATATACGATCGCTCCCTTTTCGATATGAGGTTCGTATTCTTCTCTTTCTTCTATCGTACAATTATGTTTGTCAAGGTCCTTAAACGTGGCAAATCGTTGAACGACCTGTTTTGAAAGATCACCGTAAGGCATCGGATGCCTGATGACGACCACTTTCTTTTTGTTCTTCCTCAGGATCTCCACCACTCTTCTTGTGGTCTGGGATTTACCGCAGCCTGTCCTTACTGCCACAATTGATATCACGGGCTTTTTGGACTTTATCTCCGTGGCGGCAGGGCCGAGAAGCGAAAATGAAGCTCCGCTGGCCTGAACAAGCGATGCCATATGCATGACCGTTTCATGGCTGACATCAGAATAGGAGAAGAAAGCTTCCTGGATCTTATACTTCTTGATGATCGCGGGAAGGTCTTTTTCGTCAAAGATGGAAATACCCTTCGGGTACAATTTTCCTGAAAGCACGGGCGGATATTTCCTTCCCGCTATATCAGGTATTTGGGCTGCTGTAAAACATACGACCTCGTAATTAGGATTGTTCCTAAAGAAGGTGTTGAAATTATGGAAATCTCTTCCGGCTGCGCCGAGTATCGCGACTCTTACTTTGGCCATACAAATACCTCCGTATTAAAAATTTCAATATCATATCATTTTAAACTTTTAAGTCAAGATTTTTTTCGGACGGTTCTTGAAATGCCGTTCCGGCGGCATGAAAATCCGCTTATTTATTTTATTATTGGATGTGAGGTCTCTTGGGGGCGCCGGGCTCAGGCATTCTCCGCCCGTTTTTCCCCGCTATTATTACAAGGGAGGCGGCAATCAGAGCAGTTATTGCTCCGATAAGGATATTGACCGACATGCCGCTTTTTAACCCGGAACCGTCATTAACCGCTCCGATAAGGAAAATGAAGAGCATCGATCCGAAACTGCCCGATGCCATAAGTATCCCGAGAAGTTCGTCCCTTCCCGGTGTCGATCTTTTGAATTCTCCCACTATCGTCGGGAGTACTCCGCCGTAAAAAAGGGCGGAAACGGGCATCAATATATATATATCGAGATACAGCCCGGCACTGAACACAGCAAGGCCGGAGATAGTAAGTGCGAGCACATAGGAAAGTTTTGCCCGGATATGTTTTACGATGAAGCTCGTTATAAGGCGTCCCAGCATAAGACTGACGAAGAAGACAGTAAGAAATATATTCGATGTCCATTCTCCCAACTGGGCTTTCTCGAGAACATAGTTCTTCATCCAACCGGAGATGCCGATCTCGGTGCCTATATAGAAGACGGTAACGGCGAAAAAAAGTACGACAGCAAGGGTGCCGATCCCTTTTACTCCATCCTGAAGGGGGGATTCCCGATGCGGCACATCACCTATTCCAAGGTATTTGAAATAGAGGATCAGATTGAACGCTATCAGGGCGGGAAAGAGGAATACATACCGGTAAGAGGGAATAATAGCGGTCACCGCATGAGCGTAGAGCGGAGCAAAGAACGCTCCGAACGCATAGAAGAAGTGCAGCAGATTAACATGAGAAGCTTTTTCTTCATCAGAGGCGAGATCGCAGACGATCATCGTTGTGACAGTGAAAATCGCCGAAACGAAAAATCCGTATAAAGCCATGCAGGCAAGGAAAATAAAGTAATTGCGTATTATGAAAGAAACGGTCAGACTAAGGATGAGAGGTATGAAAAGCAGCTTGACAAGTTCATCGAAACGGAATTTTTTATAAAAATACCCGGAGAAAAGATTTCCGAGGAGATATCCGAACCCCGTCGCTGAATATATGAGCGAGGCGAGCTTATAATTTATTCCGTAAAAAGCCCTGAGCTCGGGAAGCAGCACTCCCCGCAGAGTATCGAACAGACCGAACAGGAAAACAAAAAGAAAGAAACCCGTTCTATCCTTTTTCAATGATGACGCGTTTGTAAGGATAGATCCTGCCTGAAACGGCACCGAGAAAGCCGGCGAATCCGCAGTGACACACCCATTCGCTGCAAGCCTCCATATGATGATTGAAATGCATATCTTCTCTTGGAATATGGCTTTTCACCAGCTCCATCGGAAGTCCGCAGCGCGGGCACTTCAACGCTTTCTCCGAACCGTGCCCATCCATATCGCGGTTTACGCCGCCGTTCTTCTTTTTCATCCGGTCATTCTTCCTCTTCGCCGGCTTCTTCCCAGTCGTCCTCGAAATCCATCATTAATTCTTCAAGTTTATCGATACCGAGTTCGAGCTTCGTGGAGAGTATCTCAAGAGCGTCCAGATAATCTTTGGCGTCCCTGAGAAGATCATCCAGTTCCTCGTAATTCAGGTTCCATAGTTCCTTGCGGGATTTCCTCAGCACATTCAGTATGTCCTCCAGTTTTTTCCAATCCATATTCATTCCTCCTTATTCTCCAATATTTTCAAAAGAGCCTCCTTGGCGCGGCGGGGCTCCGCCTGACCTTTGGTGCCTTTCATCACTTCTCCCATGAAAAATCCGATCAGACCCGTCTTCCCGTTCCTGTACGCCTTCACTTCTTCGGGATGCTTCTTTAAGATCCCGCGGATAAGGCTGTCGAGTTCTCCGCCGGACGAGATCGGCTTTATGCCCTTCTTCTCAACGAGTTTATCGACGGAAGCACCCTCGATGAGCTCAGGCATCAGTTCCTTCACGATCTTGCCCGTAAGCGCGCCGGACTCTATTCTCTCTATGATCCCTCCGAGTTCTTTCGGGGTCAGCTTGCTCCCGGACAGGTCAATGCCTTTTTTCCTCAGATTGAACAATACATCACCGGTGAGCCAGTTCACTATCTTTTTATACTGGGAAGTGTATTTCGAAGTTTCGGTAAAGAACTCGTAGAATTGTTTCTCAGCGGTAATGACATAGGCGTCGCCGATCTCTATTTTAAATGTATTGATGAGCTGGTTCATGGCGAAGAACGGAGTGAGTTTAGTGCTCTCCTTCAGTTCGGAGATGTTCTTATCCTGGATGAAGAGAGGAGGTATGTCCGGCTCGGGAAAATACCTGTAATCGCTCTCCGTTTCTTTTTTCCTCATTCCGAGAGTTTTTTTATTCGCCGCATCCCACAGGCGTGTTTCATCGCAAAGGCTGCTGCTATTGCCCGAGTTGATGATCCCCCTCTGACGCTCCATTTCGTATTCTATCGCGTTCTTTACGGCGATGAAGGAATTTAGGTTCTTGATCTCCACTTTATATCCCGGAAGAGATCCCTTCTGCCCAGTTAAAGAAATGTTCGTATCGACCCTCAGCGACCCTTTCTCCATGCTGCAATCAGAAATCTCGAGGTATTTCGCCGTCCTTTTCAGAAATTCCAGATATGCACAGGCGGCCTCGGCGTCCTCAAAATCGGGACCCGTCACTATCTCTAGAAGAGGCACTCCGCTCCTGTTGTAATCGATGAAACTGCCCGCGCTTAGATCGTCACCTATATGGTTGAGCTTGGCTGAATCTTCTTCCATCTGGACTCTTTGTATCTTTATCCTGTATTGCCGCTTTTCCGAGAAAAAGAAAAATTCTCCGTCATAGCCCAGGGGAAAATCATGCTGGGTTATCTGATAGTTCTTCGGGCAATCGGGATAGAAATAATTCTTTCTGTCGAATCGCATGAACATATTGATCTTGCAATTCAGGGCATTCGCCATCTCTCCTGCGAACCGCAGCGCCTGCCGGTTCATGAGAGGCATCGCACCGGGCTGACCTGTGCAGACCGGGCAGATATTGATATTAGGTTTGTTCTCGAAGGAGTTCTTGCAGTTGCAGAACATCTTTTTTTCCGTTTTTAACTGCAGATGCACTTCAAGGCCGATGACGGGAAAGAGTTCCTTGCTCATTTTAATTTCCTCACCAGATTCGCGCAGAAAGTGAGAAGGTCCACATCCCTTTTTACATTGCTCAGCACTTGCATCCCTATGGGAAGGCCTTTCGGATCGGTATCATACGGAATGCTGAGAGCGGGAATCCCGATGATGTTCGCGAAAGTGGTGAATGCATCGCTGTAATACATCGCCACGGGATCGTCTATCTTTTCGCCGAGTTTAAAAGGAGGTGTGGGCGTGGTGGGAAGAAGCATGTAGTCTATATTGCTGAACAGGGCATCGTAACTTTTTTTCATATTCGTTCTCAGGCGGTTCGCCTTCTTATAAAATTCGTCCTTATAACCGGACGAAGTTACGAAAGTGCCCAGCATGATCCTTCTTTTCACTTCACGACCGAACCCTTCGCCCCGCGTTTTCATTAAAAGTTTCTGATAGGAAGCAGATCTTTTGTTGAAAGCATATTTAACCCCGTCAAAGCGGGCAAGATTCGATGCTGCCTCGGCTGCCGAAAGCACATAATAAAGCGGTATGGCATATTCGAGAAAAGGTGGGGAGATATTAACAACCTCGAGATTCATTTTTCTCAATTCGCCAACGAGTTTCTTATAGGATGCTTCTATTTCGGGACTGACGGGTATGCCTTCAAAGGTATTGACTACGCCGATGATCCCGCTTTTGAACACCGAATCCGTATATTTGATCTTTCCAAGTTCCTTGAGTTCCCTGTCCAGATATGAAGTGAGGTCGTAGGGGTCTTTGTCGTTCATGACAGAGGAGACCATGGCGATATCCTCTATGGAATTGGCAAGCACGCCTATCTGATCGAAAGATGAACAATATGCCACCAGCCCGCGACGCGAGAAGACCCCGTACGTGGGTTTGTACCCGTATATTCCGCAGAAGGCGGCAGGCTGACGGACGGAGCCCCCCGTATCTGACCCGAGGGCGAATGCGCACATACCGGAAGCAACGGCGGCGGCAGAGCCGCCGGAACTGCCTCCGGGCACGTATTCTTCGTTCAAAGGATTTTTTGTGGTCATGAAGGCCGAGTTCTCGGTCGAAGATCCCATTGCGAATTCATCCATATTCGTTCTGCCGGTTATCATTGCGCCTTCAGACAGGAGTTTCTCGATAACAAAAGCGCTGTACGGAGCTTTGTAATCCGCAAGCATCCTTGAAGCGCAGCTCGAAATCATCCCTTTAATAAGTATGTTGTCCTTCACGGCAAAGGGGATATTGGCAAGAAGGCCTTTTCCCTGTTCGAATTTATCGATATCGAACGCCTCAAGATATGCGTTGATCTTCGGGTCGGCCGCGCTTATATTCTTCTTTATCGTCTTTTTTATTTCATCGACGCTCTTTCCCCTGAAGGAATCAATCGTCAGCTTTTTCATCGCTCCCCTCCAGAATGGGAGGCGTCATCGGAACGCCGGAATCGGAGAGAGGGAACATTCCGAGTATGTCCTCTGCCGAATAATCGAGTTTTTTTGAAGTTGCGTATTGATTGGAGACCTGCTGATACACAGTGAAAGCTGACGACATGCCTCCGGAAATATTATTGATCTTCTCCATTTCGAGGAGTATGTTCCTGAAATCCTCGAGGAAGGAAGAGCACTCTGCCGGGCTCACTTCGAGTTTGGAAAGGTTCATTATCTTCTGAAGAAGTTCCTTATTTACTTTTATGTCCATTGCAGATATCCTCCGGAGTGAACGGCACTTTCTTAAGCCTTGTGCCTGTAGCATCGTATATTGCATTACCTATGCTCGGGGCGATGCCCATAAGGGGCATCTCGCCCATTCCCTTTGCTCCCCAAGGGCCTCCCTTGTACGGTTCTTCGACTATCACGGGTTCGATCTGACCGATATCCAGAATAGAAGGGATGAGATATGTGGAAAAGTCGTCCGTCAGTATCTTCCCGTTCTTGACCACCATGTTCTCATAAAGAGACCACCCTATCCCCTGCGCATTGCCTCCCTGTATCTGGCCTTCGGCCAGAAGAGGGTTCACTACCTTGCCGAACTCCTCGGCTGAAATGAGCTTCAACACCTTAGTACGGTAAGTCAGCATATCCACTTCGACGATGGCGATATTCGTGGCATAAGAATACACTACGTACGCATCGCCTCTTCCCGTCCTTATATCGAAACTTGTGCCCTGCGGGAGATACCACCCGTATTCGGCCATCTTGACGCGGCCGGCCCAGGCCTTGGAGCTGAGTTCCGTGAAGGGGATCTTCTTCTTTCCTCCGGTATATACGTATCCTTTCTCGAATTTAACATCGGAGGCTTTCCTGATCATCTTCTCCGAAAGCATGAATGAAAGAAGAGACGATTTGATCTTATCACAAGCGATGAGCAGGGCATTGCCTGAAATGAAGGTGGCACGGGAAGCGACCGTCGGGCCGGAATCCCCTACTTTCTCCGTGGATACTCTTTGAGGGAGTACGGCAGAAGGGTTTATGCCGAAAGATTCGGAAACGATCTGTCCGAGAACGGTGTACATCCCCTGTCCCATTTCGGCCGTTCCTACGGAGAACTGCACCGTACCGTCCTTGAAAACGCTTACGAAAGCGCCGCCCTTCTGCAGCGGACCGCCACGGGCACCAAGCCCTACGCCGTAAAACAGGCACGAGATCCCCAAGCCGCGTTTTTTATATCTCTGTTTCTTATTGAAAGAGGCGATCTCGCTCCTCGTCTTCCCGATATCGCATCTTGAAACGGCCGCATCGATGGTCTTTCTTATGCCGATACTCTCCTTAAGGACCTGACCCGTGGCCGTTTCAGAACCCTTTTTAAAAGCGTTGAGTTCTCTTATCCTCACGGGATCTATGCCGAGTTTTTCCGCTGCGATGTCCATTTGCGTCTCCGAAGCGAATATTATCTGGGGTGTCCCGAAACCCCTGTATGCGCCGCAGGGTACTTTGTTCGTGGCAACGGCGTAACCCTTGATCGAGACCGCAGGGCACTCGTAAGGTCCGACGGCATGTATCACTCCGCGCCACAGGACTATCGGTGAAAGCGTTGAATATGCTCCGGCATCCAGGTAATAATCCGTTCTCACTCCCAAGAGTTTCCCATTCTTTGAGAATGCCGATTCATATTCGATATATGACGGATGCCTTTTACTCATAACGGAGATATCCTCGTCTCTGTCCAGGATATATTTAACAGGACGGCCGGTCCTGTGGGACAGGAGCGCGGCAACAGCCGCGACAATGCTGGGTACATCCTCTTTCCCGCCGAAACCGCCACCCGTCGACATGAGATGCACCGAGACATTGGCCAGGCCGATGCCGAGTACGGCGGACACGGCGTCCTGGACATAGAAAGGACACTGCATGGAGCCGAAAACGGAGAATATCCCGTTGAGTTCAGGCTTCACCAGCATCGATTGCGGTTCCAGATAAGCATGTTCCTGGTAATTTGTACTGTAGCTGTTCTTTACCGTAAGGAAGGCGCCGGCGAAAGCCTTTTTAACATCACCCTTCTCTACTACATATTGCTGGAAGATATTGTCCTTGTAAAGGCCGTTCACGATCCTTTTCTTTTTCAGGCTCTCCCGGATAGTGAAAACACCCTCCGTTTCCTCGATATCGCACTCTATCGCCTTTAAGGCTTTTTTCAATGTGTTGCGGTCATCGGCAGCGACGATTGCGAGCGGTTCCCTGTGATACCGCACATATTTCTCGGCCAAAAGCGGTTGATCATCGAAAACAACAGGCACGATATTCCTGCCGGGTATGTCTTTTGCCGTCATCACGGCGCGGACTCCGGGGATCTTCGCGGCCTTGACCGTATTTATCTTTTTAATACGTCCGCAAGATTCCGGGCTCCTGTATACACCGGCATACAAAGTCCCGGGAAAGTTCAGATCGTCCGTGAACACGGAAGTCCCTTTCACTTTCTCTTCGGCATCGTACCTTTTAACGTTTTTCCCAACACTGGAATAATGCTTCATTCAGAGTTCTCCGATCAGTTTTTCAGGATCGCCTTCAAGATACGGTTTGAGGCCTTTCATCGAGCAGAATTTGCCGCACATCGTGCAGACATCGCTATCCTTCGGCCTTGACGCTTTTCGCATCCTTTTGAATTTAACGGGATCAAGGGCAAGGCCCTCCATTTTTTTCCAGTCCAGCGCTATTCTCGCCCGGGCCATGTTTTCGTCCCATTCCGCGGCATCCGGCCTTTTCACTATATCCGCCGCATGAGCCGCGATCCGCGTAGTAATAACGCCTTCGCGCACATCATCAACACTGGGAAGGCCGATATGTTCCGCCGGCGTGACATAACAAAGGAAATCAGCGCCGTATGAGGCTGCCAGAGCGCCGCCGATCGCAGATGTTATGTGATCGTAACCCGGTGCGATATCGGTGACTACCGGACCAAGCACGTAGAAAGGGGCATTATTGCATAATTTTTTCTCGAGTTGGATATTCGCCGCTATCTCATGCAGCGGCACATGCCCGGGTCCTTCGATCATTACCTGAACCCCCTTTTTCCAGGCGCGGGAAGTGAGTTCCCCCAGAACAACGAGTTCCTGTATCTGAGGACGGTCCGTGGCATCGGCCAGACAACCCGGCCGCAGTCCGTCGCCGAGCGACAGCGTTACATCGTATTCCCTTGCCATATCGAGTATCTCGTCGAATCTGGAGTATATCGGATTTTCCCGTTTGTTCTTTATGATCCATCCGGCAAGGAACCATCCGCCGCGGGAGACGATCTTATTGAGCCTCTCGGAAAGAACGAGCTGCTTGATCACGCTTCTGGTGACCCCCGCATGTATCGTTATGAAATCCACACCGTCTTTAATATGTTTGTAGATGCCGTCAAGGATCTCCTTTTCCGTCATTTCGGGAACGGATTTACCGGCATTCACGGCGGTGACGGCGGCCTGATATATCGGAACGCTGCCGACAGCGACGGGGGAATGTTCGATGATCGCCCTTCTTATACGGTCTATATCGCCTCCCGTAGAAAGGTCCATGACCGCATCCGCGCCTGCTGCCACCGCCGCTTTGAGTTTCCTGAGCTCCGTTTTAAGGTCGGCGTTGTCCGATGAAGTACCGATATTGGCATTGACCTTTGTGAAAAGACCTCTGCCCACACCCGTATATTTTTCCCTCTTGTGATTCCTGTTCGCGGGAATGGCTGTTGCGCCAGCCGCTATATCTTTCATGATCGTTACGGGTTCCATTCTCTCGTATTTTGCCGTATACCTCATTTCCGGAGTGATGGTCCCCTTCAATGCTTTCTCTCTTTGTGTCATGTACTTACTCCTTTCCGGTCAGAAGGCGTGAGAATTCCTCAAGGTTCTTCTTTACGTCACCCGTGAATATCCCTGCGCTTACAGCGAAAAGGTCGAACCCGTTCTTTATGGAGGAGATATTTTCAGACGTTATCCCTCCGATGGCCGCCCAGTAATGCCCCGACTTTTTCGCAATAGCGCAGGCCGCCGAAGCTCCGAGAGGAGCAGCTGCGTCCTTTTTCGTGGATGTTCGGAAAATCGGGCCGAGTCCGATATAGTCGGCGCCTGAGGTCTGTAGTTTATCAGCTTCCGCGGCATTGCGCGCCGAAGCGCCGAATATCAGCCCTCCTCCGAAGATGGTTTCCGCCTGTGACGGCGTAATATCCTCTTGGCCTGCGTGTATCCCGTCCGCGCCGCTTAATATCGCGACATCGATCCTGTCATTTATGATGAGAAGCTTGCTTTCAAGGGCCTTTCTTGCCAGTCGCGCAGCTTTAATGAACTCCCTGAATTCCGCGTTTTTCATCCTGAGCTGAACTATACCCACGTTGCTGTCGGCAAGGATAGCCAGCCATTCTCTGAACTTCCTATCGGCCCGGTCAGTCGAAATCACGGGATAAAGCGGGCCGGCCTCACGAAGCCGGTTATGATCGAAAATGCGGGATATCCTTTTTTCTATGTCGTAGAAATCATATCTGAGTTCTTTGGCTTTTTTAGACAGGTCCTTCGAGATCAATTTGAAGAACTCCTCCAGCACTCTTAAGGATTCCTTTATTCTTGAAGCGTTCGATGCGAAAATATCCCTGATCCCTATTCTTACCTCTTCGGGCTCGGACGGCAAATGCCTTCCTATATCGCCTGTAGCGTTTCTCCGCGAAAAGAGTTTAATCATTTTCTCCGCTTCCCTGATAAGTAAGGAAAGCCGGTGACGCAGGTCTTTCATCTCGGCAGAGAGCTGCCTGTTCTCGAAATGGAAACGAAGGATCTCCTCAACGACCCGCATTCCTTCCATCAGGCGGTTGAGATTGGCATCAAGGATCCTTACGGCGGTTCCCATCACACTCTCCAGTTTTTTGAATTGAAATCCTCGCCGGGGCGGGTCATCTTGATATACGAGAACGGGGGGTGCATCTCTATAAGGTTATTTTTGTTCTTGATCTGGAGATTGAACATGAAGTCGGTGTTCTTCTCCAGGCTCAGGATATAGAACGGTATCTTGATCTCGACGATCTCGCCTGCCGCGATCTCAATATCCTCCCTTCTTTCCGAATTGAACCGGCATTCCCCTGTTCTCACGTTCAGGTCGAAGACCTTGAGATCATCCCTTAATATGTTCACGGAGATCGAATCGAAATCGAAATGATCGTAATCAAGCCTTAAATAAAGATTGTAGAAATCGTATCCGAAAAGTATCTTTCTTACCTTAAGATCGGTCTGTTTCATTGTACCGGAGATATTCTTCGTATCAAGGAATCCGGCATAGATCCATTCGAAGAAATTATCCTCCTTTCCATTGATGAAGGGAGAGATGAACTTAACGGGATCCCTGTAGAACACGCTTTCTTTAACGGGACCGAGGAAACTGTCCACTTTGTCTCCGAGAGGCAGTTTCGCCACTTCGACTATCCGGGAAAGATGTTCCTTGTACAAACGGTCGAAGTTCAAACCGCTGGCATTATAGTATGTATCGTACCACCAGTTCCAGTCGGAACCTTCAGCGGCGAACACCTCTTTCTTCAACTGTTCATTGAAAATGAAATCCTCGTTCAGTGAAGAGCGGATCAGAGAAAGGATCTCCCACGATCTGTTCTTGGAATAACTGCCTATCCACAGCGGGAACCCCACATCGATCCAGCTGCCCGGGATGAAGGAATTGAGTTCTGCCTTTGAGAGCTCCGTGCTGGCTTCGCCGAGCGTATATGTGCGTATGCCTTCGGACATGACCTTCCCGAACACTTCACCGAGGAAGGGCAGGCCGTTTTCGGCGAAATACTCCCATGCGTTCTCGCCGTCCATTATCACTATCGTTGCGTTCTTCCTGCTTTTGACCTCATGGATAAGATCGGCGGCCGCCTGGCCGTGATCCATGTATTGGTACTGGAACGCGATGCGGTCCGATATCCTGCGGTCCCTGAAAAATATATCCACCCCTTTGAACGTGAACAATTCCGCATCGGGGATATTGCCGTTCGTGATCCTCCTGAGTATATTGTCGTCGGATCCGACATACCTGATACCGTTCTTCGAGAGAAGGTCGAAAGTATTCTCGTCAAGAGAACCTTCGGAAGGCCACATGCCCTTAGGATCAAGACCGAATCTGGCCGCGTACTCTTTGGCCATCTTTATCTGTTCATTGGCGTCCTGAGGAAAAGCGAACCGGAGTGACGGCATCGGAATGTTCATGGATTTCACTGTATTGGTATCGATGAGAAGAGGAAGTATGGGATGATAGTACGGAGAAATGGTTACTTCGAAAGAGGGATTGCCGCAGACGTTTTTGAAGATCCCGAAGAATTCCCCCAGCATGATCTCGATCCTTGCCCATAAGGCCTTTTTATCATCCGCGGTAAAGCTCTTCCGTCCCGCGGCGCCTGAAAGAGCGGGATCCTCGGCCTTTTCTATCGGTGAAAGCCAGCTGTAGAAAAAGAGGAACTGCAGGTCAAGAACGTCATTTTCGGAGAACGCATCCTTTCTGTACTTTTTATGATAGAGTTCGGCGTACCGTTCATTCCTCAGGATGATCTTGTCCAGGCTGATCGAGAAAAAATGCTCGAGGACGAACTCCTTTTCCTTCTGGTCGAGGTCTTTGGGCTCCTTAAGAAAAAGTCTGACGAACCTGTCCTTTATCGCGCCTCTTTTCTCCACATAGTCCTCTATCTGTTCCAGAAGCACGGGAGAAAAATTAAAGTTCTGTTTTACTCCGGGATGACGGAGGCATAGTTTAAGAAAGAAATGATAATCCTTGATGAGGTGCAGGAACACCCATGGCATACTGTACTTTTCCTCTTTATAATCCTTATAAAGAGGTTGGTGGAAATGCCACCAGAATATGAGTTTATTCATTCTCTATTGCTTAGGATGAACAGTGTTTTTTTCTTTAACTCGTCCTTTATATTGGCCTTATTCTCAAAGTTCCTGTATTTGTCGGCGAGAGCGGTCAGTTTCTCCGTTTTGCCGTTCACTTCATAGACCGAAGAAAGATAGTAAGCGAAATAAGGTTCGTATACGGTGCCTGCGAATTCGCTCAAAGCCTTCTCGTATACTTCCTCGGCACCGGTGAAATCCTTCATATATTCAAGCGCAACGCCGAGATTCAGAAGCGCGATAGGGTAAAAACTGTGTTTGCGGTGCTTTTCCGTGAAGTCCCTGTAAAGGGTCACGGCCTCCTCGTACCTTTTTACCTTTACCAGCATGACGCCTTTCACCACCATGGCCATCTTTTCGCCGTCGGTGCCCTTTTTTCCCGTGATCAACTTGTCTAATTTTTCCAATGCTGCGATATATTTTTCCTCATTGGTATTGAATATCGCCTCGGCGGCATTGGGATTGTCCTCTTTCGTGACTTCCGAAAGAGTAGCTATCGACTCGTTCAACTGGATAATGCTTTGTTTGTTCCGGATCGTGAACGTTGAAAAGATACCTACTATAACAAGGACGCCTAAAAGACCGAAGAATAAATAATTATCGGCTTTTTTTCTAAAGTTCTCATCCTGCCATTTCTCTTTGATCACCGCGAAAAACGGTTTGGGGATATTGTTGTCAAGACTCATCTTGCGCTCCTAATCATTTTTTTATTATAAGTTTTTTTCGCTTTTTTTCAAGAGGGGCGGGCGCGCGGTTCAATCCCCTCTGATTTTTTTCCTCAGGGCGGCCATGAGCGCAGCATTATTATCGCGGATATTCCCGTCGGGGATCAGAGGATTGACCGTTTCGGCTTCTCCGATCAGAGCCTCGGCATCGTGCATCCTGCTCCGGTTCAATTCATTCTCGGCAGCAGCGATCAGGCAGTCGGCACGGCCCTTGTGGTCGTTTAATTCACTCCTGATCTTTACGGTTTCCAGGAAATGCTCGCGGCAGGCCTCATGATCGTTCAACCCCCCTTCGAAGATCGCAATGTTCTTCAGGCATTGAGCCTGGCCTTTTCTGTCTCCGAGCTTGATCTTAATACTCAGGGCTGCGCACATGTAAGAAACGGCATCCTTTACGCGAGCCGAATGCATATAAATGTTCCCGGTATTGATGAGGCATGCGGATTCGGTGTCCCTGAACCCGAATTGCCTGCAGATAGCAAGGGCCGAAAGGACTTTCTTCGATGATTCTTTAAGCTTCCCCGCCTTTTTATATAGTGATGCGAGATTTATCAGTGCAGAAGATTCTCCTCTTGGATTGCCTATTATCCTCGCCAGTTCCACCGCATCTTCGTGCATATTTTCCGCGAGTTCCTGCCGATATGCTGATACACCTCCGCTCTGCCGTACAATGCGCGCAGAAGAAGGTTCAGGCAGCTGGTCGAGTTTATGATATCCGGTCTTTTTACACCCGGAGCTTTCCTTCTTACGGGCATGTATGACTATACTGTTTTTTGCCGGGATTGCAATGTTCCCTTTTCGTGAAATGAAATTTGTATTTATCGTGTTATTTTGATAGAATACCCCTATGAACATAGGAACAGTGATAATCATTTTCCTTCTTGCCGCTCTCTGTGCGGCATTCGTTTATTATGCGCGCCGTACATATATGTCCAAGAGCCGGGAAACCGTTTTCAAGGAAGCGGCAAAATTGCAGAGCGAAGGCACCCCCGACAGGGCCGAGAACGTCCTTGAGCGGCATTTGGAAGACCGTTTCAGCGAATCAGCTTTCGTGGCATTGATCCATATCATTCTTGCTTCGGGCAAATACGATAAGGCGATAGAACTTTTTAAAAAGACGGAGAGAAGGAAAAAGAACACGATGAACTCGTATCTTCTGTGGGGATATACACATTATCTGAAAGGCGATTATGAAGCCGCACAGAAGATATACGAGGAGACGATGAAAAAATACCCGGACAACGGGGATTTCATCGAATTCAATGTGGCCTCTTTGTATATCGAAGCGGCCGACACTGCCAAAAGACCCTATGACGGCGCCGATCTTGAAGAAGCCGAGCGCATCCTGAACAGGCTTCTTGACAGCGACAAGATCAAGAATAAATACAATCTCTATGTTAACCTCGGCATGGCCCAGTCGAAACTAGGGAAATTCGAAGAGGCCATCTACAATGAGAGGATCGCTCTCGAGCTCATCCCTAAGGAGGACCGGAACTCATCTCTTTTCGCGCTCGCGCATTATATAGCGGGATTATCCCTGTACAATCTTAATCGCGCTGACGTAAAAAAAGCAAAGGAAGAGCTCGAGATTGCGAAAAGGTATACGCGGAATGAAGATTTTCTCAAGAAGATACAGAACGCTCTGGATACCATCGGTCCTTCTTTGTAGCTTTCTTCTCTCTTGTTCTGCAAGGAAAGCGTTCGTTATTAATCCGGAATTCCGTTTCATGCTCCCTCCAAAGGAATTATCCCTCGAATTCGAAAGGCCGTTAAAACTCTTCCTGGACAATGCCGAACTCTACGTGTTCTATTTCGAGACCGAGGGCGTAAAAAAATGGAAGGATTATTTTCTCAACAATGCATACGGACGCGAGATCGTTTCGCTCCTTTTCGAGCGGCAGGGCAGAATGCGTAAATTAATGCGTCATCTCCGCGAGAACGATATTCCCGAAGAATTCGCTTTTCTCGCTTTTATAGAAAGCTACCTCAATGACAGGGCCGTCTCGAGGAAGGGCGCTTCGGGAACATGGCAGTTCATGAAACACACTGCGAGCAGGAGCGGCCTTTATGTGAGCTGGTGGTGCGATGAACGCTTCAATCTGGAAAAATCCACTCTCGCCGCCATCAATTATCTAAAGAAGCTTTATGCTATCTTCAATGACTGGCAACTCGTTGTCCTTGCATACAATTACGGAGAGAACGGCGTTCAAAGGGCACTTGAGATGTTCGGAACGGAAGAGATGTACGCTCATCTTCCCCGTGAAACGAGGGATTTCCTTCTGAAGATAAAAGCTCTGGTCCAGCTTTTCGGCGATTACGAATTCATCGAGGCAGAAGAGGAGGATACCGTTCTTCATCCTTTTTATGATCTTTGGCTTTTCGAGGATATCGCAGAGGGTCTCAAGATAAAGAAGAAAGTATTGCAGGACCTCAACCCGGAATACCGCGCCGGCATGGTCATGAAGGGATGCCACTATCTGAGGATCCCCGCCGCGGCGGCATCAAGACTGCCTCTTCTCAAGAAAAGGAACGGGAAAAGCAGCAAGATCCTTAAGGTGAAGATACAAAAAGGCGATACCGTTTACGGCATCGCCAGGCGTTATAACGTGAACTTCAAGAAACTTCTCAGCGTGAACTCGATCCAGAACCCCAGGAAGATAAAACCCGGGCAGGAGCTCATCGTTCCCTTAGTTTTCTGACGAAAAGAAGAGCCTCTTTCTCATTTTTCACTGTCCCGTCCAGAAATGCGCCCTTAACCGCATCCATGACTGCGCCGATGCGGATATCCTGCACGCCTTCTCTCAAAAGCGCATCGCCTCCCAGGATCGGTTTGTACTCTATCGTTCTTAATACGTATTTTATGAAACGCTCCCTCTGTTCCTCTGCGAATATGCTCATCAGAAAGATGAGCGTTTCAGGAAAAGCTTTCGCGAAATGCCTCTCGTATGTGGAGAATTTGGTCCGCGCGGTGAAACTTTTCGGTATCCTCACTTTC
The DNA here is from genome assembly GCA_937863565.1 of uncultured bacterium. Taxonomy (GTDB): domain Bacteria; phylum AUK180; class AUK180; order AUK180; family AUK180; genus CALMGJ01. Next base: position 57,473 of record CALMGJ010000010.1, on the reverse strand, counting down.
AGGATCTCATCGATGACCGCGCCGTCCTTTTTATTGAAATGCAGGATATCCTTGAAATCCGAGAAAGGCGAGATCTTAAGGAAATAACCTAGAAATATCAGGTCTTTCCTTATTAAAAGGCCGGGATGGAGTATTGAGAACCAGTTTATATTCGTATTTATGTTCCTGATAAGGTCTGAGTCTATCTCATCAATTCCGAAGAGTTCCCTCATCATATTGAACGCGAAAAGATCGTTCACGGCGCGGATGGGGTCTTTGCAGTTCAGAAGAAGCCTCAGTTCCCTGGTAAGCCGGAAACCCTTTATGAATTCCGTAATGCCGAAATTCATCGTGGCATCAAGCAGGTGTTGCGTGTTCTTTTCCACAGTGAAATCGAGCGTATTCTTGAACCTTATCAAACGGAGCATCCGTGTAGGATCGTCAAAGAACGATTTGGCGTGGAGTATGCGGAGCTTCCTTAAGCGGATATCCCTCTGGCCGCCGAAATAATCATAAAGAGAGCCGTAGTCGTCGCGATTGAGCCCGATAGCCATTGCGCTAACGGTGAAATCCCTTCTTGAAAGGTCGCTGCCCAGATCCGCTTTCTCCACTTTGGGAAGCGCCCCGCCGGCACTATAAAATTCCTTTCTTGCCGTAGCGAAATCAAGGGAAAAATCCGGGAATTTCAAGGTTGCCGTATTGAAACTTTCATAGATATGGAACTTCGCCGCGGGAAAGACCTTCTTCAGAGCGGAAGCGAAAGAGATGGCATTCCCGTGTTCTACAAGGATGTCTATTTCATGAAATTCCGGGCATCTTTCCTTTGCGAAAAAGGCCAGGACTATATCCCTCACGACACCGCCTACTATGTACAGGCGTTCTGGCCTTTTCCCTGAAAGTTTCTTGATCTCGAAGAGGATGCGTTTCACATTCTGGGGAAGGGCGCGGAACAGATGCTTTTTCAGATGAAGGGCATCCCGGTATTTTTTCAGCTCATTAGCGGGAAGAAGCGGTGATCTCCGGAATCCCTCGGGAATGAGATATTCCGCCAAAGACCCGTATTTTTCTTCGGATTTTTCTCCATTTTTGATCGTTTCCTCAAAGAAATCCCAGAGCGTCATCCCGGATACGGACGCATATTCCTTCCTGTTCTTCCCGCTAAGATCGAGAAAGAACTTCACTTTATTGCGGAAAATATATTCGGTGAGCGTTTTCTTGAGTTTTCTTTCCAATTCATGAGGACTGATGCCTTTAAATGCCCTGGAACTGGCCAATATGTGCCCTTTGCCCTTTTTAAGCTCGTTCAGGATCGCATTCACATTTATCTTTTCCGTGGAACTGCGCGCACTTAAGATGATCTTCTTTCTGAAAATGAAAAGCGTGAAAAGAGCCTTGATGTTTTTAATATTGAGAATGTGATTGAGAAGCGCCGAATATCCGCTGTAATATTTTACGGCCGGATATGCCGAGACCATAATAGGGCAGGCCGGAGGGCCGAGCATGACGCCTCTTTCAATGATATCGGATAGAATGGCGAGATTTTTATCCGTTATATCGAAGTATTTGATATATTGCGGGATCTGCTCGATCCGCGGTTCGAACTTGATGAAGAAACTGCTTGCTTTGAAATCGGCTTCCTTAGTGGAATGATATGTAAGGCCTCCCGTATCCTGGTAGATACCTAAAAGAAAAAGAAGGGCTTCTTCGCAGTTGATGCGGCCTATCCTCTCGGCATATTTATGATAAACTAATGAAACATTGCTGCCGTACGCGGGCGCGGCATGATGATCAAGCACTGTAATATGAGGTTTTCCCTCTTTCATTGAACGGAGCAGATGCTCGTTCCTTCCGCAATCGGAGAATATCACTTCCCTGACCGGCCCCCCAGGCATGTCTGTAAAAGGTATGTTGAGAGAACTTCTTTTCAGGAAGACCTCAACTTCGTATTCCATTCCGGAGGGTCTCAGTATTTTAGCATTCTTGAAGATTTTGGATAAAAGAAAACTCGAGGCTATGGCATCGAAATCGGCATTATCATGGGTCACGATAAGGATCATCCCTTTACCACCCCCAGCGGTCTCAGTCTGGCGAGCGGCGTGCATATCCCGCAACCCTCCACTGAATCCGCTATATCGTCGATGTTCTTGTACATCCCCGGCCTTTCCTCAAGAAGAGTGCGTTTCGATCTGGCAACAGCGGCAATATTCTTTCCGGCAAGTTCGGCGAGAAGCTTGTTCAGGTCTCCCGTCCGAAGAGCCTCTTTCCTCGAATAGAGCCTGCCCGCGCCATGGCAGGAGGATGAGTACGTGAGCTCTTCCGCCTCTTTAGTCCCGAGCATTACGAAGGACCCTGCCGCAAAATCGCCCGGGATCAGGACGGGTTGTCCCGTTTTTGAATAAATGCCTTTTAGAAGTTCGTTCCCCGGTCCCAAAGCTCTTGTAGCTCCCTTCCTGTGGATAAGAACCGCCCTTTTTTCTCCTTTAATATCCAGGTTTTCGAATTTAGCGATATTATGGCAGATATCACAGAAGAGACTGATCCCTGCGGAAGGAAAATATTCCCGGATGACCCGGCGCGTCAAATGGTCTATAACCTGCCTGTTTACGTAAGCGTAATTTGCGGCCATGTTCATGAGAGAAAGGTATTTCCTTCCTTCAGGGCTTTTTATGGGAGCTGCTATGAGCTGCCGGTCAGGATAATCAATGCCGAATTTTCCTGAAACCCTGTTCAATTCTTTGATCGTCTCTTCGCAGATCTGGTATCCGAATCCGCGGGATCCCGAGTGTATCATGAAAGCTAAAAGACCGGTTTTCAATCCGAACTCCCCCGCATGCACGGAATCGTAAATCTCGCAGACCTTTTGCAATTCAATGAAGTGATTTCCTGCGCCCAGAGTACCTATTTCGTCAAATCCCCTCTCATACGATCTTTTCGAATACTCGGTGTCTATATCCGTTTCCAGACAGCCTCCGTCCTCGATCTTTTCCGGATCGCTCTGCTCCGCATATCCGTTGTCAAGAGCCCATTTTACGCCGTTTCTCAGCAGGTGTTCGAATTCCTTTTGTCCTGCTTTTATTTTCCCTCTGCTCCCCACACCGCACGGAACGGCTTTAAAGATGTCATTTATGATCTTCTGCATTCCGGGGATCGCATCGCCGGCCTCAATATCGGTAAGGATAAGCCTTACTCCGCAGTTGATGTCATAACCGACCCCGCCGGGAGAGATGAGACCTTCCTCCGCATCGAATGCGGCAACGCCTCCGATCGGGAATCCGTATCCGAAATGTATGTCCGGCATTGCGGCAGGCGGAGCGGCAAGGGAAGGAAGGTGCGCTACATTCACGAGCTGCTTCAGGGCATCATCGGAAAAGATCTTCTCGTAGATACGCTCATTAGCAACGAAATAGGCATCCGTTCTCATGCCCCCGGAGCGTTCGATCCGGTATAAGTTCTTCCGTTCCTCGAGAATTTTCATTTTTTCTCTTGATTTTTTTCTTATTTTACAATAAATTATAAAAAAATGAAAACGACGGTCCTTAAAAGGAGTCAAAAATGCTGAGTTTAGCTGAAAAAGAGTTCGTTAATGTTTCATTAGAAGCCAACCGATGCCTTTATTGCTATGATGCCCCCTGCATTAAAGGATGTCCTGCGGGTATAGATATTCCGGAATTCATTAAAGCCGTCCGGGAAAAGAATAATACAAGGGCGGCCAGGATCATATATCGAGACAATCCGCTCGGCGCTATCTGCGGCGAGATCTGCCCTGCTGAAACGCTCTGCATGGGAAAATGCGTCCAGAGCAAGATCGGGAAGCCCGTGAATATTCCGATGATCCAAAGATATGCCTGCGCATACGCAAAGGACCTGGCAAAACTGAAGTCGGGAAATAATACGAAGAAGAAAGTTGCGGTGATCGGGGCGGGGCCTGCGGGTTTGGCAGCTGCAGAATTCCTTGCCCAGAAAGGCGTCAAGGTAAAGATCTTCGAGAAAGAGAAACACATCGGCGGCGTTTTAAACTCCACTCTTCCGCTCTGGAGGCTCAGCAATGAAGCCAAAGAACTGGACTTTTCGAGGATCCTTTCCCACGGCATCACTATCTCGTACAATTCCGTTTTCGGAAAGGACCTGGAACTGAAGAAACTCCTCAGGGAATACTATGCCGTAATAATCGCAGGCGGCCTCATGTCCAAACAGGGAGGAATAGAAGGCAGCAGACATCAGAACGTTTTCACCGCCGACGACTTTTTGAAGCATACCCGCAAGAAGGCGATGAAGCCTCTGGGAAACCATGTGGTGATAATAGGAGGCGGCGATGTCGCCATGGATTGTGCAGTAGCCGCCCTTGATGTTGCCAAGAAGGTCAGCATATATTACAGAAGGAGCATCCATGAAATGCCGGCTTCGCCGAGCGAGATGGATTTCGCTCATAAAAAAGGCATTTCGTTCAACTACCTTTCGTCTCCTTTAAAAGTCAACCGCAATAATGACGGCGAGCTTTTCATTGACTTCATCGAGAATACGGTCGTTCCCGGAAAAACCGGCAAACTCGTCGCCCAGCCGATGAGCGGAACACAATTCAAGGTTAAATGCAATGCCGTCGTTTTCGCTATCGGTTATGAACAGAATCTGGCCATCTTCAAGAAAACGAACATCGCAATGGATAAAAATAGAAGTATAGTGCAGATCGGGGACGACTATCAGACCTCTCTGGACAATGTTTTTCTGGCCGGTGACATGGTGACCGGAGGCGGGTCCGTGGTCGAGTGCGTTAAGATCGCAAAAGAGATCGCCCAGATCATCTCGGAAGAGTTCTAAAGGAGACCTTTATGGAAAATCTATCCCTTGAAATATTAGGCGTAAAATTCGAGAATCCCTTCGTACTAGCGGCTACTCCATGTACGGACGAGATTGAAATGGTCGTTGATGCTTTGAGGCTGGGATGGGCGGGAGCCGCATTGAAAACGACCGCCGTGGACGGTAAGATAGTGGCCTTGAAATATCCGATGATGCAGGCGATCGCGTTCGGCAACAGAAGGATGGTCACGCTCGGGAATATCGACCTCATATCGGAAGTTCCGTTCTCTACCGTAGAGAAAACCGTAAGCAAGATCAAGGATAAATTCCCAAATAAGGTCATCATCCCCAGCATTATGGCGGAGAACAGGAAGGACTGGACAACCCTGGCAAGAGACCTTATGAAAGCAGGGGCAGATATGATCGAATGCTCTTTCTCCTGCCCCCAGGGCAATATGGGTGAAGACCCCGGAAAGACCCTCGCTCAATCCAAAGAAGCTACGAAGAAAGTAACAGCATGGGTCAAAGAAGGCGCTAAGGACATTCCCGTTCTCATCAAACTCACGCCGCATGTAACCGATATACTCGAGATCGCACAGGCGGTAAAGGACGGCGGCGGCGATGCGGTTGTCATTACCAACTCCGTAATAGGTCTTTTGGGCATCGATATCGCTTCTCAGAGGCCTGTTCCTACCGTGAACGGATACGGGTGTTATGCCGGTATAACAGGCCCTTCCGTAAAACCGATCACTTTAAAGAATATCTCAAGCATAGCAAAGAACGTGAAGATCCCCGTTTTCGGTGTCGGCGGAGTATCGGACTACCGCGATGCCATCGAATTCATGCTTGCAGGGGCAAGCGGAGTTCAGATCGGCACAGAGGCCATGCATAACGGATTCCGGATCATCGATTCCCTGACGGACGGCCTGGCCGAATACCTTGAATCAAAAAAACTCCCTAATGTGAAAGCGGTCATAGGCAAAGCTCTGCCTTATATAGTAGACCATGACAGAATCCCGTATAAGATCGGTCAGGCGCCGGTATCTTCGGTGGACGAAACAAAGTGCATACTCTGCAATAAATGTTATATCGCCTGTCATGACGGAGGCCATCGAGCGATCACCCTCAAGGACGGGAAGATAGTGATAGATGAAGAAAAATGTGTCGGTTGCGGATTCTGCGTAGGCGTCTGTCCCGTTGAGGCGATCTCCCTGGTTAAAAGGACGACTCCTCAAATCAAAGAAGTGAAACCCGTTCCGGTAAAAACGAAAAAAACAGATAGAGCTTCTAAGGCTCCGGAAAAAGCAGCGGGAGAGGTTGGCAAGAAGCCTGTTAAGAAACAGACGGCGACTAAAAAATCGGTAAAAGTGCCTGTAAAAAAGACTCCTGTCAAAGCGGCTAAGAAACCTGTAAAGAAACAGGTGCCGACAAGAAAACCGGCCAAAGTGCCTGTAAAAAAGGCGCCGGGCAAAACGGCTAAGAAGCCTGCCGCGAAGAACACTTTGAAAAAAGGCAAGAAAAAATAAAATTGAACATCCCTTTTTAGAGAACGGTTTTTTTATCATTTTTTTTCGATACAGTCACCGGTAAAAGATAAGGTCCGAGGAGCATCCCGACTTTATTTAAAAACCGGTTTAAATGAATGTAAATGCGGGTTCGAGAAAAGCTCGATAAGACCCGCGGAGGTTTATATGAACGAACATAGTGACAATCCTTTTGAGAATGCAATGCGGCAGTTTGAAAAAGCCGCATCGAAGATGAATCTTGATCCGGGCTTTCTTGAGATCATTAAAAGACCGAGAAGGGCCGTGATCGTCAGTTTGCCGATCAAAATGGATAACGGCAGTTTCAAAGTTTTCGAAGGTTACCGCGTGCTCCACAGCATAGTGCGCGGACCGGGGAAAGGCGGTATCCGGTACCATCAGAACGTCACTCTTGACGAGGTCAAGGCCCTGGCATTCTGGATGACCTGGAAATGCGCGGTTGTCAATATCCCCTTCGGCGGGGCAAAAGGCGGCATCAATTGTGATCCCACCAAACTTTCCCCCGGCGAGATTGAAAGATTGACCCGCCGCTATACTGCAGATCTCGTTGAAATATTCGGGCCGGATAGTGATGTCCCCGCGCCCGATGTCAACACGAATCCGCAGGTAATGGCATGGGTCATGGACACTTTCTCCATGCATAAAAGACATACCGAAACGGCCGTAGTAACCGGAAAACCCATTGAACTCGGCGGTTCACTCGGAAGGAAGGAAGCGACAGGTCGGGGTGTGATGTTCTGTGTCCGGGAAGCTCTGAAGAAAACGGGCAAAGACCTCAAAGGCGTAAGGATCGTTGTCCAGGGATTCGGCAATGTCGGAGGGATCGGTGCAACTCTGATGGCCGAACAGGGTGCAAAGATCGTAGGTATATCGGATATTTCGGGCGCTTACCACAATCCTGACGGTATTGATATGGCCAAGGCTAATGAATGCATCATTAAAAATAAAACGCTCAAGGGATTCGAAGGGGGAAAGAAGATACCGGCTGAAGACCTTCTGACTCTCGATTGCGATGTTCTCGTTCCCGCGGCGCTGGAAAATCAGATAACGGCCGACAATGCCGGCAAGATCAAAGCCAAGATCATCGTAGAAGGCGCCAACGGTCCGACAACACCGGATGCCGATGAAATACTCTCGAAGAACGGCGTGATGATCGTGCCGGATATCCTGGCAAATGCCGGCGGTGTTACTGTCTCTTATTTTGAATGGGTGCAAAACAAACAATCCTATTACTGGCCCGAGAACGAAGTGAACGAAAAACTAGAACGCATCATGGTTGAAAGTTTCGACAGCGTCTGGAATGTAGGTCTGGAATACAAGGTCAATCTGAGAGTCGCTGCTTATATTCTGGCGATCAAAAGAGTGATCGATGTGATAAAAGTACGCGGAGTATATGCGTAATTGAACTTCCTCGGATGGAAGACGGAAGGTTCCGGATCAGACCGGACATCATAACAAACCGGGAAGGGGGAACCGAGCTCCCCCTTCCTTTCTTTGAATTTTTCAGATCATCCGCTCAGGGGTATATTCCCCTGAGTTTATACGATTTATCGAGGTTCAGCAATCCTACCATAAGGGCTGCTGTTCGCGGATCCGTTTTAAGAGTGTTCCGCACATCGGCGACCTTTTGATATGCTGTGGTGATCTTCTTCCTGAGTTTATAATCCACCTCTTCAAGCTCCCAGAATTCGCTTCTTTTATTCTGAAGCCATTCGAAGTAACTGACTATAACGCCTCCCGAATTGCAGAGCACATCGGGAATTACATCGATCTTCTTCTCCTGAAGAACAGCATCCCCATCGGTATCAGTGGGGCCATTAGCGCCTTCTGCGACGAGCTTTACTTTAAGCTTCGGAGCGGTCTCTGCCGTGATCTGGTTCTCAAGGGCGGCCGGGATGAAAATATCCGCCTCCGTTTGCAGGAACGTATCGTGATCGATTTCTTTCGCTCCGGGAAAACCCCGGATGCCCTTCTTCTCGGCAACGAATTCGGCAAGGACTTCGGGATCGATCCCTTTAGGGTCATGGATTATCCCCGTCACATCTTCCACGGCAAGGAGCTTAGCTCCCAATCTTTTAAGGAGCTTTGCAGTCCAGGAACCGACATTGCCGAAACCTTGAACGATGTATGTAGCCTTTGAAAGGTCGAAGTTTTTTTCTTTTGCCCATTCCTCGATGCAGAACACCACTCCCTGACCCGTGGCCTTGTCCCTTCCTATGCTGCCGCCGGATTCGAGCGGTTTCCCCGTTACAACATGAGTGCTTCTCTGCCGGTCACCGGGAGCAACGGTGGACAGGTAGGTGTCAAGGATCCATGCCATTATTTGAGGATTGGTATTTACATCGGGAGCGGGGATATCGTATTCCGGACCGATATTGAATCCTAAAGCAAACGTGAACCGCCTCGTTATCCGTTCGATCTCTTTTATGGAATATTTGGAAGGATCCATCTGGATCCCGCCTTTGGCACCGCCGAAGGGAATATTAACGATGGCCGATTTCCACGTCATCCAGGTCGCCAGGGACCTTACTTCGTCGATATCTACGGCGGGATGAAATCTGAGACCGCCCTTAAAAGGTCCGAGAATATCGTTGTGCTGAACACGGTATCCGGTGAACACTTCCACACGCCCGTCATCCATCCTTACGGGGAAATGGACTATTATCTCGTTCTTCGTCGTGCGCAGGATCTTCCGTACTCCGTCATCGAGTTTGATCAGATCGGCAGCGCGATCGAATTGCCTCAGAACATTTTCATAAACACTTCCTTTCAATTTTTTCGCAGTTTGAACGTTCATTTATCCTCCTATGACATCAACTGTAATGTTCGCAATGCCAGACACCGCTTTCCGTTCCGGAAAGATGGCATTCCGACCTGTGTTTGCAATCGCTGCACAGACCTTTGTATTCGATGATCTCGGCTTCGGCGGCCGTAGAGCTTGAAGCCGCGTTCGTTTCGGGCTTTAGATAGTATTCCTCGCATTGAAGGATCGGCCCTGTCGCGTGTTCCCTGAGAACACAATCGCCGGCATGAACGCAGTTCATACATACAGAGGAGGTATCCGCAGACACCCTCCTTGCAACTTTGACTTTTTCCAACATGATCAACCTCCGGTTTTTGCATAATATTATTAAATCAAGGAACATGCCAGAAAGTACGAAGAGATCATTTTTAATATAACTGTTTTATTGTTGGTTTTTTATAGCAGGGGAAAAGTTTTTATCATTTTATAAAGAGGCAGTCTGCGGCGGGGAGAAACACCCCGGTAAGTAATTATTCCCCGTTTTCGAGACGGTGTTTCTTTAATTTTTCACGAAGCGTTTTCCTGTCGATGCCGAGAACCTGTGCGGCTTTCGTCTTATTATGATGAACGGAAGTGAGAACATTTACGATATGCTCATGCTCGACCTGCTCCAGGGTCTTGTCGAAAGTCTTCTGTGCAGTGGAATATCTCATGAATGCGGGAAGGTCGGTAACATTTATAACGGCGCTTTCGGTCATTATCACAAGTCGGTGAATCATGTTCTCGAGCTCTCTGATATTTCCCGGCCAGTAGTAATTGAGAAATATCTGCAGAGCTTCATCGGACAGAGTTTTTTCTTTACTGTTCATCTCTTTCGAGAATTTATTCAATAAGTATTTAAGCAAAAGGATGATATCCCCTTCCCTTTCCCTGAGAGGAGGCAGTTCCAAAGAAATTACGTTCAGCCTGAAATACAGGTCTTCCCTGAATATGCCCTGCTTGACAAGGGAAGAAATATCCCTGTTGGAAGCGGAAATGATCCGGACATCTACCCTTTGAGGTTTTCGGGACCCTAGCAGATAAACCATTTTATCCTGGAGTACGCGAAGAAGTTTCACTTGCATGGCAAGCGTCGTTTCACTGATCTCGTCAAGAAAGATCGTTCCTCCGTCCGCTGTTTGGAAAAAACCTGCACGCGATTCATTGGCCCCGGTAAAAGCACCTTTCACATAACCGAACAGTTCGCTTTCAAGAAGCTCTCCGGGAATTCCGCCGCAGTTGACCGGAACGAAAGGCGCGGACTTAGCGGAGCTGGCATAATGAATGGCTCGGGCCACCAACTCCTTCCCTGTGCCGCTCTCTCCTAGGATAAGTACATTGGCCCTTGTGGCAGAAGCTTTCGAGATCATCCTGTAGACCTTTTGCATCGGTTTCGATTCGCCGATCATACCGTAATATCGCTCAGTGACCGCATCGTTCAACTTTTTTTTCTTCCTTAGTTTTTCCACAGCGATACCGATAGCCTTCAGAAGTTCCTCTTCCGTGAACGGTTTGGGAAGATAACTGTCCGCTCCCGTTTTAACCGCTTTAACCGCGTCCTGTATCGAGGGGTAACCGGTGATCATGATCACTTCAATGTTCGGATAATTATCCCGGACATGTTTCACGAGTTCAAGTCCGCTTTTCCCGGGCATTTTCAGGTCGGTAATAACAAGATCCAGCTCCATTTCGCCAAGAATCTTTATCGCGTCATCCACATTTAAGGCAGAAAATGTCCTGTATCCCTGCTTGTTCAAATTCCGCGTAAGGATCTCTACCGTGTTCCGGGAGTCGTCGACGACAAGAATTGCTTCTTTGACCTTTGGTTTCATATGCGTCCTCTATTTTACCGGCAGCCTTACCGAGAAAGAAGAGCCTTTGCCGGGAATGCTGGATACTTTTATCATTCCTTTATGCGCAGTGATGATGCCATGAACAACGGAAAGTCCCAGACCTGTTCCCTGGTTCACATCTTTCGTTGTAAAAAACGGTATGAAGATCTTCTTCATCACTTCTTCGGACATGCCGATCCCGCTGTCCTTAACGGTCAGCGCAACAAATCCCTCTTCCTGTTTGGTCCTTATCAGAAGGGTTCCTCCTTCCGGCATCGCTTGTATCGAATTCACTACGAGATTGACGAGCACTTGGTGAAGTTGAGAGGGATCGGCGGTGATCAGAGGAAGGTCTTTCTGCAGCATTCTTTTAAGTTTGATGCCGGCCTTACGGCATCTTGAAGAAAGAAAATAAAGCCCTTCTTTTACGATCTCATTTAGGTCGATCCGGGCCTTCTTAGGCGGGGTCTGCCTTGAAAAGAACATGAGTTTCTTTATGATCTCCCTCGCGAACAGGGTAGACTCCACGATCTTCTCGATATCCCCGCGGTCGCGGTCATTCATCCGGCCTTCTGCAAGAAGAAGCTGAGAAAATCCGAGTATGTTGCCGAGCGGCTCGTTTAATTCATGTGCTACGCCGGATGTCAGGATGCCCAGAGTGGCAAGCCTGTCCGCATGCCGCAGCTGCTCCTGGAGCTTTTCCTGTTCCATATTGCTCTCAACGGTTTCAATGAACATCCCTATATTCCTGGATACGGCTTTCAACAGTTCTTTTTCATCCGAGAGGAATGGGTCCGTTTCCGTGAGCTGCTCACCCTCCGAATAGAGCACTTCGATCTCGCCTCGTTCCGCCCCCTTAATGCGTATCTTTTCCCTGATGGATTTTGATATGTTCCTTTTATTGAGATTGGAGTATTCTTTCCCGTCCAGAACGATCCTGCAAAAACAGATATCGGGGAACTGCATCGAGAGGGGGACTATTTTTAATATTTCGCCCAAATATTCTTCCGGTGATGTATTCCTTTCAAAGATACGCGACATCTCATAAAGAGTTGTGAGTTCCTTGATCCTTTCATTGAGGTTATAGTTCGTGTTGAAACCGAACAGCATGATCCCTATGATCAGGACCAGACCTTCATAGAACTCGATCTCGATCTCTGTAAAAAAGAAGCTCTTCCTGCTTTTTAAACTAAAAACGCCAAGCACATCATCTCCTGCGCATACGGGGATGAAAAGCGCTGAACGGTAGGTCCTTTCAGGAGTTATCTTCTTTATTGCGGACCTGCCTTTCTCGGTAACATTCACTTCGATATCTCTGTTATTGTCCAGATAATAAAATGTCCTGCTATTTTCCTGATATGAGCTGCTGAACACCGATCTCCCGAATATCATTCCGGTGATGATATCGGAGTTTGAATCGGGAGACAATCCCTTTTTATTGAATGAGAATACCGATCTGTTGTCCTTTTCCCTTCTGATATCGGCATGCTGGAAATGATCATTGTCTTTCATGCACAAACATACTCTTTCACAGCCTGAATAATACTGAAGGATGTTCATTATCTCATAGATGAATCGGACTTTAGGTTTATTAATGTCCGTTTCAAAGAGTTTTGCGCTTATTTCCTTGAATATCTTCCCTTTATGTATCGGAAAGAGATCGTAACCGAGCCTTTTTTCGAGCGGATGATCGGGTCCGTCAGTTATATTCATATACGATTATATATAATGGAGGGGAAAAAAGCAAGTACCGAACAATTAGACCTGAATGAGCGTTTGGAAAAATGCGGATGAACGGGGGGCGGCGAACCGCCCCCCGGGAACCGTTAGTGAAAATGGATCAGTAGATACCTTGAGCGATCATGGCATCGGCAACTTTAACGAAGCCGCCGATATTGGCGCCGTTAACGTAATTTACGAATCCGTCGTCCTCGCCCCATCGTACGCATGTTTCATGGATCTTGATCATTATTCCATGCAGTTTTTTATCAACCTCTTCTCTCGTCCATGAGAGCCTCTGGCTGTTCTGGGACATTTCAAGGCCTGATGTTGCAACGCCGCCCGCATTGGCAGCCTTGCCGGGAGCGAACATGATTTTAGCTTTAATGAAAGTATGTACAGCATTTGTATCGGAAGGCATATTCGCACCTTCGGAAACGAGCCTGCAGCCGTTCTTTACAAGTGTTTCGGCATCGGGACCGCCGATCTCGTTCTGTGTAGCGCAGGGGAAAGCCGCATCGCAGGTGATGCCCCACGGTTTCTGCCCGGCATAGTATTTCACATTGTATTTCTTCGCATATTCTTCGATCCTGCCTCTTTTAATATTCTTGAGTTCCAGGACGAATTTAAGTTTATTCTCGTCGATGCCTGCGGGATCATGAATGAAACCGCTCGAATCGGAAAGCGTCACGGGTTTCGCGCCGAGCTGATTGAGTTTCTCAATAGCGTATTGCGCCACATTACCGGAACCGGAAACAAGGCAGGTCTTCCCTTTCAGGGAATCCTTCTGGTGTTTCATCATCTCGTCCGCGAAATAAACGCAGCCGTATCCTGTTGCTTCGGGCCTGACAAGGCTTCCGCCCCATTCGATGCCCTTACCTGTGAGAACACCGGTGAACTCGTTTTTCAGTCTCTTATACTGCCCGAAGAGGTATCCGATCTCCCTTCCGCCCACGCCTATATCGCCTGCAGGGACATCAGTATCGGGTCCGATATGTCTGAAAAGTTCCATCATGAAGCTCTGGCAGAACCTCATGACTTCATTGTCGCTTTTGCCTTTCGGGTCGAAATCGGCTCCGCCCTTTCCGCCGCCCATGGGAAGCGTTGTAAGGGAGTTCTTGAAGACCTGCTCGAAGGCAAGGAACTTCAATATGCCCAAATTGACCGAAGGATGGAACCTGAGACCGCCTTTGTAAGGTCCGATCGCGCTGTTCATTTCAATCCTGAATCCGCGGTTGACGCGGATCTCACCTTTGTCATCCATCCAGGGAACCCTGAATATAATGGTCCTTTCGGGCTCGGTGATCCTCTCAAGTATCTTGGCGTCGGCATACTTGGGATTGGCTTTTAAAAAAGGCAGCAGAGAACCCACAACTTCTTCAACAGCCTGATGGAATTCAGGTTCATTGGGATTCTTCAGAACTACATTCGCCATGAATTTTTCTACACTATCGTACATATGTTCCTCCAAGAATAAACCAGAATAGTTTTTGTTTATTAAACGGTATCATTGGAAATGATTATACAATTTTTTCATTTAAAGTCAATAGAATCGATGAATACCTCCCCATCGGCGGGGTAATTTCCCCCGAAAATCCCGATTTCCCCAATTCCCCGTATATAACATCATTTATAGGGGTCGAACAGGAGGGCGTTCCATACCGTTGATCCCGGATGCGTGCCACTGCTCCTGATCTAATTATTATATTCATGGATTAATTCTGAAAGAGCGGCCGAGGTCCCGGAATGCTTCGGCAATTTGCGAAAATCAGCGGAGAATATTGACATAAAGGACCAAAACCAGTATAATCCCTTATTCGGTATGGGCTTTCCGGTAAAAAGGAAGACATGAAGCGTAATTATATTTAATAATGATCATGGAGGAAGGACATGACGGATGTAAAGACCCCGGCTGCTGACATAAAGGCCATTAATTCGATTCTGGACGCGTATTCAGGGAAAACAGGGATTCTGATACCCCTTCTGCAGGATATACAGGAGAAATTCAACTATATTCCGAGGGAAGCCGTAGAGCTCATTTCGGAAAAATTCCATATCCCCTACACGAAGATCACCGGCGTGATCACTTTCTATGCCCAGTTCCGGACCGAACCGGTGGGAAAATACATCATACGGACATGCATGGGTACGGCCTGTTTTGTGAACGGCGGCGAAAATATCCTAGATGCGATCCGGGAAGCCCTGAACGTGGAGATCGGAGCAACTACAGGGGACGGACTTTTCACTCTGGAAAAAGTGGCCTGCCTCGGATGCTGTTCCCTCGCGCCTGTGGTAATGATAAATGATGAGGTTTTCGGTAATCTTACACCTCAGAAGATCAAAACCGTTATCGAGAATTTTAAAAAGAGGGAATCCAAATGAACGTAACAAAGATAAAGGTGGGGATGGCGTCTTGCGGGATCGCAGCCGGAGCAGCACCGGTCTTCAAAGCGCTTTCGGACAAATTCGGCGGGAAAGTCGAAAAGACCGGATGTATCGGGATGTGTTATCGTGAACCCATTGTTGAAGTTCTCGGAGATGACGGTTCATCCGTTATTTACGGGGATATCAATGAGAAGAGAACGGCTGAGTTGATCGCGATCATCGAGAATGAAGAGGTCCGGAAGGAATGGGCCGTTTTCATAAAGGGTGCCCCGGAATTCGAACAGAGCCTTTACAATAGTAAACAAGTTAAGATCGTCATGCGGAATCTCGGGCGCATCAATCCGGAATCGCTTGACGAGTATATCGCAGCAGGGGGATGGGAAGCGCTGAAAAAAACCCTTGCGGGAACACCCGAGAATCTGATAGAGGACATGATCAGATCGGGCCTTCGTGGAAGGGGCGGCGCGGGTTTTCCCACAGGCCTCAAATGGAAGTTCGCAAGAGCTTCGGATTCGGACAAGAAATACCTCATCTGTAATGCCGATGAGGGTGATCCCGGCGCCTTCATGGACAGAAGCGTTCTTGAGGGAGATCCACATTCCGTTCTCGAGGGGATGGCCATCGCCGGTTTCGCGATCGGCTCGGATACGGGGTTCATTTATGTGAGGGCCGAATATCCGCTTGCGATCAAAAGACTCGAGATAGCGGTTTCACAGGCAAGGAATGCAGGCTATCTCGGGAAGAACATCTTCGGGAAGGGTTTCGATTTTAATATTGAATTGAAAAAGGGGGCGGGCGCTTTCGTCTGCGGTGAAGAGACAGCTCTTATGCGGTCGATCGAAGGGAACCGGGGCATGCCCACGCTTAAGCCGCCCTTTCCTGCACAGAGCGGACTTTGGAGAAAACCCACTAATATAAATAATGTTGAGACATTTGCAAATGTGCCGTGGATCGTACTGAACGGCTGGGAAAAATACGCGGCGATCGGAACGGAGAAAAGCAAAGGCACTAAAGTGTTCGCCTTGACCGGAAAGATCAAGAACACGGGAACGGTGGAAGTACCTATGGGGATCACCCTCAGGGAAGTGATATTCGACATCGGAGGAGGGATCAGGAACGATAAAAAATTCAAAGCTGTCCAGATCGGAGGCCCTTCGGGAGGATGTATCCCTGCATCGCTTCTCGATGTCCCGGTGGATTATGATTCCTTGAACCGGACGGGGGCCATCATGGGTTCGGGGGGCATGGTCGTAATGGATGAAAATACGTGCATGGTCGATGTGGCCCGTTTTTTTCTCAACTTCGTCGTAGAGGAATCCTGCGGGAAATGCACATTCTGCAGGTTAGGCAATAAGAGGATGCTCGAGATACTGACGAGGATCACTGAAGGCAAAGGGAAAGAAAGCGACATAGAGGAACTGGAGAAGCTTGCCGGTCAGGTAAGGAACGGTTCTTTGTGCGGCCTTGGGCAAACAGCTCCGAACCCCGTTCTCACAAGCATAAAGTATTTCAGGGACGAGTACATTGCCCATATTAAAGAGAAGAAATGCCCTTCGCATGTATGCAAATCCCTCCTTTCTTTCACGATCGATGCCGGAAAATGTACGGGTTGCACGCTCTGTGCGCGCAATTGTCCTGTGAAAGCGGTCGAAGGGGAAGTGAAGAAACCGCATTTAATAGAACAGGCAAAGTGCATCAAATGCGGGAAATGTTACGATGTCTGCCGCTTTGACGCGGTCATCAAGGATTAGAAATGGATACTGTCAACATCAAATTCAATGGTAGGGACCTGACGGTCAAGAAGGGAAGAACGATACTCGAGGTTGCCGGGGAGAACGGGATATTCATCCCCACTCTTTGCGAGAACGAACATCTCGAACATTTCGCTTCATGCAGGATCTGCCTCGTTTCGGTCAAGAACGCCAAGGCATTCATGCCGGCTTGCTCAACTGTAGTGGCCGAAGGGATGGAGATAACGGAGAACTCCCCCGAAATACTGGAATCAAGAAAGATGGCCTTGGAACTGATGCTCTCGAACCATTTCGCGGATTGCTTCGCCCCCTGCAACAGAGCATGTCCCGCGCATATAGATATACAGGGTTATATGGCGCATATAGCCAATGGGAATTTCCGCGACGCGCTGAAGCTCATCAAGGAGAAAGTCGCTCTGCCCGTGTCCTTGGGCCGCGTTTGTCCTCAATTCTGCACGGAGAAATGCTACCGCAATTTCACGGAGAAGAACATACTGATAAATCCTCTGAAAAGATTCGTCGCGGAACTCGATATCAATTCCGGGGATATTTACACGCCCGAGATCGCCGAGGAAAGAAAGGAGAAGGTCGCGGTGATAGGGTCCGGACCGGCGGGATTATCCGCAGCATATTATCTAAGGATGAAAGGTTATCAGGTAACCGTTTTCGAGAAGCTCCCTGAGCCGGGAGGCATGCTTAGATACGGCATTCCGGCCTACCGCCTTCCCAAGGATCTTCTTGCAAAGGAGATCGGCATACTTGAATCGATGGGGATAAGGATCATAACAGGAGTCGATTTCGGCAAGGATACGGATATCGGCAAATTGAAAAGTGAAGGTTTTTCGGCGTTCTTCATAGGAATAGGCGCTCAGAACGATATGCTGATGGGTATTCCCGGTGAGGATGCGACCGGATATTACAAGGGCATCGAATTCCTCCGCTCAGTAGCTTCGGGAAAGATACCTGTGATCGGGAAGAAGTGCGCCGTGGTGGGAGGCGGCAATACGGCTATGGACGTGGCCAGGACCCTGATCCGACTCGGCACCGCAGAAGTGCACCTCGTTTACAGAAGGACCGAGGAGGAAATGCCCGCCAATAAAATAGAGATCGAAGAGGCGAAGGAAGAAGGCATCGTTTTCGATTTTCTCAGTCATCCCGTCGAGATACTCCGGAGCTCTGAAGGGCAGCTCAAGGGACTTAAGATCATCAATATGGAGCTCGGGGAACCGGATGCATCCGGAAGAAGGTCGCCGGTGCCCAAGGAGGGTTCCGAGCATGATGTCGATTTCGATACCGTTGTCACTGCGATTGGGCAGAAGATCGACGGCGGCTGTTTCGCTTCTTGTGGGGTGAACATTGACCGGAAGGGAAGGATCTTGGTCGCCGAAGGCGTCATGGCAACGAACATAACCGGTATCTTCGCAGGAGGTGACTGCGTTCTTGGACCTTCCACTGTCGTAGAATCGATAGCTCAGGGCAGATCGGCAGCAGAGAAGATCGATGACCTTTTAAAAGGAAGAGAACTCAAAGCGGACAGGGAATTCTTTATCGAGAAAAAGGATTTTAAAAAGATCGGAGAAGATGATTTCAAGGATGTGGAAAAGAAATCGCCTCCCGCAATAAAATTGCTGCCTGCGGCAACACGCAAGAGCAATTTCGAGGATTTCGAATTCACGCTTTCTGAGAAAGATGCCGTTCTGGAAGCGAAGCGCTGCATGCAGTGCGGATGCCAGGATGTTTTCGAGTGCAGGTTGAAAGAGTATTCCGCGCTCTATGATGTGGATAAAAAGAGATTCGCAGGAGAGCATACCGAACTTCCGGAAGATAAAAGCCATCCCCGTATCAAACTCAATTTCAATAAATGCATCCTGTGCGGGAAATGCGTACGAGTGTGCGATGAGATAGTCGGCGTCAATGCTCTCGGATTCATAGAGAGAGGTTTTATCACGCAGCTCGGGCCGCGCCTTGAAACGGCATTCAAAGATTCTCCTGAATGTGTTTCCTGCGGACAATGCGAAGAATACTGCCCTGTCGGCGCGATCATTTCCATCCCCGATCTCGCTCAGCCGGGACCCTTTGAGAAAATTGCACAAAAGAGTATTTGCGCGAACTGCGATATGGCCTGCGAGATAGAGCTCCTGTTCGCCGAGGGTAAATTCAATTCTGTCCGCGGTTTTCAGAACTCCCTGCATTCTAAGGGAGTGCTCTGCGCTCTCGGGAAGTTCGGCACGGACCATCTGAAGGGTATGGAAAAAGGCATTAAATCCCCTAATGTGTTCAAGAAAGCCGCCGAATTTTTCTGGAAGGAAGAAGGCGTGAAACTGATCGTACCGGGGCCTAATTTCACACTCGAGGAATATGAACAGATGCTCTCCATTGCCGAAGAGAACAGCGCTTTCATTGCATTCGCGGATAAAGACGAGATCTCCGGATACTCGAACATTACAGCCGAGAAAATACCGTCTTTTAAAAGGATATTCGTTTATAAGGAAGATCTCGGCACTCTGCACGGCGTAATGAGATATCATCTTACCGCGGCCAAGAGGAGCGGGGCTCAGGTGTTCTTCACAGGGCTCAAGGAACAAAAAAACCTGGGCATGTTCGGGAAAGCCGACAAACTGCCCGCATGCGGACCTGATGATCTTATCATTACCTGTGAAAAGGATATTGATAAAAGAACGGCGGCGGAGATGAAAGGAAAGAACTGTATTATTCTGAAGAGCTTCGCGAATGAGAACGGCAGGGATCTTGTTTTTGACGGTTATATTAAAAGGAAGCCTTTTAAGGAAATGATCTCCAAAGCGGACATCATCATAGATTTCAATGCCGGAACAAGCAAGTTGAAAAAGAATGCAAAATTGCTCAGGATCTCTCCGGACATCGGCGAGAATGACGGGAACAATATCCGGGATATTCCTCTTGAACTGAAACAGGGACATGTGTTCAATTTCGATATGCGTAGGGTCCCTGTCTCCGAGCCTTCATCATTCGAGAAAGTGATCGATCAGAGAGCAGACATCCGGCCGTCTGCGATTTCCGGGGCTCATATCCCTGCCAAGGAAATAGGAATACTTCGGGAAAATGGAATTTTCTGAACTGCGGGGCATTTAGAGCGCTCTTTCGTTTTAAGGGCGAATAACGAATATCCTTGAAAAAAAGATGAAAAATCACTATAATTCATTTATTGAGGTCAATATGAAAAGTATCGCTGCCTATTTTCTTATTATACTTTTTTCGGCTGGCGCATTTTCAAACGAAAGGCTCGATTCGATGCTTCTGCAGCCGGGAGAGATCAGGGACACTCTAGGCGATTTCACTCTTTCCCCGATCCTGCTGGACAGGGACATTTTTATAAGCCTTGGGAGCGGTTTTATTCTCGCATCCGAAGCATCAGAGGCTAAATGGCATTCAAATGCATTTGGAGGCATCCTTTACTACGAGAAAACGGACAACTCTTCCTCAGAGATCATCCCTTCTTTTATCCTTGCTAAAAAACTCAGATCATGGACTTTCGGGGCGGCTTTCTCATCCTTTTTCGTCTCTTCGGACGATTACAGTGCGGAAAGTTCCTACTCGGATCTGCTGACGGATTACATAAGCATGTCCAATACAACGAAAACAGCCGACCTGAGCGAACTCAATGCATCGCTTGAGATCGCGCTCGACCTTAAGAATATCGCGTTCGGCCTGACATGTGGATTTCATTCTTCAACAGGAAAGACGGGAGAAATCTATAAAGACGTACTCGATTCCGGCAATGATACTGAGGAACGAACCGAGAATTCGGCCTCAGAACTTTATTTCATTCCGTCGCTGGCCCTGTCGATCGGAAGTTTCGATCTCCTTCTCAGATGCGCGATAGATCTATACTCGGGCAAAGAGGATCTTGGTTGGAACGGGACCGTTTTCAATAATTCCTGGGAAGGCTCCGGGACCGGATTCGGGCCGGGATTCTCTGTTTATACGGAAACCGGAACCGTATTGTGGCGGGCAGGTTTACTGATGAGCTTTGCGGGCATTTCCAGGGAATACTTATATTCCACCACGGAGAGCACATGGGACTACGAGAACGGCATCTCGGGAACATCGTATTTCATCACGGCCACATTACCTGTGACGGACGGGATGCTCGTCATCGGTAGCCGCGGTTCGTTCTCCTCATACGGGCTTGAATATTTTTATGACAATGATACTTCAAATGCGGCATATGAAAATACGGTCATTGCCCTCCATTCGGGCGATCTCGACCTTTTCGCCGCTTTTGAAAGGATCTTTTTCGGATTTCTGAAACTGCGGGCGGGGCTCCGGTGGAGTTTTTTAGGATACGCCGGCCTGGACTATACGCTGAAAGACGAAACGGGAACTACAATTGAAAGTTCGCTTACGGAAACATCCTCCTGCTCTTGGGCGTATTCTCTCGGATTAGGGATCAGGTTGTTCAGGAACATCTCCTTTGAGATCTCTTTCAACGGTATGCCTGACCTTGTGAATAATTCGACCGAAGTCGAGGACAGAATGAACATCAATAATATTGCAGCCACCGAGACCGGCGGTTTTAAATTCTCATTCGATATCATTTTATAGGAGTAGATAATGACAAAACGCATTACGTTCTTTGCCATCGTCCTTACGGCAGTGTTCTTCCTGCAGAATTGCGGCAGCAATATCGATATGCTGATCTCCGATCTATACTCAAAAGATAAAAGGCCGGCCGCGGTGACCGCGCTTTCCAAGACCGAACCCGCAAAGACCTTTTCAAGGGTGTACAGTGTTCTCGGTTCACATGACGACGATACGGCTAACGGCGCTATCGAGATCATGAAGGCGTGGAAGGACAAAGGTGTCGTGGAGATGATACAGAAAGCCATGGACGAGACGATAAATATCAAAGAGGCCCGCAATTCCGTGCGCGCTCTTGCTGCCATCGGCGGAGAGAATGCTGAAGATATCCTTATATCGCATATCAATGACGAAAGGCTCGAAGTAGGATTTGAAGCATTGAACGGCCTGGGAATTCTCGGTTCGAAGAAGAGCGTGGGTGAGATCATAAAAATAGTCAGCGCCGACAAGATAAATGACCCGCGGCTCCCGATCGCGCTTCTCGCTCTCGGAAAAATAAAGGAGCCTTCCGCGGTGCCGGCCCTTGAGGAAATGCTATCCAAGGATATCTCCTCTTATACACTGAAGATCAATCTTATAAACACGATCTTTGAGATCGAGCCCCTTCGCGGCTACGAGATTACAAAAGCTGAACTCGGCACGCTGAGCAGTTCGGATCCCCGTTATATCGTTTCGGTACTTAACCTTCTCGAGAAGGCAGGACAGAAGGACTGCGTGGAAAAATTAACTGCCCTTAAAAAGGACCTTCCCGGAATGGCAGACAGGATCGATAAAGTGATCGAGGCGGCAAAACAGAGGTAAAAAGATTGTCCGGAAAAGAACGAGATTACGAGATCTTCCTTAAGGACCTTCTTGAACTATTCAAGAAAGCCCTTCTTTTCACCGATATGGACAAGATCTTTTATGAGATCGGGAATTTCACTTATTCCAATATCGACTGCGAGAATATAATAATATGGCTTTGGAATGAGAGGGATGAGGTCCTGAAGCCCTTCAAATACTGGGGCTTCACTTCTGACGAGATGAAGCCCGAAGCTTATAATTCGGGAGAGGGCGTCATCGGGTTTTCTTTCAAGAACAATGTTCCCGTCAAGGAGAACGACCTGAAATCCAGCCCCTATTTCGTGAGCAAGAGCCCTCTTGAGAACAGGATCAGGGACCTTCTTATGTGCCCGATAACCAGAGGCGGGGCACCTATAGGTATCTTTGATGTTTCCAATAAAAAGAACGGGACATTCGATGATGCCGACTTCAATAAACTCCTTCTCATTTCGATGATCACTTCCCTTTTCTTCCATATCCGCGAGCAGGACAGAGAACATATAGATAACTATAGGTTCTATTCGATCGTGATAGATCTCCTTTCAATGCTGAATATCGGTATGGAAAGCGACAGGCAATTATTCGAAACGCTTGCCGAGGTCTTGAAAAGATCGTTCAGGACCCCCGTGTCCATGCATATAAGAAAGGGCGGTATAAGTTTTCTCAAACTTGGGAAGGAATTCAATGACCCTCCGAATTATCCTGACCGGAACATTACACTGTCCATAGACGACAGAGAGACGATCATCTCCGTTGAGGTCGAGAATTATCATGCATACATTATGCTCGAGGACAGCCGCGATTTCAACAGCCTGATCGATTTTGCGAGGAAGAATATTTTCCTTGAAGTCCTGAAGAGGCTAATATTTCAGTATATCACGCAGAAATCCGTACGGATGAAGAACATGCAGCTCGATCTTCTATACAGGATCAGCCTTGAATCCCTGGATTCCGAAAAGAAAACGCTCGATCTTCTAAGGGCGTTCAGCAATGAGATATATGAAACATACAAGCTCAGTTCTTTCGAATTCTATAAGGTGAACGAAAAAGGCGATTTTGTGAAAGAGGTGGCCGAAGGGCTTTACAAGAAAGAAAATGTAGCAGTATCCGGATCCGCTTCCGCCGTTCAGCTTCTTATGACTCAGGATTTTTTCGTTCTTGATATGGCTTCATCATTTTCCGCTTCGGAATATAAATTCCTTTCCGACGTTAAGGAAGAGACCGTTTCACTGTTCTCCACCGGGATCTCCTATGAAGGCGTATTGAAATTTATCATGGTCTTCCGCTGGAATGAACTTTTCTCCCCCGAACTTAACTTCTTCAATTTCATAGACCTTTTAAAAAAGGAGATCATCGCCAAGGAGACCACCGTTGTCCTTCTTGATAATCTTCACAATGTGATCGACGAAACGCTTAAACTTCTGATGACCCTTCTGAGCTATAAGGATATGGATATCATCGAACACTCCAAACGCGTAGCCGATATAGCCAATGTCCTTTCTGAGCTGTTCTCCCTGAGGATCGATCCTCTCGAGATAAAGATCTCCGCACTCCTTCACGACTTGGGTAAAGTAGGTATCGCAGACGAACTTGTGAAGAGCAAGAAGATATTCACACAGACCGAGCACGACATGATGAAGAAGCATTCGACGATCGGATACGAGCTTATCAGGAACTATCATTTCTCTGACATAATTAAAGAGGGAGTGCATCTCCATCATGAACGATGGGACGGCAGCGGTTATCCGAACGGATTAGCTGGTGAAAGCATTCCCGTTCACGTGCGCATCCTTGCCATCGCCGACAGCATCGACGGCATTATGGCGGAAAGGCACTATAAGGATAAAGGGGATACGGAAAAACTGAGACGCGAACTGTCAGCAGGGATGGGAAAGCATTATGATCCGACTTTTATTGAAATACTCCTTGACAACTGGACCGTCTTCATAGATAGGATCTCCTCGTTATATGAAGATTAGGCTCTGCCTCATTGCAGTTCTTTGCGCCGCATTCGTTCCGGGATTCGCCGCGAGTGCGCGCTACCTGACATACTACAACGGATACGATCAGCCCTTGTACCCCTTTTTCAACGAATATTCCATACACTGTCTTGTAACTTCCTCGGACGGGAAGATCTTCGGCGGCACCGGCGGTATCGGCACCGAAGGAAGAGGCATCCTGTTCTATTTCAACCCTGTCGGATGGAGTGCTTATAATCCGAGCTCGTCCCTAGACGGTTATCCCCGGCTGATGGCGGAAGTACCGACAAAGTATTCAGGGTTCAAGAATGTCAAGGGTATCAGTATCTTAAAAAACGGCACCGTGCCGGATACTGTAGTCTTTGCCGCGGACGGTCCGGTAGCGGCTGACAGTACCCTTTCTTACGGGATCTTCTATACGAAGTATTCCGAGATGGCCGAATATTATCCCGACTTCTGGAAGGTCGCGGATAGTCCTAATGCCATGAAATATGTCGACGGATTCATCGAGGGCCCTCCGAGAAGCGGAAAGAATCCGCTCATTTTCATTCTCACTTCAAATTATTCCGGATACGGGAAAGTGGAAGTATTCGATCCGGATACGATGTCTTTCATAGACACGATGACAATAAGCGTAGACACCGCAACCGGGAGCAGGGACTACCGGTTCATTTCCGGGACGAACAACGGCATCGATATGTTCTTCGGGACTTTAACGATAAAAGGCACCGGGAACTTCGCAAGAATCATGAAACTCGATCAGAACGGCGTTCTTACGGAAGAATTTCAACCATCCTCCTTTTTCTTCGCAGGGGACGACGGGGCTTTCACCGGCATTTCGGCAATGTGTTCGTTCCACTCCAGTTATCCCGGAGTCATCGTATGCGGGACACTTTCCTCATCCACGCAGTTCGGAGGGCAGATCTTTTACTATGATTCGAACTGGCCTGAGATGTCCTCTCTTCTGGGACCTGCCAACGGCGATACAACAGCTTATTCCGTAACCGACCTTGTGATTTTGAACGGCGAGATCTACGGCTCGACGAATGCAGTGGTCGATCCCAAGAACACGTCTTCATATGACCGTTTCGGCCACGGGAAGATTTTCAAGATAACCCTCCCCGACAGCGGGGGGTCTTTATTGGAGAACACCTGTGTCCCCGATTACAGGATCACGGACTTCTACTACAACCCTGCGATCATTAACGCGATTACAGCCAGTCCTCAGACCTCTAATATCTATTTCGGTACTATTCTGGTATATGAAGGCATGGTGACGCATTCTCTCGGAGGACTGATCGGGGCGGCAGATTTTTATCCGCCGTCTTCTCCTGTAATAAAAAGAGTCGAACGGGAGGGCTCCGACTTCCGAATATATTTTTCCGGGAGCGGGGATGACGGCGATACGGGCGAGGCCGAGGGATATCTTCTATACGGCAGCATCGATCCCCTGCCCGACTCCGGTTCTGTGTTCAGTGAAGGTGTTTTCATCGCAGATTCTGCCGAAGGATATTTTCAGACCGATACCTTCTACTTCGATCGCCTGTACGCCTTTGCGGTCGATGACTGCGGCAATCGTTCGCCATTCCACAGCTCCGTGGCCGATATCGCCGTTTCCCGTCTTTTTCCGAATCCCGTCCGGCCGGGACCCGGAGGTGTGAGCATCGGAGCTTCCTTCACCGCTTCGGAAGTAAAAGTATTTTCATCGGACGGAACCCTTGTTATCTCTTTTATTCCGGATCCCGATTATGATGAATTGACCGATCTGTATTATTTCTGCTGGGATCTTAAAAATCCCGACGGAAAGAATGTGGCTGCAGGCGTATATTTCATTTCAATAACGGATATATACGGTTCTTCAAGAATCGAGAAACTAGCTGTCATCAAATAGATTTAATTTATTAAAAAGGGCGTTTTTCAGTTCCATTCTGCCCTGAAGTTTCTTTTTGGCCTTGATGATCCTGTTCCTTATCCTTTCCGCGCTCTCGGGGTTGCGCTCTTCAACAAGGAGGATCTCCTGCCCGAAGATCTCTTCCTCAGCCCTTTCGATGTCGGACATTACTTTTTCGAGCTCTTCTCTGTAGAGCTGCCTTTTCTTCCTGATCGTCTTCGGGTTGTTATCGCTTTTGAAAACATAGGCAGCTGCTTCTTTTTGGCCGTCAAGAAATTTCGTTTTTATATAGCTGAATTCGCCGTAGTACTCTTTCAAAACCTTGTTCTTCACCGTCCATACCTTGTTGGTTAAACCGTCGAAAAGCGCTTCATCATGCGACGCCAGGATGACAGCTCCCGGAAAGCGCTTCAATACGTCCCTGAAAACATCCCTCGTTTGTTTGTCGAGGTTGCTTGTAGGCTCGTCCAAAAGGATCAGGTTAGCGCTTCTGCTGATAAGGTTTATAAGTATAAGACGGGCTTTTTCTCCGCCGGAGAGGACCTCGATCTTCCTGTGCAGATCCTCGGTAAAAAGGAATTTCCCTAAAACTTCCCTGTAATCCGCAGAGAAGACCCTCCTGACGTAATCTTCCAGAGAAAGGTCGCTCATAGAGGAGATGTCATCGCAGGCTGAAAAGGAAGTCATGACCGTTTTTTCGGATATCTTCCGCACAAGCGTCTCGCATAGTGCCGAGCCGGTACCCCCGATAAAATCGAGTACAGTGGTCTTACCCGACCCGTTCGGCGAATAGAATGCTATTCTATCCCCTCTTTCCACGCAGATATCCCCGTCCTTGATAACGTTCATATTCCCGTAGTAGAGTTTTAAACCGGACAGTTTAACGTGCATGGCCGGTTCCGGTTGAGAGGGAGGGAATTCGAATACGATATTCCTTCCTTCCTTTTTCATTTCGGGAACAATGATCTTTTTGAGTTCCTTCTCCCTTGCATGTGCAGCGCCTGCCGTACTTTTATCCGCGATGTTCTTCTGAATGAAATTCCTCAACTTCCTTATCCTTTCTATCTTTTCGCGGTTCTCTTTTTCAAGAAGCGCAGCATACTCGGCAGAAAGCGCACTGTATTTTCCGTAATCTCCCGGATACAGATGCATGACGGCATCATGGAGTTCGAGGACGGCATTAGCGCAGTCGTTTACGAATGAAGGATCGTGGGATACGAATATCAGGATGCCTTTGAAATCATTCAGGGCAGAGGCAAGACTCCGGATGGATGATTCATCAAGGTGGTTCTCCGGTTCGTCAAGAAGAAGCAGGTCCGGTTCTGAAGTCATTATACCGGCCAATGCCGCTTTCATCTTGAACCCCGCGGAAAATTCCGATAGCATCCTCCAGTGATCGTCCGTGTCGAAGCCAAGCATGGAAAGGTTCTTTTTGAGGTCTTTTTCATAGAGGTCATAGACCGGAGCAGCCCTTTCCAAATATCCATGCGCAGTATCGAAAACGCTCTTATTCCCGGCGAACTCCGGCGGTTCCTGAGGAAGATAGCCTATCCTTAAACGGCGGAGGCCGTCAATCTTCCCTTCATATTCTCCTGCAAGCGATGCAAGGATCTTGAGGAAAGTCGTTTTCCCGGATCCGTTTTTCCCTACAAGTGCGATCCTGTCGCCGGCGGCGAACGCCAGATCGGCGTTCTTTATAAGGATCCTCCCGGCTATCTCAAAGGTTAAGCCGTGTATCTTTAAAAATGCCATAGAACATTATACAAAATAAATTCCCTTTTTCCGAAATTTTTTGTATAATTAACTATGGAAGAGAATAAGAGGAACGCTGCTCCGGGATTCTTCTGGGCATTTGCCGTGACAAAGGCCGTTTACATCGGCGTTGCATATTTGATCTCCCGTACCGACCTTGTGCGCGTCTTCATGGACGGGCACATGAAGAGCATGATGGCCATCGCTTTTTTCATCATTATCGCCATATCGTATTTTGCGGCAACCCGAGCGTTCAGTTTCGCAGAAGCATCCGGGGATGGAAGAGAGAATATTTTCCTCTTCATCAAACTGGCAATCGCGGACCTTGCGGCCGTGTTTGGCCTCATCCACTTTATTTTTGCCCGGAACTGGCAATTCTTTATCCTTTCTCTTCTTGTTTCATTGACCGCGGAATATAATATCTATCAAAGATACAGGAGTTCTAAAAGAGAAGATCTCTAAGGGTTTTTTCTGTGGAAAGTCCTGCTTCAAGGCCCGGAAATTCTTTATTCAGTATTTCCGGGATCGAGGGAACGCCGGAAAAGGCGGTGAGCATCCATGAGGCTACAAGTTCTCTCTCTTTCTTATTCACGCCCTCGTCCCTTATGAATTCAAGGAAGGCTTCCTGTTCCTCTTTCCACGCCTCCGACCCGAGCGCGGTCCTCAGAAGCGCTGCACGATGTGCACGCCTCAACCGAGGTTTATTGAGTTTCTCATATACAAGAAGATAATTCCTGTGCGCGGTAATGATCCCGCCCACATCGGATTTTTTCACGAATATTCTAAGCGCTTTTCTGTTATGCGATAGGGCTTTGGCATATGCACCCGTTTTGATAAAGAGTTCCGCCAGATTATTATGGACATGCCCTGCCGCCCAATCATTGCGGTGTTTCAGAAAGATCCTTAATGCGGAAATGAAATATCCGGATGCTGCCTTTATGTCATGCAGATCGGCATGAAGCAGGCCAATACTATTAAGCACAAGGGCGGCGCCTTTAATATCGTTCTGTTCATACCGGAGTTTTAAGCTTGCATCATAATTCACTCCGGCTTTCGTATGGTCACCGAGCTTGTAGTAGATATTTCCAAGATTGTAGTATATCTTCGATATATGCGTCCTATTGCCGAGATGCGTATATATCATCAGGGCTTCCCGGTATTTTCTTTCAGCTCCGGGGAGATCGTTTTGATTGAAATCGAGGTTCGCAAGATTGACGAGGATGCCGGCGCATCCGTAATCGTCACCGATACTTTTCTTTATCTCAAAACTTTTCCTGTAGTATTCGCGAGCTCCGATCTCATTGCCGGCGAAAAATTCGATATTGCCGAGATTATTCAGTATGGCGGCGTTCAATCCGGGAGCGAAACCGCCGCTTCTTTTGATCTCAAGACTGCGTTCGAAGAGGCTTCTGGCACGCATACGGTCACCCGCGTCGATATATACGTTCCCGAGATTATTTAGAACTTCGGAAAGACCCTCCCCGTCATTCACGGATTCAAAATACTTCCTGCTTTTCTCAAAGGCTTCTATAGCTTTTTTTTCATCGCCCGTTCGCTCGAATATTACTCCTGTAATATTCCCGATCTCGGCAATGCGCTTTTCATCCTTCTGCATCTCATAGTATTTCTGGGCCGTTCTTGCCGTGTTAACGGCATTATCGTACCTCCCGTTCTTCAATTCCAGTTTCGCCAGCATAAGATAGATGAAAGCGCCCGCCTCTTCGTCCGGTGAAAGTCCGAGCAGTTTTTTCCCTAGCGCGATGCCGTCGCTGAACAATCCCGTTATATCGTAGTATCTGAAAAGCGTCTCAATACTTTCCCTTTTCTCCTTCAGGTCACTCTCCGTCAGATGTGCGCTGGCGGCCTTAATATCCGAAAGCGATGCTCTGATCTTATTCAATGAAGCGTACTGACCTGCAGAACTGATCGAACCGGAAAAATTCTTGAGAAGCATTATGAAATGCTCCTTATATGCGTAAAGCGCCGACTCTTTTTCATCTGAACTCAAGAATTCCCTGAATTTCTCGCCTGCATACTGCTTCAGGATGCCGTGTATCGAGAATCTGCCTTCCCCGTTATCGAACAGAAGGCTTTTTTTAATAAAGGCTGCCGTATCGCCCAGTGAGCATCCGGCTACCGCTTCGGCCGATGCAACGGAGAACGGGTCGCGGAGCAGCGACATCTTGGCGAGTTTCTTCCTTTCGCCCTCCCCGAGAAGCCCCCATGAATATTCGAAGATATGACGGGGTCCCCTATGTCTTTCTGGAAGGCCGCTGATAGCGTCTGAAAGCGTGTCCATGTTCTTCTTTATTGCAGCGAGAAGGTCCGTGACGGGAACACCTGCGGCTAAAGAGGCGGACAATTCTATGGCAAGCGGATTGCCGTGTACAAGCGCGCACAGATCGGCAACGGCAGCATTCTCATCGGGGGAAAGCGGAGTATTCCTCCCCTTTATTTTCAAGTGTTCCCCAAAAAGAGCGGCAGCGGCGTTTCCGCCGGAAGCGAACGGGAGGCCCGATAACGGATAAACTGATTCCCCTTTTATATTGAGTGCATGGCGCGACGTAACGATGATCCTGGCGTGATCGGTCTTGGCAAGCAATTCTGATACGAATCCCGAAGCGCTCTCAAGGTGTTCGAAATTATCGAGAATGAGAAGCATCTTCTTGGCTTTTATGAAATTAAAAAGCTGCACTTTAATATCGGATGCAGCGTAGAAATTGAAAGAAAGGGATGCGGCGATCTCCCTGATCATGTCATCGCTGTTCAATGCTTTCTCAAGTTGAACAAAATAGAAACCGTATTCGAGATCGTCAAGCATTGAGAAGCCCAGTTCAAGTGAGAACCTGGTCTTTCCCGTTCCGCCCGGGCCCGTAAGAGTGATCTCTCGGCGCGTATCTGAAATGAGCAGGTTCTTTACCTCAGCAAGCTCCTTTTCCCTGCCTAAAAATGCCGTATCGCTGACAACGGCATTGGTAAGTTTCGCTGAAAGAGAATTGAGCTTCGGGAATTCGTGATATTTCAGATCTTCGCGGTCAAGCTGATAAATCTTAACGGGTTCTTCAAAATCCTTTAATTTGTGGAATCCCAGGTCCAAGGTCTTCAATCCGTCCACATCGGGTAGACCGTTAATGATCTCTTCTGAAGCTATGATCTGTCCGCCGTGTGCACAGGAAAGCATCCTGGCAAGTTTATTGATAACGGGCCCGAAAAAATCCCCTTCCTTCTCTACGGCGTCACCTTCGTGCAGGGCGATCCTTATCCTTACTTCGCCAACGGCGCCCCATTTATTATTCTGCATGCCCTTCTGCATTGAAAGCGCGCAGATCAGCGAATCCCTTTTATCCCTGAAATACGCGAAAAGGCCGTCGCCGGTATGTTTAATCAGGATTCCGCGATGAGCCTTAATAAGGTCCTTGGCGATCCCGTCATGGGATTGAAGGGCGATATTCATCTCTTCCCCGTATACTTCCCATTTCCGGGTTGAACCCTCAATGTCTGTGAACAGGAATATCATATTACTCCCATAAAGTATTTTACTTTGTTTCGAGGAATTTTACAAGAGGCGGGAAGGTACGCGCCGGGAAGCGGCCTTTGCAGCCGGCACAACATGAACTTGAACTTACCGGAAGCGGAAGATCAGTATTGGAAACCCAGTGATACAATGGTCCTGATTGACGAGAAATCCTCGTATTCCGGATACTCCGGTGCATCGCTAAATACGGTCTTGCTCTTCCTTACATTCCCCAGATAGAATTGTATCCCCACCCGGAGATTGACGGGGAGCGTAGGGAAAACATAAAAATAAAAGCTCATATTGGGAAGAAAATATGCAACGAGTTCCCTCGATCCCTCCTGGGTTACCGCATCGGTCACAAGCATATCGTTTATGAAGATGCCGGGGCCGAGCTTGGCATAGAATGCCCCGAAAAGCATGAGGTTGAGATCAAGCGACATATACGACGCCTTTACCGTTTTCTCCGCGCAGATGCTCCCCGAAAGCGAAAGGAAAACGGGAGGGAACTTGAATAAGAAACGGCGTTTCTCATACGTGAAATGAATGAATGCGGATGAGTCGGATGTGAACCAGAGGGCATTGTTCCGTAATAATTCCCCGGTCTTATATTTGAAAGGAATGAAATATCTGCTTTGAGTATCGAGTTTGCCGCTCGAAAGCTTGTACAGGATACGCACCCTTGAAGAGTCCTTGTTTATCTGTGAAATAAGGCCGGCGGCGATCTTCCTGTCTCCCGAAAAAAAATAAACAAGGTTCTTCTCCTCAAGGCCGTATCTTATGCCTTTATCTATGAGAACACTGCTTCCCGAGATGATCTCCTTTATCCTTCCTTCTCTTTTTTCGGCGCCTGAGGGGCCTTCGCTGTCGAATAGAGTATGTTCGCCGCTGAAGACGGCATTCAGCATATGTTCTATCAGATTCCTGCAGGTTATATCGAGTTCTTCGATATTATCCACTTTCATTTTATCCGAATAATCGATCTTTGCCGTACCTACGTCCATGAGCGTGATCGAGACGAAATACACATTCTCTATTTTAAATATCTTTCCGGCAAGGATCTTCTTTGCTAAAAGCATTTTCCCGAGTTCAACATAACATTCTTCCGAGGTGCATCCCGTTTCCTGAAGTTTAAGCTCATTGAAGATAAGTTCCATGTTCTCGCGGGATATAAGTTCGTATTTCTCGGACTTGAAGATATATGTGCGGCAGAAGTCCGCCGGAATAACGCCTACGCCCTGTTCAACGTTCACTTCCGCAAAATCGAAGACCGCGATAGTGTCCTTCTCCTGACAAAAGGAGAAAACGGACAGCGTGATGCTTAATGCGAAGAATATTTTTTTCATAACCCTTTATTCGCTGTCGAACGGTGGAGTTCCGGCCCTTCCTTATTCCTTGAAAGCGCGGAGATTGAAATTGATCCCCAGTTTCACGCTTATACCGTGCCAAATAACGAGTTCGGCCGAATCGTAATTCGTATAGGAATATGAATCGTACCAGCCGTACCAGTTAAGAAGGGTGGTCAGATTATAGGATACGAGTATATATGCCCCGTATTTCTTCATAATGGCTCCAAATCCGATCGCTGTATCAACGCATATTGCGTTCTGGTACCAGTCATAGGAATCAGCCCAATCGGGAGGGTCCATGTTAAGATAGGAGGCTTTAAGCGTGAATTCCGAATAGAACCCAACGGGGGAAACATTGCCCGTGGCCATCAACGGCACTCCCACCTGTGAGAAAAGCCCGAGTCCCGGCCCTTTGAAAACGGTGGGATCTCCGCTCATGCCGTCATAACTGTGCTGGTAGGTCTTCCAGAATATCATAAGAACGCGGGATGAGTTCTGGCCCGCGAATCTCGTTCCCAAACTGATCTCGAAGAAATCGCTCCAGTCGTCCGTATAATAATAAGCTTCATATCCGCCCGTTTCATCCTCACATTCCAGGATATCGTCCTCTTTGAAAGTGAATCTTTTCGTCTCAATGCCGAAATACAGTAATTCCCAGTACAATCCGAGTTTAAAATCCCCGTATCTCGGATGGCCGATGCAATCATACCATTCGTCAGATGCGCCGTATGTACTCGAAGTGGAATAGAAATAGTTCTGCCTCGGCCAGAATGAGTATGAGATATCTATCCCCATGTCGGGGTACTTGTAATTCACTTTCGGGACAGGGGCCGGTTTAGGGGCATCGTCTTTTTTTATCACCTGTCCGTATTCGTCAGTTTTAGGTGCGGGTTTTGGTTCCGGTTGAGGAACGGGTTTCGGTTTCGGAGCGGGTTCTATCACGGTTGCATCTTTAAAAAGGGTCTTGACGAGATCATTGACGAGCCTCTGGATAAGGTTATCTATCTCGCCGAAGCCGAGTACTTTTTCGGATTTTGACCATTCGATCTTGGCCGTTTCGATGCTCACCATCCTCGCGGAGATCACGTAGACATCGCCAAGCTTGCCCAGGGTCCCGATGATAGTGTAGTTCACGCCGAGCATCTTACCTATCTGGACCGCACATTCATCCGAAGTGCAGCCGACGGATTGCTGTAGATTCTGCTCCTTCATGATGGTCTCCATAGAAGCCCTGTCGATCACTATGAAATGCCCGGAAGAAAAAAGATAGTCCCTGAAAAAATCGCTTATTATGCTCGCATCGGACTTCTCGACTCCCTTGGGTTCGAATTCCATTATTGCTACGGAATATTTAATTTCGGCATACGCGAACACGCTGATGCCAAATAAGAGCACGAGGAACAAGAAGAAGACTTTACCCTTCATATACACTCCTTTTTAGTTATTTTACCAGAAACACGCATTTTTTTCAAATAAAAGGGGGTTATTTTTCAAGGGTCATCTGTCATACGGATAAAAAGGCATTTTTCTTCGCTTTAAATCCTTTCATATTGAGGATAAGCCTAAAATCCGGAAAGAAGCGTGCGGTCATGAAAACGGCGTATGTATTTTTAAAATAAAGAAAATTGTGTTATAATTCAATTTGAAAAGAATATGTGCCGTATTCTTCCTTATTTTTCTATTTTTAACCGTAATTCATTCTGGGGATCTTAAGATCTACTTCGCCGACACCGGTCAGGGTGACGGTCAGGTGATAATAACGCCTTCGGGTAAAGCGGTGGTCATAGACTGCAATACGGGATATGGCGCCACGATCCTTGAAATCCTCGCCATTAATTCGATCACGGAGATCGAATACATGTTCCTTACTCATTACCACAGCGATCATTACGGCGGACTGGACGATATCATATACGGAACGGGCGGATATGAAGGTATGGATGTTAAAGTAGGCTGCTATGACAGGGGCGGGACCGGTATCTCAAGCTGGAACAATGCCGCGAACAGCACTACGGGGAAAAGGAAGACGGTAACCGTGGGAGAGATATTCGAGCTCGGGGATGACGTGACCATCCAGGTTACGACGGCCAACGGAGACATCTACAATGACGGCGGGTCCGCCGATCCCGCGGACGAGAACGCGGCAAGCGTATCCCTCCTTATAAAGTACCGCAAATTCCATTACTGGACAGGAGGGGATCTTGTGACTGCACAAGAGGATCTCCTTGGCAATGTGCTCGGTGACATCGACGTGATGAAGGTCAGCCATCACGGGTCCAATACTTCAACATCGGAAGAATTCCTCTCGGAGATAACGCCTGAGGTGGCCTGGATCCCGGTGGGCGATTTCAATACATACGGACATCCCACCCAGAACACACTGAACAAACTGTGCAATGCTTTCGCGTTCACTTATCAGACCGAAACCGGCGCCGGAGGAACATTGACGGCCGGATGCGGAAAAGTGGCCGGCGAGAACATTCTTTGCAGGACTAACGGATGCACTTATACTATATCCTTCACAGGCACTTACGATGAATACGATGTCGATGAGCCCTGCTCCGATGATTTTACTCCGCCTGTTTTCGGAGGACTGCAGGATATTTCTGAAACGGGAAAAGGCGGGGAAGTGATCCTTTCCTGGGATGCCGCGAGCGATCCTTCCACACCTATTTCATACAGGATATATCAGGCATCCACGCCGACAGGTTTCAAGTTCTACAACCCGAAGTACTCCACAAAAGACCTTGATTTCACGGTAAGCGGGCTTTCATACGGCGCCACTTATTATTTCGTAGTAAGGGCGGTCGACAGCAACGGGAACGAGGAGACCAACAACATCATAGGTTCTGTGTACATTTCATCGGATACTTTTCCGCCCTCCTTCGCCGGACTGCAGGATATATTCACTTCTTCCTATAATGAACTGATCCTCGTTTGGAATGCAGCATCCGACTTCCTGCCGGTTTCATATAATATCTACCGCTCCACTTTTTCCATGGGTTACGATTTCGGAACTCCTCTTTCAAGTACTGAAGAACGTAACTACAAGGACGCGGATATCATTCCGGGAACGAGGTATTATTACGTAGTAAGGGCCGAGGATTCATACGGGAACGAGGATGCGAATACGGTGGAACTGTCCGAAGTCGTTACCGGGAGCGATGAGAAAACGGCAACTGTTTATCCCAATCCGTTCCTGTTCGCAGAACATGAAACGCTCACAGCCGTTACCTCCTTCGAGATCTCAAGTGCCGATCTCTTCTCGGTTGACGGCAGGCGTATCGTTCTGGACGGGGAGCACTTCATCATTACATACAATAAAGTGTACATTGACCCGGTCCTTCTAGGGCCCGGCATCTATTTCCTGCATTTGAAGAGTATTTCCGGGGATTCCCTAGTCCTGAAGATCGCTTTGATCTGATCCGTATTTTTTCTCTAGCGCTTCAATATACCCTATCGCCCGGTTCACGTTTTGATACTGGGAAGGATCGTTCTTGGCCGCTTCATAGAAGTCGTACCATGCGTCAAGAGCGCGCTCCGGAGAAGTTTTATGAAGAACGAGCGCCTTATTGAACAGGGCAAGCTTATTATCAGGACTGTAAAGGAGCGTATCATTGAAATACTTGAGTGCAGAGACGTAGTCTTTCTTCTTCAGGAATACGAGCCCGAGGTTCAGAAGTGCCTTCACATATGTTCTGTCCAGTTCGATAGCGCGCGTATAGGATTCCGCCGCTTTATCAAGTTTGCCCATCTCATCCCATACGAGACCGAGGTTGAAATGGACGACGGGATCAGTGCCGTTCACTTTTTCCGCTTCTTCGTAGTATAGTTTTGCAAGGCCGTATTTTTTCATCATCAGATAAGCATTTCCTTTTTCGAGAAGCCGCGAAAAATTGTCCTTCTCTGCTTTGATCATATTGATAGTGCGCCTGTCTTCCTCATATTCTTTCCTGGCGCAGGAAATGAAAAGAAGGAAAGCGAGAAGAAACGCGCTATATCTTCTCATAGAGCTTCTTTTTCGTGTACTCGTTCACAAGAAGGTCCAAATCGCCTTTAAATTGAGCAATCTCTTTCACTATCGATGATGAAATAAAGGAATATTCTATGGAAGGAACGAGATATATCGCCTCGAAGTCCGAATAGAGCTTCCGGTTGGTGAGCGACATCTGGAATTCATATTCGAAATCGGACAGCATCCTCATTCCCCGCATGATGAGGTTCAATTCCTTCTGCTTGAGGTAGTCGACAAGCAGTCCCTCGAAGGAATCGATTGTAATGCCCTCGATGTCGTCAACATAACTTTTAATGATGTCCATGCGTTCCTCTGCGGTGAACATGGTATGCTTTTTAGGATTCTTCAAGACAGCGATCACGACGTGCTTGAAGATCTTTTTCGCCCTCAGGACGAGATCCTTGTGCCCGATTGTGAACGGGTCGAAACTGCCTGGATAAACAACGATCTTTTTATTCATAAAGGTCTTCCACAACGATCCTGATACTTCCGTATCTTTTTTCTTTCTTAATATATGATAAAACGAATTTTTTGTCAACCGGAAGTTCGAAAATCCCTAATCGGCCCCGAGTTCCTTCAAAAACGGAAATGAGCCTGCGGATGAGTCCGTCCTCCCCGA
Organism: uncultured bacterium; assembly: GCA_937863565.1. Lineage (GTDB taxonomy): Bacteria > AUK180 > AUK180 > AUK180 > AUK180 > CALMGJ01. The sequence continues at coordinate 20,126 of CALMGJ010000010.1, read as the reverse complement.
AGGGAGGATCGAAATAGAATATCCCGTTCTTATCCGCCGTCACTGTGACAAGATCGATCGCATCACGGCACGATATTTCATAGCTTCCTTCCGCTGCGCCGATGAGATCGAGGTTTTTCCTGATGGAATTCATATGTTCTCTTTTAATATCGTTGAACACGGTCACCGCACCTCTCGAGAGCGCTTCGATGCCCATGATCCCGCTGCCGGCGAACACATCGTAAAAGACGCAGCCGCTGAGGTCGCCTCCCAGCATATTGAACACGGCCTGCCTTATTTTACACAGAGTCGGCCTGGTGCCTTCGGACGGCACTTTTATATTCCTGCCTTTGTAGATACCGGCGCTTATTCTCACAGGACCTCCTTGAACCGGAATTTTTTCCCGTAACGCTCCTCGACCGTACTGTCGAGCTTGTCGACGGTAGAGCGGTCCTCGAGCTTCGCTATCACTCCCATGACCTTCTCTGACAGTTCGGGCATTTCCCTGTCCCTGAACATATCGAAGAGTTTAAAAGGGGGAAGGCCGGATTGCGCAGTACCCATGATCTCTCCCGGCCCTCTTATGCGGAAATCCTCAATGGATATCTTGAATCCGTCGGTGTGCCTTTTGATCACATGCAGTCTCTCGTTTTTAGGATTATCCGTATACAGAATACAGTGCGAAAGCTTATCGCCTCTTCCGATGCGCCCCCTCAACTGGTGAAGCTGAGAAAGGCCGAACCTTTCGGCATTGACAATAATCATAAGGGTGGCATCGGGAGAATCGATCCCAACTTCGATGACCGTGGTGGAAACAAGGATCCGGGTCCGTTTATCAAAGAACTTCTTCATCGCTTCTATCTTTTCGGCGCTTTTCATCCTTCCGTGCAGAAGTCCGGTGCTGTCCCCGAATCTCTTCCTAAGATGTTCGTAACCGCTCTCGGCAGCTTTAAGGTCCGATTTCTCCGTTTCTTCTATGAGCGGATAAACGACATAAGCGCTTTCTCCGCGCTCCAGGGTCTCCTTTATTTTCGAATACAGGTATTCTTCATCTCCGGAGGCGATCTCAGTGAATATCTCCTTCCGTCCTTTCGGCATTTCATCGATCACCGAATAATCCATATCCCCGTAAATCGTCATCGCCACGGATCTGGGTATTGGGGTTGCGCTCATGACGAGAGTATCCGGACGGTTTCCTTTCCCCATCAACTCCATCCTCTGTTCAACACCGAACCTGTGCTGTTCGTCTATCACGACAAGCCCGAGGCGGCGGAAGTTCACGTTCTCCTGGAAAAGTGCGTGAGTGCCCACTATGACGTTTATCTCTCCGTTCCCCAGTTTTTCCGTGATGCGTTCCTTATCGCTTTTCTTCTGTTTTCCGAAAAGGTATTCCACTCTGAAGTCCAGGTGCTGGAGCATGGAACACGCTTTCACGTAATGCTGGTGCGCCAGTACTTCGGTCGGCGCCATTACGGCGGCCTGATATCCGTTCAGAACGGCATTTACGGCAGCCGTGAAAGCCACGACCGTTTTCCCGCTGCCGACGTCCCCTTGCAGCAGCCTGTTCATGGGCATATCGCTTTTCATATCGGCGAATATCTCTTCAAGGACCCTCTTCTGAGATGCCGTCAGCTCGAACGGCAAGGCCGCAAGGAATGACTCGATCCCTTCGCTCTTCAAGGCGAATGATATGCCGTGCTGGCTCTTTATTTCCTGTTTCCTTCTTTTCCAGAAATATTGAAGATAGAAGATCTCCTCGAAGACCATGCGTTTCTGATACTGTGTAGCATACTCCCGTACGGCGCGGAGGTCCTCCTCGGGCTTCGGGAAATGAGTCCTGATGAGCGCGATCTCCCTCTCGGGGAGGTCGAAAGGCTCTAGCGCTTCTTTCGGTATGGGATCTTCTATCTTGTCCTTGAAATGTGTGAGAGCATTGTAGATAAAGGTCCGCATCTTGCTCTGGGAAAGGCCCTCGGTAAGTCCGTATACCGGGACTATCCTTCCATGATTAAGATTGACCTTGCCTGCATCGTCCAGTTTTTCCCAGTCCGGGTTATTGAAGAAAAGCCGGCCGTAATTGAATTCGGCATTGCCGGTGGCCACGATAGGATCGCCTTTCGAGATGACCTTCGCAATATAATTCTGATTGAAAAACACGAGGGGGATCCTCCCCGAATCATCCTCAAGGATCACTTCGACGCGCGTTGGGCGCTGATGTCTGAATTCATTAATGTCGAAAACACGGCCCGCCACCGTGCAGGTGCCGAGATTGACCTGCGAGATCTTCAGTATCCTCCGTCTGTCCTCGTAATCACGGGGGAAATTCTCAAGAAGGTCAACCGCGGTATGAATTCCTTTCTTATTGAGAAGTTTTTTATTGTAAGGGCCAATGCCCTTTATATACTGGATGTCGATGTCAAGTCCGTCATCCTGCATCACATCAGCATGTCCTCGCCTGGGCCGGGTTCGGGGTCATCAGGGAATTCATAGAAGAAATCGTTCACATCTTCGTTGAACGCGATCTTTTTATCAGCATACATCGGGATGCGGTTGTCTATTGCCAAGATGACGCCGTCGATGATGTTAAGAGGGCGGAGGGTGTTTCCCAGATGGTCCATCAGAACGGACCTCTTTTCATTAAGGATAAGAAGAGCCTTTGCATTTCGGAGAAAATTCTGCTCTTTAAGGATAAAATATACGTCCTCTCTTTTTTTAATTTTGCCGCGTATCTCGCGGAGAATGCGCATCTGAGTGGATGTGATCTCGATAGGCCGCATCACTTTTTTCTCTCCGTTGAGTTTGAGCACGATATAATGCTCGTCATTATCAAAGGAAAGCACATTATGAAAATCTATTTTTTTAAATGAACTGCTATCCATTTCTTTAATTCTCCATCCTTCGTTCTCTGCAGCAGAAAATCGGAAAGCATCATGTAATTTTCCGTTCCGGACGCATCCTTCACCAAAGAGGCAAAATACGGAAGCGATATTACATCGGCATTCAGATCGGCGGCCTTGCCGAATTCCTCCAGTGCTTTTTCCGGAGCAGCGCGATTGTACCACATGAGCCCGGTGTAGAAATGCTTCCGGAAATCGAGATCGCCACTGCCCATTTGCCTCAGAATGGCTTCCGCTTCATCGAAACGGCCGGCTTTAATGAGCAGGATGCCGTAATCCAGATCACGGGCATACCCCGAAGGAAGGTTCCTGTAGGCCGCCTCGGCTTTTTCGGCATTCCCGAAAAAATAATGCTCCACATTGGCTTTGAACAGCATATCATCCGAGAATTTCAGGGCATACTGGCCGTACTGGTAGAAAAGCCGCTCGATCTGGAAATCCATTCTCAGAGCCCGTTCCACCGAATCCCTGAAAAATTCGAAGTATCCTTTTTTGAAAAATTCCGTTGCCCGTTTGAATTCGTTAAGCGCCTGAGCGCCGAATTTGAAGATATCGTTATTTGCTTCGATCTCCTCAAGCGTAAGAAGCCCGAAGAACTTCCACTTGGCAAGATCGTTCTTTCTGTCCGCAAAATAGGAACTGAAGAACTGCTGACGAGCCGACGTGTAATCACCGAGATTCTCGTACGCTATGCCGAGATTGTACAGAACGAGCGTATCTTCCCTGATAGCGAGCGATTTTTTAAAATATTCGGCGGCGACGGCATAATCCTTCAATTCGAGAAGAAGGCTCCCGTAGAGGTTGTAAAGGTTGCACCTTCCCGTCTCATCTATATGATCGGCGAACATCCTGATTCCGGTAAAGCATTCCTCGGCGGCCTTCCCGGCACCGTACACTTCCTTGATCGAGCGGATTAGGTAGAAAAAGGCATTGCCGTTCTTATAAGTGGGCGATTCGTGCACGATGATCTCGAAGATGGGCATTGCGGACTTAAAATCACCGCCGTTGAAATACCACATCCCGTCAACATACTTCTTCACCAGCTCTTCCGTATCTTTCTGTTCGATGATATTGGAGAACGCTTCCGTAGCTTTTTCATACTCTCCTGTTTTTATATAAGCGCTCCCGATCATGTAATATGCGGCATCGGCGTGGAGAGGGTTCGTTTCCATGGCTTTCCGGAAATATCTGATCGATCTTTTATACTGTCCCCTTTTGAACAGCTCAACTCCTTTCTGCCAAGGAGGCTCCTCCTTACACGATACCGCAAGCACAAAAAATACGGCGAGGAAAACCGCGGTGATCTTACTTTTTCTCATGCATATCTCCTTTCAGAGCTTCAATGAGAGCCGGAATGCCGGAAGGATCAGAACCCCCGCACTGCATAAAATCAGGCCGTCCGCCACCGCCGCCTTTAATAAGGGACAATTTCGGCTTCAGCATTTCGCTGATATTGATGTCGGTCAGAGCATTCCCTCTGGAGGCTGCAAGCACTGTTTTCCCGTCTTTGATCTGATAGCAGACAAGCAGTTTGCCCGGGAACTCATTCCGGCATTCGTCCAAAATTTCCCTTACGCGGTCGAAGGAGTAATGCTCGTGTATCCTGACCGCCGTGAAATTTCCCGGTTCCGAAGCGTTATTTTTTATCTCTATGCCCAACAGTTTTCTTTCGAATTCCTTTTTTAATAAGTGTGTTTCGGAGAGTTCCTTTTGAAGTTTTTCGATCTCTTCCAACGGTTCATTCGTCTTAAGCACCATTCTCACCGATTCATATTTTTCGAATATCCCATTGAAGAACGCAAGCGCTGCAGAACCGCCAAGAGCTTCTATTCTTCTTATTCCGGCCGCAACGGCGGATTCGGATACGATCTTGAACATCATCGCTTCCTTCGTGTTGAGGATATGCGTACCGCCGCATAATTCCAGTGATTCTCCTTCTATCTCGACAAGACGCACCCTCTCCCCGTATTTCGCTTCAAAAAGAGCCTGCGCTCCTTTTTCTTCAGCTTCCTTGAAACTCGTTTCCGTGACCGCGACCTCGATACCTTTCATAATAGCCAGGTTCACGGCTTCTTCGGCGGTTTTTATCTCTCCCGGCGTCATCTTCCTGAAATGCGTAAAATCGAAACGGAGCGTGTCTGGGGAGACAAGCGATCCCGCCTGATGAACATGTTCTCCCAGCACTTCCCGCAAAGCGGAATGGAGAAGATGAGTAAGCGTATGATGCACTGCCGTCTTTCGCCTGCACTCCACATCGATCTTAAGCGCGGCCGGCTCGCCCTTTTTTATTGAACCTTCCTCAACCGTTCCGTAATGGAGGACGATCCCTTTTTCTTTTTTCGTATCTGCAACAGAGAACAGGCCGCCGGAGGTCCTTATCATTCCGCGGTCGCCGGTCTGACCGCCGGATTCCGCATAGAACGGCGTCGATGCCGAAATTATGATCCCTTCTTCTCCGGTCCGAAGTTCATCCTTGATCTTTCTTCCCTGATCAGCCGTAAGTATTATGGAGGATTCCGAGTTCTTCTCTTCATAGCCCGTAAAGACAGTCTCGGGGATATCTTTCAGAAAGGCAGCATCCTCTTTCTTTCTGCCGCCTCGGGCTATTTCCCTTTGTTCCGCCATCCTGGATTCAAAGCCATCCCTGTCGATCGCAAGAGAATCCGCCGCGGCCATTTCCTTGATTATATCCACAGGGAATCCGTAAGTATCGTATAATTCAAAAATATCGTTCGCGCGGATCGTTCTTTCATTTCTGGACAGGGTCCTTTCCTTCATATCCAGGTATTTCTTATAACCTTTTTCGAGAAGAGACAGAAAACGCTCCTCCTCTTCGTATATCACGCTCTCCACAAATCTGGCCTTCTCGGCCACGGACGGGTAGAAACCCGACATGATATCCCGGACCGGCGCCACGAGCTTATAGGCGAACGGGCCGTTGATGCCCAGTTTTCTGAGACTGACAGAAAGTCGCCGCAGAAGTTTCCTGGCCACATATCCTCTTCCGAGATTGGAGGGATTGATCCCGTCCGAGATCAGAAATACCACGGCCTTGATATGGTCCGCAACGATCCTGAAAGCGGCAGGTTCATTATCCGGATCATATTTCACGCCGGATTCTTCCTCGACCTTCTTGATGATCGGCAGGAAAAGGTCGGTTTCGAAATTTGTCCGGGCTCCCTGAACGACGCGGACTATCCGCTCCAGGCCCAGACCTGTATCCACATTCTTCTTCGGGAGCGGCGTCATGCTGCCGTCCTTCTCTTTGAAATACTGGGTGAATACGATATTGCCCAATTCAAGATAATCGTAGGAATTCTCCAGTTCTTCCTTCAAAGGTTTTCCCCCGCCCTTAAGATCGCATATGATCTCGGTAGAGGGGCCGCAGGGACCCGTATCCCCCATCTCCCAGAAATTGCTTTTCGTCAAACGGTAGATGCGGTCCGGCGAAAGACCCATTTTCACGGTCCATATATTAAAGGATTCGTCATCGTTCTCATGGATCGTTACATAAAGTTTGGAAGGCGGGATCTTGAGGGTTTCCGTGAAATATGTCCATCCCAGTTCGATCGCATGCTCCTTGAAGTAATCGCCTAAAGAGAAATATCCCAGCATCTCGAAAAATGTATGATGATGAGGAGAATAGCCCACCGTTTCGAAATCATTATGTTTTCCAGAAACACGGAGACATCTTTGAACGCTTCCGAGCCTTGGGAAAGGAGGCACGGTTCCGCCCGAGAAATATTTAGCGAACTGGTTCATCCCGGCATTTGTGAACAGAAGGCCCAGTTCTTTAGGAGGAACAAGAGAATCCGAGGGTATAACGGTGTGCCCGTCCTTTTTCAGCAGGTTCAGAAAGGCTTCTCTAACTTCTTGACTTCGCATAAATACTCCAATTATTTATTATACCAAAAAAGACGTTTTTTAATAAATCCGCAAAGGAAAGTTCTATACGGCCTCTACCCGCTGGATCCCGTTCCGGTTGAGGACTATCCTGTACCTGTTGTAAGCATCCTCTCCCTTTTTATCGATGAATTTGCAGATGATATAGAACTGGTATACCCTTTCCCCGGTAACGGTCTGGAATTTCCCGTTTTCTATGACCGTCATTTTTTTCTCGGGATCGTCCATCTTTTCAAGAAGGCGCTTCACATTGTAACGGAGTATGTCGTTAAGCCCTTCCACTCCGTAATTGAAGTACTGGCCGGTCAGCCTTTTAGAGAAAATCCTGATCTTTTTCCGGTAAAGGAACACCTTTTCCCCGCCCCTGTAATTATCGAGAACTTCTATGCGTTCGGCATTCCGAAGCTGCATGATTTCGGCAGGCACCTTTTTCTCTTCCATGAAATCGAAACCCTCTTTGCATTGCCCGATATGCTTTTCATTGCTCGTTCTTATCTTTAAAGAATGGTCGTATACATTTGTAAGTATCTTCTTGCTCAAGAATGTCCTTGTGACCTCCTTGATCCTGTCTTTGAACATATAGCTTATTATCAGTATCACGAAAAGCGGTGTCGTCAGTGTACCGTATTTGACCTGCGAAAAGAAGGCGATCGAAGTGGCGAACAGCATGGCGATCCCGGCGGCGACGAAGAAGATCACCTGCTCAAGGAAATATGATGCCGATCTGATCTCGGCATTAAGGAACAGAACGCTCGCCATATATTTTTTCAGAACTCCTATCCTGTGGATAAGGTTCTCATTATTTGAATCTGCTTTTACAATAGAAGGGTACCCCCTTTCCTTCCTGTAGTTTATCTCGGTGGCTATGTGCTCTTTCACTATTTCCTTTATCTTTTCTTTATTCCCCGAGTTCTTCGGTTCATTGGCGGAAAGGAGTTCAAAGGAATACCTCTCGGTCATAAGAGACATATATTCGTCTGCAAGCAGGAAATGCTCGAAAACAGACCCCGAGAAAAGAGGGACATTCGTCCTGTCCCTGAGTTTCCTGAATTCCGCAAGGGTTCTTCGTGAATTTTCTATGAACCCTCTCACGACCGTGGCAAGGTCCTCCTCCTTGAGATCATGTATCCTTACATAATTAACGGTATCACGCAGAGCGCTCCTGTATATCGAGGAAAAGATCTTGATCTGGTTCTTGTAATTTAGAAACTGGGACATGCCCTTTCTGTTCAGAAGATCGGCAATGCTTTTTTCAAGCTTGTCAAGTGGACAGTCGGACTTGCCGGTCATGTTCTCCAGAAGGAAAACAGGCGTAATGAACCGGATATGGCTCTGCATATCCGTAAAGAACGCGTCTTTTCCGTATGTCATCCTGTTCATGCCCAGATTATTGGGTATGAAGAAGAACATCTCTATCTTGTAACCCGTGATCGGTTCATCCGGCGTCATCTTGTATCCGAATTTGAATTCAAGGCGGTAATCGTCGTGTTTTTTAATGACCTTATCGATCATAGCTCTTATAACCCCGCGTCCTGAAAGTACTTCATATTGATCGAGTACCGGGTGTTCTTCACCGTGTAGATGAGCCTGTTGGCGGTCACATACTTGCTCAGGTCCTGTCTTTTTATCTTGAAGAGCTCCCTGCCGAACACATATGCCCTGAAATAATAACTTGTGATCACGACAAAAACGAACGAGGAGCCGTGGCTCATCGCGCTTGAGACCGATACCGGGACATCGTTTTTCTCGAAAATGATCCCTTCGACGGATATCTCGTCGTAATTTTTCGGCTTGCGTACGACCTTTCCCATTATGAACAAATTGAGAAGTACCGAGAAAGCTATGATCCCCGTAAGAAGCAGCCCCAGGCCGTATGAGGATATCATCCGGGCCGAGCCTACGAAATTATCTTCATAGTCTTCTATTGCCTTTCTTTCTTCGTCCGTGAGCTCCGGCCAGGCGATCTTGAAGAACCACGGCAGCCAGTCCGATACCGAAGAACGCGTATTGAATTTCATGACAAGAACGTTTTCATCCTTGATCATGTAAAAACCTAAAAAAAGCGCCTTATTCCTCGAGTAGAAGTAGATCTTGCCCCGGCGGTACTCATTCACTCTCTGATAATTTTTAAAGAAATTCCCCTCTTTGAAAGAAGAGGCGGGAAGCGTGTGCACCCAGAGAACATATCCCTTTTTCACGGAAAGAGGCGGACCGGATCTGCCCGTGTCAAGTTCCTCGAGAAGCCGCTCAGGGACCGAGAGAGTGAATCCGCGCACATCTACATCACGCCTTTCGTCAAAAAGAAGAGGCGCGAAGATGAGGTACATGATCCCGCCGATAATAACAAGGGAAACAAGCAAAGTAACGGTGTATATCTTTCTCATATTTCATTATACCACAATTGAGGTCAGATTTTCAATCATATTTCGCCGGGCGGGACCGGGAACATCATTCAGGGACGGCCTTCGGTGTAGATATTGAATCTTTGACCGCGGGAAAAACCTATAAGTGTCAGGCCGTATTTTATCGCGGCGTTCAATGCCGCGCAGGTCACCGCGGAGCGTGAGATCACGGCGGGGATGCGGGCACGCACCGCTTTTTTGACGATCTCGGAAGATATGCGCCCTGTCGTGTAGAGCGATTTTCCTTCCGGGTTTATATCATTGAGCAGCATATGGCCGATGATCTTGTCGACGGCATTGTGGCGTCCGATATCCTCGTAGAAAGCGAACATTTGGTTCTTTTCGAACAAAGCGGCGAGATGAGTGCCGCCTGTTTCCGGAAAATAAACGCCTTTATTTAAAAAAGAGGTGGTGTTCTCCGTGATCTCGGAAGGGATTATGCGGAACACATCGTTCAGAGGTTCCAGAGCGCCGGGGAATTCCGGCGAACCGAAACAGGCGGAAACCATATCAATGTCCCCGGGTAATTCCGGGGTGTTCTTCAGGACGGCAACAGCCCTGTCTGCGCATATATCCAGGGAGAGCACATCCTCCCTGCCTTCGATCATGAAATTCACGAACATATATCCGTAAAGGAATTGCTCTATGTATTCAGGCAATATCTTGAAATTTATCTTCCGGCCGCCGATCTCCGCCGGATAGTTCCTTTCTTCGATCATCAGATCTTCCGCGTCCTCGAATATCCCGTGTCGGTATTTTCTACACGGTACTTTCTTTATGAAGTTCATCTATCTTTTTTACATCCTCTTTGCGGTTGATGTTCAGAAATGAAAGGCCTTCGGGATCGTATCTGCGCCATTTATCCTCTTCGATCCTCATTATGCGGGCATTCTCGAACATCCCCGTGATACGGAATTCCCCGTTATCTATCCGGCCGGCAAGAAAGGGCATGATCCTTTTCGAATAGACCGCGAGTAGAGGTTCATAGAATCCTTTGTTCACAGGCACGTAAGCGTCATAACCTGGATTTTCGTCGACTAATCCTTCCGTATAAAGGAGAAGTCCGGGGGAGATCCTCGGGAGGTCCCCCGCCATAACGTATATATTTTCGGAAGGAATGTTCAGAATGGCCGTATATATACCGCCGATAGGGCCCGCATCGGGCATCACGTCGGGAAAATATCCCGTTCCCGGGAAACCCTCATAACGGCGGCCGATGAAATAGATATCCCTTCCCGGAGGGACGGCTCCCGCTACGGCATCGAGGATACTGCCTTTACCGAATGTGAAAAGCAGTTTATCCCCGCCGAAGCGGGAGCTTTTTCCGCCGGTAAGTACGGCGTAACTTATTTTACTTACTGTCCTTTACCTTTTTTCAGATATGCCCAAAAATAAAGGGTACCTACGAAGAACACGCCGCCGACCATATTGCCCAAGGTCACCGGAATGAAATTCTTGACGAGCATATTGCCCCAGGTCAACCCTTCCAGTCCCGTCATTGCGGCAAATGCCTCGTTTCCTTTGAGGAAAAGGCCCATGGGAATGAAATACATATTGGCGATTATGTGTTCGAAGCCCGAGGCTACGAATGCCATGATCGGGAAGTAAATGCCGAATATCTTGCCGACAACGTCGCTTGAAGCGAAGGCCATCCATACGGCAAGACACACCAGCCAGTTACAACCGATGGCTCTCCAGAACGCAGGCCAGAAAGCGAGAGTGGCCTTGCCTTTGGCTATATTTATGGCAAATTCCCCCCACGCATTGCCGCCGGTCTTCCACAATTCGGACTTGTACATCAGCCAGGCGATGAAAATGGCCCCTATGAAATTGGTTATATATACAAGAAGCCATCTTTCAAGGAGCTTGCCCACGGTGATCCTCTTCTCTATGGTCCCTATGATCATGAGATTGTTCCCCGTGAACAGTTCCGCGCCCGCTATGACAACGAGCATGAGGCCGACGGAGAAGACCGAACCCATAAGGAACTTCTGAATTCCAACACCGAGTTTATCGGCAACGCCCAATCCCGCCATTGTAGCCAGTTCGCCCCCGAAAGCGATGAACGCTCCCGCAAGGAAACCCAAAATGGCAATACGCCACCAATCATTAGTGGCCTTTTTTACACAGACCTCCGAAGAAAGTACTTCGGCGATCGCTCCGGGTGCTTTGCATCCGTTAGACATAATTTCCTCCTATACCTTTTCGATATTGCATGCGGCGACTTTGAATTCGGGGATCTTGGCAATAGGATCAAGAGCATCATTGGTCAGCCTGTTGGCAGCGGTCTCCACAAAGTGGAAGGGAATGAACACGGAACCGGGGACAACCCTGTCCGTGATCTTCGCGGTTATTATTATCTCTCCCCTTCTGGAAGCGACCTTCACCTTTGCACCGTTCTGGATGCCCAATTTAGCGGCATCCGAAGCAGATATCTCCACATATCCTTCTTTAACGTAGGCATTGAGCGCATCGACCTTTCTCGACATGGTGCCGGTATGATAATGGCACAGTATCCTTCCCGTAGAAAGTGTATAAGGATATTTCCCGTCGGGCAGCTCGGCCGGCTCTTTGAACTCTATCGGTTTGAATGTGCCCTTTCCTTTGGAGAAATTGCCGTCCTTGTGAAGGAAAGGCGTACCGGGATGTTCCGCATTTGGGCAGGGCCAATGAAGGCCCGAGGGCACCCTCTCCGGCGTCATGCCGCCATAGATAGGCGTAAGCGCATTGATCTCCTTTAAAATATCCCATACGTTCCCGTATCCCATCTTGTAACCCATCCTTCCCGCAAGATCGGCAACGATCTCCCAATCGTTCCTCGTGCCATCGAGAGGCTCCAATACCTTTCTTATAACCTGCACCCTTCTTTCGGTATTTGTGAACGTTCCGTCCTTTTCCAGCGTTGCCGTTACTGGCAGCACGATATGGGCAAGCTTCGCGGTTTCCGTAAGGAAGATATCCTGCACGACGAGAAGCTCGAGTTTTTTCAGGGATTCTTCTACATGATGCAGGTTCGGATCCGATACCATCGGGTTCTCGCCCATTATATACAGGCCCTTGAGCTTGCCCTCGCCGGCGGCGTTCATCATCTCGACAACCGTCAGTCCGACTTTATCATCCATTTTCGCGTTCCAGGCTTTCTCGAACTTTTCTTTGACGGGCGCATCGACCACTTTCTGATATCCGCTGTACACATTGGGAAGGGCACCCATATCGCAAGCGCCCTGCACATTGTTCTGACCCCTCAGGGGGTTGACGCCCGTGGCATGTCTGCCTATCTGCCCGGCTATCATCGCAAGGTTTGCAAGGGACATGACATTGTCTACTCCGGTAGTGTGCTGCGTTATGCCCATCGAGAATATTATGGAAGCGTTCTTGGCCTTGGCATATGCCCGTGCGGCAAAATAGAGTTTCTCTTCAGAAATACCTGTGAGTTTGGAGACCTTTTCAGGCGTATATTTTTCGATGACCTCGGCGAACTCCTTGAACCCTTCCGTATGCGCCTCAATGAATTCCTTATTGTGAAGATTCTCCTTGTAAATGATATGCATGAGTCCGTTCACGAGCGCCACATCACTGCCGTTCCTCTGCTGAAGGTGGACCTTCGCCCTTCTGGCAAGATCGATCCTTCTCGGATCAGCGACGATAAGGACCGCGCCTTTCCTCACGGCGTTCTTGACGAATGTGGAGATCACAGGATGGGTTTCCGTGGTATTGGACCCGATGATGAAGATGCAGTCGCTGTCCTCGAAACCGGTATTGGTGTTCGTCATGGCCCCCGAACCGAAAGTGATCGCCAGACCGGCGACCGTGGAGGCGTGACAGAGTCTCGCGCAATGGTCCACATTATTTGTGCCGAATACTGATCTTATGAACTTCTGGAAAATATAGTTCTCCTCATTTGTGCATCTTGCCGAAGCAAGGCCGCCCAAGGCATTCGCACCGTTTTTTTCCTTTATGTCCATGAATTTTTTGGCGGCAAGGTCAAGAGCCTCATCCCAGGAAGCTTCCCTGAAGGCCCCATTCTCTTTTATGAGCGGTTTGGTGATCCTTTCCGGTGAACGAATATAATCATGCCCGAACCTTCCTTTCACACAAAGGCGGCCGCGATTGGCGGGCGCATCCACGCCCTCCACCTTTATAATCTCATCTCCTTTTGTGTATATCTTCAACTGACAGCCCACGCCGCAGTATTCGCAAGTAGTGATCACGGAGCCAAGTTCCCAATGTCTGCCTTTTCCCGCGGCGGTTTTCGAAGTGATCGCTCCTACGGGGCATGCCTGAAGACATTCTCCGCAGCCGTCGCAGTCGGAACCGCCCCATTCGTTATAACCTGCGGAAACGACAGTGTGAAAACTCCGTCCATCCATATCGATGATGTGTTTTTCCTGTATCTCATCGCAGGCTTTTACGCATCTGTAGCAGGCTATGCATTTCTGCGGGTCATAGCAGAGGACGGGAGAGCTTTTATCTTTTTTCAGGGTTTTATCCACGATGCTGGGAAAGATCTCAGAATCGAGGTCAAGGCCGTATCTGTAAGCGAGGGCTTCAAGTTCACAGGCACCGCTCTTCTCGCAGGTCATGCAGTCGTGCTTATGAGAAGCGAGTATCAGCTGCAGCAGGTTCTTCCTGTGCTCCTCAATATCCGCGGTGAAAAGCTCGATGTCCATATTCTCGCATACGGCAACCGTGCAGGAGGTTTCCAGTTTAGCAGAACCCTTTCTTCTGAAAACGCAAAGTCTGCAGGATCCCGTATGGCTTACTTTTTCATAATAGCAAAGGCCCGGAACATCATAACCGGCCTTTCTGAGCTCCGAAAGAAGGTTCGCGTCCTTCTCGAGCATCACTTCCTTTCCGTCGACTATCACCTTTATTCTTTCGCTCATCTTCATCTCCTTATTTTATCGTTAATTCCCTGCTGTAATATTTCAAAGCGCTCGAGATCGGCAGAATGGGGGATTGCCCCAAAGCGCAGAGCGATGTTTCCTTCATCGTTGATGCCGCCTTCAATATCATCTCGAAACCTTTTTCCGCGGCTATCTTACCCGCTTCGATCCTTCCGAGAAGATCAAGTATCATCTTGTTCCCCGTTCTGCAAGGTGCGCACTGGCCGCATGATTCATGCACGAAGAACTCCATGAGGTTCTTCAGAACCGGCATTACCTCCTCTTTCTCAGAGAGGACCATGACAACGCCGGAACCGAGGACCGCACCCTTTGCCAAAAGATTGTCATAATCCATCGGGACGTCGAGCATATCTTCTCCCAGAAATGCTCCTGCAGCGCCTCCGACAAGTGCGCATTTGAATTTTATCCCTCCGGCCAGGCCGCCGCCGAGATCGTAAATAAGCTGCCTGAGCGTTGTTCCCATCGGCGCTTCAATTGCCTTCGGTTCTTTGACCTTTCCGCTGAGCAGGAAGACCTTCGTTCCGGGGGATTTCTCCGTTCCGATCTTCCTGAACGCATCAGCGCCGTTCTTGATTATATACGGGATATTTGCCAGTGTTTCGACATTGTTCACTACGGTGGGCCTTCCCCACAGACCCGAGACTCCCGGGAACGGAGGTTTGACCCTGGGATTGCCTCTTTTGCCTTCCATCGATTCGATAAGGGCCGTTTCTTCGCCGCAGACATAGGCTCCGGCTCCCTTTCTTACGGAAAGTTTGAATGCGAATTCTTTCCCCAGGACCTTTTCGCAGAGCAGGCCTTCGGCCTCCGCGGCCGCGATCGCTTTCTCGATCTTTTCTATAGACGCGTAATATTCGCCCCTAATATAGATGAAACCTTCCGAAGCGCCTATTGCATAACCCGCAATGATCATCCCTTCAATGAGCTTATGAGGATCGCCTTCCATGACAAGTCTGTCCTTGAAGGTTCCGGGTTCGCCCTCATCGGCATTGCATAAGATATATTTCTGTCCCTGAAGAGGCGCCGTGAACGACCATTTCAGACCTGTGGGGAAACCGGCGCCGCCGCGGCCCCTGAGACCGGATCTTTTCACTTCGTCCACGACCGCGGAAGACTGCATCGAAAGCGCTTTTTTCAATGCTTCATACCCTCCGCTGTTCATGTATTCCTTAATGCTCAGAGGATCTATCCGTCCGGCATTCTCAAGCACGATCCTCGCCTTTTTATCTGAAGTGTTCATTTTCTGCTCCTGTATTCGGAAATGATCTTCTTGATTTTATGTCCGTCGAGACCGCCGTATACATCTTTCCCCACCATCATTGCGGGAGCGATATCGCATACGCCCAGGCAAGCCGATTCTTCAAGCGTGAAAAGACCGTCTCCGGTCGTTTCGCCCACGTCGATGCCGAGTACCTTTTTCAGTTCTTCCTTCACGGAAACGGAGCCGGCCACATGACATGGCGCGGATACGCATATCCTGATTATGTACTTCCCTCTCGGTTCTTCTGACAGCATGGTATAG
Source organism: uncultured bacterium (assembly GCA_937863565.1). Classification (GTDB taxonomy): domain Bacteria; phylum AUK180; class AUK180; order AUK180; family AUK180; genus CALMGJ01. The sequence continues at coordinate 4,516 of CALMGJ010000010.1, read as the reverse complement.
AAGGTCATAACGCCGTTTATCTCCGAACGTGTCATACCGAGGAATTTGCCGATCTCTAAAACGGATTCGGTGCTGACATAATTTTTCCCGCTCGACTCCTGAACATCGTGAAGAATGCTCAAAAGATTCTCTTTCTTCGGTTCATACTTTTTTAGGATCTCGCTTATCATAAAACCTCCCTGGGAATATTCAAGTAGTTTTTTTTAAAGACCTCTTCTTGACCGACATCGGTCACAAAAAAGTACGTACGGTCAATGATTTTTTTATTATATGAAATAATCTAATCAATGTCAATACTTTTCCGAAATTAAATCACTATTTTCTACTATTTAGGAAAACCCCGGTTGTATTTTGTGAAATTATTCACATTATGCCCGCTTATTTTTTCCCGTTCAGGAAAGGAGATACGGTCATTACGCGTAAAAAATGCCCGGGGCCTTTTTACCGCTGCGGGTTCACCTTTGCCGTGGTGCCACCGTTTCATCACTAAAGGACAGATGTTTTTGGCCGTAGGCGCCGCATAAAAAGAACAGGAAGACCATAACGGAGGAGCTGTAGAAGGAGAATTCCACCATATTATGAGCGATGACGGCAAGCAGGACGGCGCGGCCTGGCGGAGAAGTGTTCAGATAAAGAAATACGGCCAGATAGATAAAGCATCCCAAGAACACTATTCCTCCGTCAGTAAGATGCTGTATGACGATATTATGCGCGAAACGGATATCGTTTGAATCCGGGTCCTTGTATTTCTGATGAAGATCGGTAAAAGAACCGATACCGTGCCCGATGATCGGACTTTTAAAGAATATGTTCATTCCCGTCGAGAAATTTTTCACTCTCATAACGACCGGATTATGCGGATCGGAGATCCTCAGATCGGCCTTCCTTGTTAAAAGAAGAATAACGGTGATCGCCGCAACGGTAAGCGCGGCCGCGAGGAGCCGTTTCCTGTTCATGGGAAATGATCCGGCCAGGAAAAGGAATGCCAGGACGGCCGAGAAGGACCGTGTGAGGAAAAGACCTGCGATCAGTATCGATATAAGGGCTGGAAGTCCGTATCTTTTCTTCACGAGGAACGGATATGCCGATAACATTGCCATCAACACCAATATATTAGGGGATTCATAAGTACCGTTGACCCTTCCTCTTTCCGCATAATCGCTTATACCCGGTAAAAACGCAGTTCTGGGAAGTTCTCCGAGTCGGGGGAACAGCACTAATTTCTGATAAAATCCGTAAACGAGCAAGGCCAGTGAAAGACCGAAGAAGAACCGCTCCGTCGTTGTGCGGTCCAAATAGCGGGAGGAAAAGAAAGCAAAAACAGCGGCGCTCATCGTAAAAAGATAGGTCATTGCTCCGGACCGCGTACGGCAGACCAATATGCTGATAACGACCCACCCCAGGTATACTGCAAATGCCGGGTGCATCTCTTCCGAGGCTCTTTTTACATTAATAATAATAAGGAGGCCTGCAGCGGCCGTAAAAAGGATCCCGTACGAGGCGAACGGAAAAACCGCTAAAAGTCCGATCAGCAGTATTGAAACAAGCCCTTCTATCCGCTTTATGCTCTATCCAACCATCGAGGACATCGTAAGGATTGGCATGAACATCGCTATAACTATGAAGCCCAGGACGGACCCGAGCACGACCATTATAATCGGTTCCAAAGCGGCCATCAGGCCTTCGATCGCAGTATCGACCTCTGTTTCGTAGAAGTCAGCCACTTTGGCTAGCAGGTCTGAAGTTTTACCGGATTCCTGGCCGGCGTCGATCATCTGAACTACCATGCCGGGAAAGATCTTTGCCTCCTTAAGAGGCGTTGTAAGGGGCTGGCCGGCAGTGACCGAATCCCGTGCCTCGGAGATCGCCTCTTCGTAAAGTATATTGCCCGTGGTCTTTGAGCTGATCATAAGCGCTTCGGGCAGATGCACACCGGAATCGAGAAGGGTCGACATCGTTCTCGCGAACCTCGCGATAGCGTTCTTTTTTGTAATATCACCCGCTATCGGAACTTTTAAAGCGACCAGATCGAGTATCCATCTGTATTTCACGCTTTTTTTCTGCAGCATGAGATGCGCAACGACCAGGCCGACGATCACAACGACCATGTGGATGGAATATTTCTTGAAGAATTCTGAAAGGTTGAAAAGGAACATCGTCGGCGGCGGAAGTTTTCCGCCGAATTCTGCGAACATCGATTTGAACTGCGGAATAACGCCCGTCATCATCACGAATACCATGACTACGGCGACGATCGCGATGATCGTCGGGTATGTCATGGCGCTTTTCACCTTTCCTTTAATCTCTTCGGACTTTTCCATGTATTCAGCCAGTCTTTTAAAAACAAGCGGAAGCTTGCCTGACTGCTCTCCGGCGCCGACCATGTTGATGTACAGGTCATCGAACAATTTCGGATAGCCCTTCATCGCTGTCGAGATCGGCGTACCGGACTCGATCTTGCCTTTTATGTCAAGAAGGACTTTTTTGAATTTCTTATTGTCCATTTCACGGGTCAGAATGTCGAATGATTTAGTCAGGTCTATGGCCGCATCGAGAAGGGTCGAGAACTGACGCGTGAATATGGAAACGTCCTTCGGAGTAACGACTTCCATCGAAGGCAGGTTAATCTGGACATCCATGGCCGTTTTTTCTTTGATGTAGACGGAATCCGCTATAATGGACGGCCTGTTAAGGCGTGCTCTCATCTCGTCATAGCTGTCTGCATCCATCTGGCCCTTCCTGACCTTTCCATTGTTCATTTTGTATTTGTAAATGAAGGTCGGCATAATGTGTTTACCTCATTACTCGATTATCTTAGGCGTTACGAAGATAAGTATCTCTCCCTGGTTGAAGGTCTTCGATTTATTTTTGAAAAGAAGGCCGATCAACGGTATCTTGCTGAGGAAAGGAATAAATTGGTTCGTCGTGGTCATCCTGTATTCAACAAGGCCGCCGATCACCGCCGTATCGCCGTTTTTTACCATCATTGTCGTATCAGCTTCGCTGGTTGCGATATTGATCAAACCCGCAACAACGCCGGCAAGGTTGCTTATTTCCGGATGTATTTTAAGTATTACCGTACCGTCCGCATTGATATGCGGCGTAACCTTTATCTTAGTACCTATCGTCGTCAATTGAGTTACTGTATTTCCCGCTTCATCGAGCATCGTAATCGGGACCTTCTGGCCTATCGTGATATTAGCGCTCTGATGATTCAATGTCGTAATATTGGGGAATGTTTCAAGCGTGACCTTGTTCTTGTTCATGAGAGCGGTAAGTGTCATATCGATATTGGCGAACTGGGAGGCCGTGAATAGAGAGACCATTCCGAAGTTCTCTCCGAAGAGAGTTGATCCGCTTGCGCCCGAACCGAGATTAACTCCGCCGGATATGGGGGTATCGCCGGGAGAGCTGCTGTTGTTGAAATTCCAGTTGATACCGAGCGAAGTGGATTGTACATCGTTAAGCCTGTAGATCCTGACCAGAATATTGACCTGCCTGGTCTGCTCATCCAGCTCTTTGATAAGTTTATCGATCACGCCCAGTTTCTCTTCCGTATCCCTGACAATAAGGATATTGTTCCTGGCATTGTAATCCACCGAACCTCTTTTCGATACGAGAGGAGCCTTTAAAAATGATGATAGGCTGTTGGCTTTGGCAAAACTCAGCTGATAGATCCTGGTCATCAGAGGAAGAAGGTTCTCTTTTGATTCTATCGCTTTTTTCTGTTCTTCCTTCTCTTTTTTTAGTTTATCGAGATTAGTCACCCTGATTATCTGGGTCCCCTCCCATTCATACGTCAGCTCATAATTCTTTAAAATAACATCGAGAGTGGGCTCCCAAGGCTGATTGTCAACATCGATGGATATTTTGCCGGCAACGCCCGGATCCGAATAGATATTTACACCTGTCTCCATGGATATAAGCCTGAGAAGCGAAGTAAGGGATGCGTTATTGAGGTGCAGGGAGATCTTGGAATAGCCTCTATATTTCTTCTGCTCGACAAGGGTCTGTGATTTAAGGCCTGTCTTTTTCTCTTTTTCAGCCTCGAATTCAACGTATTTCTTTACCTCTTCCTTCTTTTCCACAGGTTTCAGGATATCGCATTCAATGAGATTATCAATGGGGAATATGGAAATATCCGCATCCTTTACATAAGCAATGTTCAAGATGTATTTTTCACCCAACTGGCTTCCAGTCAGAGATTTTATGAAGCCTCCTTTTTCGGGAAGACTTCCCGTGAATTCAGCGTCAAAAAGCCTTATTTCGACAGATGAAGTCTTATCGTTTTTCGTGAATTCGTAAAAAAGTTTCGTTTCAGCAAAAACCTGCAGCCTGGTCATCTCTTTTTCCGAAATGATGTTGATCTCCTTTATGGCCGTGAGGATCTTCTTAGGCACTTCCTTGACCGGTTCTTCGACAACTTCCTCTTTAACGGGCTCTTCTTTAACGGGTTCTTCTTTGACCGGTTCTTCGACAACTTCCTCTTTAACGGGCTCTTCTTTAACGGGTTCTT
>CALMGJ010000009.1 GCA_937863565.1 uncultured bacterium | reverse complement strand
ATTCCTATTCACTGTTCAATGTTGTCAACCCGTTAACTCGTTAACCCGTTAACCGGATAACCGAGTAATTGTATTTCTATTTCTCACTATTCACTATTCGTTATTCACTTGTTTTTTCGCCCCCATCCTCTAGCCTCTATCCTCTAACCTCTCATTATTCCTATTCACTGTTCAATGTTGTCAACCCGTTAACTCGTTAACCCGTTAACCGTTCAACCGTATAATTGTATTTTTTATTATTCACCGCGGCCCTGCCGCTGTTCTATTTAACGATAGCGATCTTTTTATTTTTCCTTGTTCCGTCCGTGAATCTCACGCTAACGATATAAATGCCGGCCCCGACCTTGCGGCCGCTGTCGTTCACGATCCGCCACACATATCTTGCCCCGCCGACCCGCTTGATCGCGGAAGATGAAAGTGTTGCGGCAAGATCTCCGGATATCGTGTATATCTCTATCATGTCAGCTTCTTCGGCAAAGATCGTTATATCGCCGTGCGAGGGATTCGGCCCCATTATGAAATCGCCTGCACCGCAAGGACTGTCGTCGATCTCCCGAACACGGAAGATCCCGTATGTGCCCGGTCCCGGTATTTCGGCGCTCACAAAACCTCCGTCAAGATGGTCGTTCCCTCCGATGCCGTCCCCGTCCGGCTCGTGAATGGAGGAAAGGGCGGTCCATATCCCCCCTGAATACCGCATCATAATGAGCGATACTTCAGACATTCCCATCAGTTCCTGCTGATTATAGTAAATCGACAGTCTTGCCGGTTCAAAGAAATCCTCTTCTCCGGACAGATCTCCCGCCCCGATCCTTCTTATTTCTCCCAAAGATATATACTTCGTCCGATCATAGCCGATATGCCCTGCGGATCTAAGCGTGAAATAGGGGTACACGCAAGCTGTTGAAAGAGGTACCTCGAGCACTGAAAGGGCATTATCGCGGATGACCAGGTATTCTCCGGATATCTCGCATCCCCCCTTCATGAACCCGCCTATCGCTTCGTCATAAACAACATTAAGCGAATAAGCCGAACCAGAAGCGTTCACATATGTGAATCTGTCTCCCCCTCCAGTCGACCACTTCATGAAGCCTTCATTTGAGGATTCATTATATCCGGCTATCGCTGCGCCCTGGCAGAAAGCGTCGAAATCCGATCCGGAAAGCGCGGCCGCCGGATCGGTCCAGAACGCGACATTGTTGAATGAACCCGATTTGTCGTTCACATACCCTATTTTCAACCCGTTTATTGAATAGGACGGCGAATATTCCGGATATGTTGAATTGCCGATCCTGCTCAATCGCGGATCGCTCCAGTTGCCGCCCGTGCCGTCGCCGTCAGGGTCTCCGAGCGGGTATGCCGTTCCGGCTATTATGTCCTGGACATCCAGCCCCTCCCATATATCGGTATCTGCGGAGGCATTGTCTGCGCAAGCGGGGCGTCTCACGAAAACGATACGCGTTCCGTCCCTGTTCCATCTCGGCTGATAGAGCTTATCCGCGGCAGTCTGATCGAGATCCTGGGAAGAGAGATCAGTTATCCTGATAAGCCCGCTGTTCGGGTTCACACCGTCATCTGGGGCATATACCCAGATATCGCCAGAGATGCTGACGGCGATCCTTTCCAGTTCTCCTTCCTGTCCGTATGCGGAAGCCCAATGGGGATCGACCCATTTAAGATACGGATCGGGGAGCGTTCCCGTCGGCTGAAAAACTTCGCTTGCCCCTTTCTGCGTCCCGTCCGCTTTCACGCGGCGGATATGGAGTTTGCCTCCGGCATTTGAACCGAAGATGATGTATTCATCGTCCGGGGACCAGGATATCTGGGAGATATGGGACACTCCGTCGAAAACGTTCGTGACGGCATATGGCACGCTCTCACCCTCGGCATCGGTCACAAGGATATTGGAGACCTTGTCCGTTCCCGTATATATGTAGGCGATCCTCCTCGGAGTATTCGTCCACGACCAGTCAGGATAGAAAATACATTCGCCGTTCCCGGTATTATCAAGCTCTATTTCTGTCACATTGGAACATACTTCCACGGTCCAGGCGTTCAATATGCCTGCATCGCTTCCCGCATTGTCGCTCATGAAAAGTTTCCATGTGCCGTACGCGTCCTCTCCTATGAAATCAGCCATCGAACCCGGCCCGTCGGGAGTAGTTGAAGAACCGTAAACGGTATAGATATTGTCAAGGCCCCCGAGCGTCCTATTGTGAAGGCGCACCTTTGTTCCGGAGGGGGATTTCAGTTCCACGATGAGATCTCCGATATAAGTATGGGTGATATCAACGAAACAATTGAGGTCCGCTATTTCGGCATGGTCGCTTATGGTCAGCGTGCTTGTCACACCCGAAGGCGTGCTGTCCGGTATCGCCACCGGAACATCTGTTGAGGGAAAGCCCGCGCAGAAAGTATCCATTCCGGTTCCGGAGTTCACGGTTACCGAGACGGGGAATACCCATGTATCCTGATCGGAAACGAGGGTGAGTGTATAATCTATCTTATAATCCAGAGGCAACCCCGCATAGAAATCCAATACAAAAGGCGTTTGATTCTGTTCAGTTCCGGAAGGCAGCAGGTCGGGATAGGAGGAAGATGAAGATATGATATTCGTGTATGTTGATGCCGTGGTAAAGTACGCTATGGGATTTGTCACGGACTCGGAGCCGATGTTCTTAAGCGTAATATAAAGGTCAACCGTCTCGCCCGCATCCGCGGTTCCGCTTGCGTTCCCGTAAGCGCTGTCGCCGATCGTCTTTGAAAAATAGCGCGGCGCGGGCCCGGAGCCGCCCAAAAGGAAAGCGATGATATTTCCCATCACGCTCGCCGCATTATTGGGAGCGGTGCCGGAACCGGGGATCGCCTCAAAAGCAAAAGACGTGAAAACGAGGCGGTAGTCGCCCTCATATCTCAAAGATGAAGGATTACCGGTATTGCGGTTTTTAAAGATGGCAACGGCAACGGCGTCCGGAGAGATATCGTCACCGTAATTTGTGAATCCCGAGGGAAACGAGAGAGTGATGTCCATACCATCCGTTATGAGATCGTCCGCAATCCCCGTTTCTCCGGTAGGCGATCTGTCGCTTGTATAAGATGCCACATGAAGATACTGGGAATCGAACGTGGATGACGCCCCCTGATCGTACAGGTAGTCCTGAGAAGAGAGGTACAGTCTTCCGCCTCCGTCAAGATAGGATGCAAGAAGAGCCTCCTCCGCAGTCGTGAGCGTAGTAGAGGAATCCATTCCATTGGTCCACACCACGCAACGGTGCAGCTGCAGATCGGAAAGCGACGGGTCGCCGCTTACGCTTACATCCCAGATCTCGCAGGAGTATCCCGCGGCCGCTATCGCGCTTTCAAGATAAGTATGCCAGGCCTTACCCGCATCGTCATCAACGAGAAGCACAACGGGAACTCCGATCGTTATGCTGAACGTATCGGTAAAAGAATCCTCATTGCCCGTACATGAGAAAGAGAAGACCGCCTGATGACCCTGAGGGCATGAGCTTGCCACGCTGAAGGAAAAAGGTTCGGTATTCTCTTCGGCCAGCTGCGACCCGATATCGGGATAGGCGGAATAACCCGATGTGACCGTTATATAGGGATCGGAGGAGGAAAGCGTAGCTGAAATGCCTGTTGCCTTATCCGTGCCCGTATTGGAAACGGAAATATTCAGATTCACGCTTTCGCCGGCCTCCGCTCTCCCATTTCCGTTCCCGCCGGAGGAATCGTCAACGGTGTTTCCCGTATATGAAAGAAGAACAGGCACAGGACAGCCCTCGTGCTTGAGGTGATTATCCCAGAATGAAATGCCGCATATGGAAGTGCCGTTGTAATCGGTATCGTATGAAGATGAAGGTCTGGGATAGTATATCCCCACCCCGTAACAGTCAATGCCCGATTTGGCGAAATTACTTTTAACCGCGTCCGATACGGCCGCTCTGACCCCCGCCGCCGCCGAGATCACGGACCCGGGAAGCGCCTGCGATTCAAGCTCAAGACAAAGATCGTAGAGGTCTATCTGATCGTAGTAGTAAGAACCATCAAGCTCGTACGCTGCCGTTCTTGCTGCATTGATAACGGTTGAATACGAAGAATAAGCGCACATGAGCTCTTTTGCCAGCGTATTCACCGCAGTGTTCAGCGCGGGTATGAGAGCGAGATCTATCGAAGATTGAGTATCACCCGTTGATCCGCCTTCACCGTATGCATAAGCCGCAACAACTGCATTGGCAAGCGCCACCGGAGTGAGCGTTCCGCCTGCTGATTTCAAAGCATTGAGAAAATGATCGTATGTCCAGCCCTCGCCCCACTCGCTCATTTCCGACCCGACGAAATAATCGAAATAGGGCGCGCAGGCCACATTGTTCTCCCACATCTGGTCTAAGCAGACATCAAAGCCGATTATATCCCAATTGCTTCCTGCGGTGATCTGCGAAAATGCATACTGCAGTTCCCCTTCGCCGCTCGGCCCGCCATGAGAGAAATTAAGATAAAATGGATCTATGCTGTCATCGGGATCTGCCGTTCCGTGATCGTCCGTGCAGGCGCCTTTTGTAAGCGTATCCGAGGGCAAAGCGCGCCAACCGTCCCCGTGATCCCACAGAACGAGTAGATAATGTTCGGCGGGATAATTCGTTTTTACCCAGCTCCCGAAGGCTATAAGCGTGTCCGGATCGCCCATGTTCACTTCCCCGAGGTCCGAAAGGGCATTTGCCGCAGTAGGGGTCATTCCCTGAGTAACATAGAATCTCTTGCATGTTGCCCATCCGTATGAATTGGAAGTGGAGTAAAGGTCGAGCTGAACTACAATATTGATATTCGCGTCGGAGCCGATCGAGGACATCTCAAGAAAATCGTCCAAACCCGCCGATTCGAGATTATTATCCGCGTCGAGATATACCGCAACGGTCCAATTCGGAATACAAAAAGACGTAAAAGCGATAAAAAAAAGTAAAATTACCGCAAAGAATTTTAGTTTCATTTATTTCCCCGGCTAAAAATAATTGTACCATATTATTTATTTGAATTCAAAATAAATGTTGTTGAGAGCGGAAATAATATGAAAATAAAACTCAGAACTTAAATTCCAAAGCGAGAAGACAGGTCTTTCCGCTGCTTTTCAGGGAGAAATCCACCTTGTCCCAGTCGAAGAAGATCACATCGATCATATTGAGCGTCCAGAATGCAAGATGCGCCGCAAGTATATACGTATAGTCCTTTTCGGCATTCTCATAGGAGAGTTTCAGCACATCCGAACCCGGATCATTGTCATAGGCCTCCTTCTTATCAAGGTAGATGGCGTAATTGTGAAGGTTCATCCAGTCGAATGCGACCGTGGTGCAGATGAAGGTCCAACCTTTAAAATACCGCCCCTTGTATGCCTGTCCCCATCCGGGAAGTAAAAATGACCTGAAGATCGCGCCCGCCCGGGTTCTTCTCGCAATATAAGTGTCCGATCCACCGTGAAAAAAGAAGCGAAGCCATCCGCCGCTATGGATATTTATATGGAAAATCCCGCCGCGGTCCTTACCGTCATTTCCGTGATCCTCATCAGATTTTCCGTGTTTCTCGTCGTCTTTTCCGTGATCCTCATCATCCTTGCCGTGGTCTTCATCAGCTTTACCGTGATCTTCGTCCGATTTCCCGCGGTTGCCTCCGTTATTATTGCCCTGACCGCTTCCGCCTTTACCCTTTCCGCCTTTATTGCCGTCATTTCCGCCGCCTTTATCGTTATCCTTTCCGGAGCCCTTGCCCTTTTCTTCCGAATTCTCTTTTCCCGAGCCGTTATTTTTATCGTCCTTTCCTTCATTATTGCCGTCATTGCCCCTGGCGGCAAAGAGCATCACTCCGCCGTTGTCCGTTTTCGTATAAACGGCGTTCTCTTTATTTTCGGCCCCAAAAGCCGTTATCGCGAATAAAATGAGAAATAAGACGAACATCCTTTTCATAAATGCCTCCGTTATTATAGTATATGCAATTTCAAGGCCAAAAACAAACCGTTCGATCCGAAAACCTTCCTCTACTTATAATAAAACGATTTTGTAAAAATAAAAGTTACAAATGAACTTTAAAGAAAATACCTAATTGTATTTCCTTGATCATTAAGTTGACGAAAACCGGAGATTTAACAAATTGATCTTGTATTATTTTTAATTTTGAATTGTCAACTTTCCACTATTTGTTCTTTGTTCTTCTTAACTCGTTAACACGTTAACACGTTAACCGTATAATAAAATAATGCGCATTTTTATTATTCATTTTTCACTTCGTTTCGCTTAACTCTCAACTCTCAACTCTCAACTTATCGGCTGTGCCGAAGTGTGAAGTGTGGCGTGAGATAAGGAATATATTCCATATAATTATTCACTTTTCACTATTCGTTATTCACTATCTTCAGATTTCCCCCGCCTCGCACATTGCCTCTATCCCGCCGCGGGTATTGTAAAGAAGGGTGATCTTGATCGCCTCCGGTTTGAGAAGCTTTTTAAGGTCGCTGTGTATCCTGTCCGTTGCCTTCTCCTGGTAAATACCCACATTGCGGAAGGAAACGAGATAATATTTAAGGGATTTGAGTTCCACGACCGTTCTTTTTGGGATGTATTCGATCGTGAGCGTTCCTATGTCGGGCAATCCGGAAAAAGGGCAGACCGCATTGAATTCCGGATATCCGAGCGTAACCTTCTGCCGGCCTCCTTCGTATTTTATCGTCTCGAGAAAATCGTTACGGATGCTCTTTTCGCTTTCGAATTTAAAACTTTTCCCGCTTGCTTTAGGCATATCTACCTCCCTTTGTGTATCAGAATGCATTTCTTTGCGTTCTTTCCCACGGCACGCGCCTGCTTCTCGGTCATATGTACGGGCATTTCGGCGCCGGGATCCTTGAAAGTGGCCTCAATTATTGCAATATCCTTGTTCCTGGCATATCCGCAAAGACCGTTGAAATAGGCCGTATCCCCTGAATAAAAAATACTCTTCTTTTGAAACCGGATCTCGTAGCAAAGCGCATTCATTCCGTATTCGAAACCGGCATGGTCCGCCCTATGCGTGCGTATGCAGCCGCCCTTTATGCGCATTGTCCGTTCTGCTTTGAGATACGAAAACCTGAAAAACGGCTTGCCGTAACGCCTCAGAAAAAACCGCTCCGTCATTTTTACGGAAGCGGATCCCTCCGGGGCATAGACAGCGGGATATATGTGCCCGATCTTGAGATAGGCAAGAAGCGAAAGCAGGCCGCCCGTATGATCGGGATGGTCGTGGGAGATGATCACGGCGGAGGGAGGGGCGATATCCTTACGGAGCATTTCACGCAGCGCGCCGTCGCCGCAGTCGAGAAGTATCGTTCCGCCCTCTTTTGATAGAAATATATAAGTAGATGTGAAGGCCTTTGAAAAAAGGCTAATGTCCATTTTCGGATAGACGCCTTTTCAGAGAGTCGATCATTTCGATGGGATAGGGGTCGATGCCTTTGCGTACGGCAAGATAATAAGAAATGAAGTCTCCCAGAAGAACATATTTAAGCACTTCCTGAAGAATGTTCCCCGCCGTTATATCGATATTGAAATCGGCCCGTTCGGAGAAGAAGTCCATCTGCAATTTTTCCGCGTCCGTCTCGAATTTGCTTCTTAAAACGATCACCGAGAACAAGTCCTCCCCGTTTATATAGGGAACGATCTCATTATGCGTCAGTTCGGGGAAAAAATTGGAGAAGGCGTGCGTTTTCGAATTCTCGTTGAACTGGGTTTTCCACCTGTAAGCCGTGTGCCGGAGACAGGAAGGCGCGTAGATGAGAACCGGTTTTCCGCCGAGAGAATCGGCGATGAGATGCGCCTGGGAATCGTTTTTTTTGAGATTCTCCTTGAAGGTTTTCAGCCGGGGTACGGCCTCCTCGAGATCGCCGCTCATGCCCTTGATGTCGAAGTGTTCGGAAACGACGCGGATAAGCGCGGAAAAGATATAGAAGAAAGCGAATCTCGGCGGAAGTCCTCCGGGCACCGTGAATGTTTCCGGCGTGAAATCCTTCTTTGAGGATATTCCCGCAACAATGCCCTTCCTGACGGAATTCAGCGTGTTGAGCGTTTCTCTTGTAGTGCCGGAGTAAGAAACCGGTATGTAAAGGGTATCCTTTCTTAAGTGAATACGCTCTCTGTTATTTACCGATATGCCCGTTTGGGAATAATAACCGAGAATGTCCTGAAGGATAAGCCCTGATATCGCCGAGCCGCCCATCCCGAAGACGCAGACGGAATCCGCCTTCGGGCCCCTGAACTTCGGCGCCGGCTTTTTCAGTATCTCTGCGATATGGGACGGAGCCGCATCAAGGAATCGGAAAAGGTTCTTTTTATCGACGAAGTTGATATTCATACCACATTTTACTTTTTATACGGAATTTGTCAAGAGCGGGCCCTTCCGCAAATGCAAAAATCCGGTCTACCGTGCCCCCCGGTCTTCCCCCTGATATTGAAAAATATTTGGAAAGTGGTAAAATACAATTAATGGAGCAAGGTCAGAAAGGAGCGGGGGAACTCCGGAAACTCAATGAATCCTTTGAAATCAAGATAGACCCATATAAAAAAAATGAAGCAATTTAAATACATTAACCCGGAGATTGATAATCTGATCTATAAGCTCTATGATCTGACAGAAGAAGAAATTAAGATTGTGGAGAATTACGGATGGAAAAATTAACAGATATTCCTGAGGTCATAGTTTTTAATGATAAATATAATAATTTACTAAATAAACTAAAAGAAGAAGGGGCATACTTTTTTATTGGAGCCGGATTTAGTCGGCTATATGGATATCCTTCATGGAGAGTATTAGTTGATAAAATAGTAGATTATTTTTGGAACCATAAAGATCAAATAAAAGAAGAAGATCAAAATAAATTAACACTAAGTAGTATCGAAAATTTTAAAAACAGTTCCAAATATGCGTATATATTGGATTACTTATCATCAATTAATACAGAATTATTTGAAGAAGCCATAAAAGTTCACTTATCTATTAATACAGAACCTGAATATAAAAAAAGAATAGGATTTATAACAAAATTACACAGCCATACTATTGGAAACATTCCTAAATTCAAATTGTTAACAACGAATCTCGATACTTCCATTGAGGACATATGTAAATTAGAATCTAGTAAAATCGAATATAAACCCGAATATTTTAAAGTCAATCCCGCTACAAGATTGTATTACCTGCATGGTAATATTGAAAAGGAATCAAAATACTGGATAGTAAGGCAAAGAGATTACTTAGAAAAATATTTGGATCCGGAAAGCCCTATAAATATATTTTTAAGAGAAATATTTCAGAGTAAAACTGTTGTATTTGTTGGTTACGGTCTAGAAGAATATCAAATATTAGATTCTATAGCAAGATTGGGAAAATCTTCAAAAATTCATTATGCGTTTAAACCTGTTTATGAAGGAAACATTCATATAATAGAATACGAGGAGAAGATTCTAAGTGATTATTATAATATTCGTTTTCTAAAATATAAAATTGAGGAAAAAGGATGGAATGTATTGATTGATAATTTTAAATCATTAGTAGATCAATGCACACAAATGCCACCTATTGAAGAAGGTTCAAATGATAAATAACAAAGTATTCATTTCTTATTCTCACATAGACAGCAGTACTGTTGAAGAATTAGAAAAAAGGTTGAAAGAGAATAAGATTAAAATATGGATAGACAAATCGGAAATGAAGCTTGGAGATAGTATAATAGATAAAATAACAGACGGTATTAATTCCAGTCAGTACTTTATGATCATTTTATCAAGGAATTCCCTAGCCAGTGAATGGGTAAAAAGGGAATTAAACGCAACACTAATGCTGCAATTAAATAAAAAATCTATTAAAATATTACCGATATATTTAGGGATAAAACCAAGTGAGGCGCCCCTATTTTTACAAGATATATGGGGAGTAGAAATTGATGAACAGATTTCAGATAAAGCAATGAAAAAAATAATTGAACCATTTAGAGATAAAGACAGGGATCGAAATATTAAAATGATGCAAGATGATTTTTTCATGGGGGTACAGTATATCGATGATGTACTAAATAAAAAAGAGCCTGCAATACAAGATGTCAATCAAATACTACAATTAATATCCCGAGATTACTTTAGATCATATTTTATCAAGAAATTAAAATTAATAAATATAGATTGGTATCCTCTCTTAAAGAATATAAGTTATTTTGACGTTAACACAATACCGGAACTTCAGGAAGTATCAGATACGGATGAGAAACGAACAGTCGTTCCCTTTTGGGAACCCTTAATATTTTTAGAGTTTATATCAGCAAATACAAAAGATGAAGATACAATAAATGATTTATGTGGCATAATGTTTAAAGCGACAAGTCATATAGGGAAAAACCCCAATAAATATAATAATCAAATATTCTGGTATTTCATTAAAATCATGGTTAATATTCCGATCGAATATGTCAATGAAAACTTCATTAATCTGATTCCTACATGGTTTAATGAAAAATGGGATAAGCATTTACTGTCATCTGAGATCATGGAGCACTTGCTTCCCAGATTGTTAAAGGAGGATCCAAAGAAAGCGTTGATTCTAATCAAGAATATTACAGAAATCAAGGATAATCCCAATTATACCCCTCCAAAAAATCCGGATGAGTGGAGCTTTCAAATATCGCAATATTTAATATTAGATGAATATTGGTTAATGGAAGGATTTAAAAAACATGCGTGTTTAATAATAGAAAAATGTGGAATGAATGCATTAAAAATATTGTTGGATAATATCAAATTGGTCATTGAAAAGAATGAAGAAGCACTATTACTGGAGATTAAAGATAAAATAGTAAACATATCTAAAGTGAATAATGAAATTCAAATATCAATAGATGGAGTAATAATATCATTTCTATTAGGCAATGATAAGATTATATACAACACACTATTTTCAGATGGAAACATTAACAAATATTTTACAACAGACAAGGACAAGTCCAAGTTGTTTTATAATATTAAGAGTTTATTCAATCGGGGCACCAGATATAGTTTCAGAGAAGAGCATAGATATACCACCATTCCGGAAACTATAATAACCGATATTATCTTAATACTAATTAAGGAAATGATTTCTAAAGATCAATACGAAGAAGATTTAAAGAATTATATTAAAATTAATATGCGTAATGCCTACTTGTTTTATCCTAAAATAGCCCTTTACATCATAGGGGAGAAATATGAGGTGTTTTATAAGGAATTCATGAATATTCTGGAAAGTAGATATTACAATATATTTGACTCGATAGAACTCCACGATGAAATACGCAATATATTAGATAAAATGGGAAATTACAAAGATACCCCTGAAACCCAAGAAATATTAAAGAAATTAGATGATATTATTTCCAATATTCCAATACATCATCATGCCTATGATAACCCGGACGGTTATGCTGAAGAAATAAGGCAAAGATATTATAATGCGCTCCGCTGGTCTGATAAATTCGAAGAAAAAATAACAAAGGAAACGGAATTGGCTCCGGCAGTAAGAATTATTGGCAATCCTATGATTGGAGATAGTCCTAAATATACTGAAGAACAGATAAATAAAATGTCGTTATCTACTTTAAAAGATAAATTAATCAATGAGAGCGAATTAAGGAATTCTGATTTTGAACGAGAGTTTATTAAAGCGATTCAAGCGGATCCATATAAATATTCGTCTAATCTTAAAACATTTAAAATGATTCCCTATTATCATATTAACACTATTTATACTGCATTACACGAAATATTAGGTTCCAATAACAAGGAGCAGTTAGATTTTAAAACAATTATAGAATATCTTAATGAATTATTCGTAGATCCAAAATTTTGGAGTGATGAATATAGCTCTGTAAATGAATGGGGAAGCATGAAGCATACCGAAGTTAATATCTCTATTAATGATTTTTTACTTAAAGCCATAAATTACTACCCACGAATTTATCAAAACTATTCAAATCAATTAATACAATTAGTAACTTGTTCACTTAATAAAGTATTTGAAGAAAGGAAAAGCCTTAACACAGAAGATGGGAATGCGAGGATGGGAATATTAACGTTGCTATGGGGAGATATTGTAATATCAACAATGAATGTAGGTATAACATTACTATTCCATTTAATGAAGGAGAGCAAGGAGCCATTATCGCCAAACGAAGATCTTACACAATATAAAGAGAAAATATATGAACGATTGAACAGATTACTTGAAAAGAAGGATATTAGAGGATATATTCTTTTAGGCTATAATCTCACAAATATATTGTTTTACGATAAAGGATATATCACAAAAGGGAAACCTGTGATCGAACAATTCAAAGATGAACCGGGATGGAAATTTTTTATGGAGGGTTTTGCCGTTCGTATGGCAATAACGAAAGAATCATTCGAGATAATGAAGAACCATTATAATAATGCTATTAATAAGATAGATGTTCTTGAAAAAGATGTCCAAACAATAATAGGCAAACAATTGTTACATTTTTACATATGGGAATATGAAGATTTAAAAGATGGTCTCTATGGAAAATTATTATTAGGAAACAACTCGAATTTAATTATGGATACTTTGTACTATTTATTGAGTCTAAAACAATATTTCTATTTAAAAGATGAGAAATATAAGAAATACGAAGTGCACAAAATATATAAGATATGGGAACTGCTATATGAAAAATGTAAAGAATTAATAGAGAAAGGAAAATTAGATAAGGGGAATAAAGAAATTCTTTCTGTGCTGGGTAATATGATCGCTTTTGTAGAGAGGTTAGATGAAAACAATATAGATTGGATAAAACTATCTGCTAAATATAGTCACTACAAATATAGTTTTTCAAATATTATTAATAGTCTGTATGATATTTATAAAAGGAATCAAGATCAAATAACGGCTAAGTATATAAGTGAGATATTCCTGGAAATGCTTTCAGAATTCACACCCACTTACAAAGAAGAGCATATTAAAGAATTAGTTGAATTCATCTACATTCAGTATTCCAACAATAAAGATTTAGACGCTTGGAAAAATGCAAATGAAATATGTCAAACTTATGGCAAACGTGGATATGAAGAATTATTAAGAGGTATTTATGAAAAATATAATCCTAAATGATAAAAAATGTATTGCCCCATCTTTAACAATAAACAAGGATGTTATTAAATGGATTGTTGCAGGAACAGTAAAGGATTATTTATGAAGCTTATTTTTAGTGTGAACACGCAGCAGATTGAGAGAACCAGTTTTATTGAGTATTACAAACACAACCACATAGATAATATTCAAGGTTGTAAAATATACGGATATGATGGGAACTGGGTATATGTGCCTTCGGATAAATTGCAAAAGGAAATAGTAGAATTAGATAATAATACACTCAAGGAATTACTTAGTTCAGATATTCTGTGCTATTTAGAAAACAATATTGGCAGAATATATTTTAAACACTATCATAGTCCCGGGATATCATCAAAACAGAGTAAATTAGCCCAAACTATATTTAAAAATATAAGATACGAAGTAAAAAACAATTTATATGGAATATATCCCCATAAAAAAAAGATATTCATCACAGAGCATCATCATCATTCACTTATCCCATGGGATATAATAAAGAGAAAAGAACAAAGAGAATTAATACTGATAACATTCGATCATCATAGCGATACCCATCCCTGTAAGCTTAATGAGTGGACTAATAAAAAACAGCTTCAAACATATGATCGTAAATGGGCAAAAAATGAAATTAGTAATACTTGTCTTGAGGATATCGTAAATCTGTTAATTAATGATGAACAACTCGATACAGCTACATTAAAGGGTATAGTTAAAGAGGTCTATAGTTTTAATCATCTTAACCATAAGAATGAGAATGTTTCGGATCTTTGTAATGTATTTAACATTGGTTACATAGATTATATCCAGAGTGATGATGCGAGAGATAATTTTAAGAACGAATTTGAGGAATTAATGTTGGATGAAAGATTGAAGAGATTAAACATTTTTAATAAGGGCTTATATGTAAATAATAGGGTGACAACCCCGTACATCTTGGACTTTGATCTTGATGTGTTCCATTTTAAAGAAACATTGCAACCTAAGAAAAGTAAAATATTGCAAAATTTAATATCAGATGCGGTAGCAATAACAATCACAAAAGAGTGTAGTTGTTATGATAATCTAAAAAAAACTACAAATGATTTATCATGCGAAGAAGCACTAAAGAAATTGTTCAAGTTTATTGTAAATAATACTTAAGATAGTGTTATATTTTACGGGCAAGCTTAATTAATGCCGGGAGACGGTAGGCGAGCGAATGTTATCAAATACTGCTCCATATTATATACATCCCTTATCAAGCTTGCAAAATAAAAATAAAAGTAGTAAAATATAATATACTATTTTAAATAATTATAGGAGGGGATTATGAAAAAATCTTTTAATTTTTTCAGGTTACTTCTATGTATTGCACTTGTTACGTTTACCGGGTGTTCAAAGATTTCTAACTTACCAACAGACCCTATTCAGAATGCACTGCTTTCGGGAGCAAAATCCCCCAAAATAATTGAAGATAGTGAAATAATTCCCATTATTATTAAACTTGACAAATATAAAGACATATACTATGAAAATTATTATAAACTTCCTTCTAAGTTATATTTTATTAACTTTCTCTTAGCATGCATTAAGAATAACGAGATAGAATTTGTAAACATAGAAAGAGCCAATAAATTTCAAGAGCAAATCGAATCAATTATATTATCATTTACAGTCTCAAATCAGAATAATTGCGAGGCAGTAAAGAAAAGATTGGCGAGGATAGATATTCCCAAAACCCTGTCTCAAATGGATCACGCAGTAATATTAATGCTGAAAATACTAACCCTTAAAATGCTAGATCATGATGGAGATGTATATTTTGAAGGTATTTTTACAGATTGGAATTCTGCTACATCATTTTTCAGAACACCCGATGCTGCCTTACCTATTATTCTTATAGCAGCAGCCGTAATCGGTACAATATTGGTATTACGTGCTGCTTGGTGGGCGATAGATTGTATTTTATGCAATGAATGCTTTAAGGGAGTGGAAAAAAAGGCATTAGAATCAGGAACTACATTAGAAGAAGAAATACAGAATTGCTTTGATTCGTCTGCCTGTGTAGATTGTTTTTAAAGAGAATAGATATGCTTGAAAAGCGGATAAACAACATCAGGGACTTGAAAATCACAAATTTTATAATCTGGCTCGGAGCCGCGGGGTTCCTATACCTTTTCCTAAACAGAATGATCCTTATCGGAAATACCGAAAGTCCGGTAATCAGCGGATCTCCGCTTCTTTCTGTTTTTGCGTCAACGGCGGTATCGTATGTATATTTTCACTTTTTCATACTAATAAAACGAGAAGTAATCGGCCTGATACTTTCCGGGCTCGCGCTTATAATCCTTTTCCTTTTTATATGCATCCCCGCTTTCGAGAAGACAATATATTTTTCTTGCCACCTTTCGGTAAGCCTGAGTTTCTATTTATTCCTTTTCCTGACAAGAGAGTATTTTCTGATTGCTAACAAAATAAAACAAGTAGCAGAAAAATAACTTTCAAAAGGTACCTGGTCTTTATATTTTACGGGCATACTAAATTGCATCGGGATGAAACCTCATATTAAAACCCCCTATAAACCGCTAAATATTCCTATGTATTGACTTTTTCCCCCGATTATAATAAAATTCTGAAACCGGATGCGTATGCGTTCGCGCGGGAACGCGGCCGGCAAGGCAGGAGGAACATATGGAATTCAAAACGGTCAAAATCGACAAACCCGAGGATATGAACATAATAATCGGTCAATCGCATTTCATCAAGACAGTTGAGGATGTGCGCGAAGCGATGGTCGGCGCCGTGCCCGGGATAAAATTCGGCCTTGCCTTCTGCGAAGCCTCCGGCCCCTGCCTTGTGAGAAGGACGGGGACCGATCCCGAACTCGAACGCATCGCAGTCATGAACGCGGAAAAGGTCGGATGCGGCCACAGTTTCATCCTAGTTCTCGGCAATGCCTTTCCGGTCAATGTGCTCAAGCGCCTTCAGGCGGTCGATGAGATCGTAGGGATATTCTGCGCCACGGCGAACCCCGTTTCCGTCCTCGTTGCCGAAGAGAACGGGAGTCGGGCGCTTCTCGGCGTTTTCGACGGACTGATGCCGAAGGGCGTGGAGAAAGAAGAGGATATTAAAAAAAGGAAAGAATTCCTCCGCAAAATAGGTTATAAGGAATAAGTGAATATGAAAACCAAAAAGATCCTGCTTATCAGCACGGGCGGAACGATCGGCATGGCCGGTTCGTTCAGGGACAGGGCCGGAGCGAAACCGGTCCTTGACGGAAAAGAACTTATGAAGATGCTGCCCCCGTTCAAAAAAAAGATAAGCGTGGACATCCACGAATTCGGGAACTTCCCATCTCCGCACATCACGCTCGAGCATGCGATGAAGATCAGGGAGCTAATACTCTCGAAACAGGACATATACGACGGTTTCGTGATCACACACGGAACGGATACGCTGGAGGAGACGGCCTATTTTTTAGATCTTACGATAAAGAAAAAACGGCCCGTCGTAATGACGGCCGCGATGCGCTCTTCCAACGAACTCGGTCTCGACGGGCCCCGCAATCTCTATTCCGCAATAAAGGTGGCCGCGAACAACGAGGCGTATAAATACAAGGTAATGGTCGTCGTGAACGACGAGATCTTCGACGCGAAAACGGTTAAGAAAACGGATACTTCAAATATCTCCTCGTTCTCCTCGCTCGATATGGGCATACTCGGCGTCGTGGACGAGGACCGCATCATCTTCTACAGACAGCGGCATTTCTACGAATTCTACGATATCAGAAAGATCATAGAGGATATCTATCTCGTCAAACTCTATATGGGCGCCGATTCCGTTTTCATAGATGCCTGCGTTAAAAAAGGCGCCTCCGGTATCGTCATAGAAGCGCTGGGCCGCGGCAATGTCCCGCCTGCCTGTCTGCCCGGTATTGAAAAGGCGCTTAAAAAGGGCATGCCCGTTCTGATCGTTTCCCGCGCATTTCAGGGCCGGGTGCTCGATGTGTACGGATACAAGGGCGGCGGCAGGAATCTCAAGGAAATGGGATGCATCTTCGGGGGTTCGCTTTCCGGCCCCAAGGCAAGGATCAAACTTGCCGTTCTTCTGAGCAATGGGGTTCAACCCTCCGCATTGGCCGGATATTTCAGGAATGACTGAGATCGTTCTTCACGTTCACGGAAAATACGATCTTGACGCAACGCTGGACTGCGGTCAGACCTTCCGCTGGATAAAAAAAGAGGGCTTCTGGAGAGGCGTGACGGATGCCGGCGTATGCGATGTAAGGCAGAAAGGAGCAAGGCTCTTTTTCGAAGTAACCCCTGCCCCCGGCTTCACGGAAAACGCCGCGAAGGCATACTTGAAGAAATATTTCAATACGGCTGTCGATCTTGACGAGGCATTCTCCGCGATCATCGGCAAAAGCGGAAAATACAGGGGTCTTTTCAGACGCATCATAGACCGGTCTTCAGGCCTCGTCCTTCTCCGGCAGGAACTTTTAGAGACGATGACAGCGTTCCTCTTCTCCCAGCAATCGGCCATTCCGCTTATTTCGAAGCGCATCGCGCGCCTGTGCGCCCTTTTCCCGGAGAACGGGATCATGCATAAAGGGGAAAAACAGTACCTTTTCCCGAAACCGGAAGACCTAAAATCGCTTTCCGGTAAACAGATCAAAGGCCTGAACCTCGGGTTCAGGGAAAGGTATTTCATGGACCTCATACGGAATGCGGATGACGCAATGCTCGATAAGATAAGGTCGGCCGGCCGGGCCGGGGCGGGGGAGATGCTGAAATCCTTTTCGGGCATCGGGGACAAGATCGCGGAGTGCGTGTGTCTCTTTTCACTTTCTCACGGAGAGGCCTTCCCTGCGGATGTGTGGATAAAAAGATTCTACGCAAGATACCTTTCATCCGAGGATCCCGGAAAATTTTCCCGGCGTTTCGGGAAATACGCCGGTTTATTGCAGGAATACATATACAGGTTCATAAGAAATGAAAAGAACTGAAGCCGCCGTTCTTGTCCTTCTGCTTTTATTTGTGTGCCGGCCTGCCGTCCCGGAGGATGAATGGCTTTCGAGGGATAAGGCCTTCCATTTCATAACGGCATTCTCCGCAACCCTATGGAGTTATTCTTATTTCCGGTATCAGCGGGGCGGGGATATGCGGGATTCGCTCCGGATCTCCTGCGCGGTCACATTGACTTTCAGCATCGGGAAGGAACTGAAGGATATGGCGTCCGGGATGAAGTTCAAAACGAACAGGTTCTCCTATAAGGACCTTGTTTTCGATGTGCTCGGCACCGCCGCGGCCGCCGCACTTATTTATTCTCTGGATATCTCCGGGAGGAAGGGGAAATGAAAAAGGAAAACAGCGTATATCTTATCGGCATAGCGGGCGGTACGGGCTCGGGCAAGACCACGGTCGCGAGCAAGATCAGGGAGATACTGAAAGAATCGATCACCGTGATCTCGCAGGATTCCTATTACAGGGATATGGACCGCGTTCCGGTGGAGGAGCGCAATTACGATCATCCCGACGCCTTCGACACGGAACTTCTTGCGGATCAACTCAAGGATCTTAAGGCGAAAAGGCCCATCGAATGCCCCGTATACGATTTCGCGACCCATAAAAGGCACGCTGAAACAAAAAGGATCGAAGGCACCCACATAATAATTCTCGAAGGGATACTGATCTTCTACTTTAAAAAACTGAGGGAGCTCATGGATTTCAAGATATTCGTAGATACCCCGTCCGATGTCCGGCTTACAAGGAGGATATTGCGGGATATGAACGAAAGGGGAAGAACGCTTGATTCGGTAATAGACCAGTATCTCGGCACGGTGCGGCCGATGCATATCGAATTCGTCGAACCGACAAAAAAATTTGCAGATATAATCGTTCCTGAAGGCGGATACAATGAAAAGGCGGTGGATCTTATGAGCACCTATCTGAAAAGTTATCTGAGGGGTCAGCCTTCCCAGTAAAGATCGAAAGTCACTTTTCTATGAAAGAAATCGTAAAGATAGCTCACATGGGAGAATTTTGCTTTTGTGATCTCGAACATGCCTTTGAGAAAGCCTCTGACACGCTCGAAAAGGTCCTGTTTATTGTCTATGTTCTTGAGTTCAAAATAATGATGCCCGTCTTTTTCTCCGACCTTTTCAATCTTGCCGATCTCGAAATAATTGGAAAAAACATTATTGACGTTCCTTACCACATTCATCGGCGTTCTGTCCTTGATGAAAAAGCCGAGCGTGGAATCGAAGTATTCCTTCGCCCCGGTCCTTGCGCAATCGTAGAGGATCGTATAATCCCCCCCTCCGATACGTTCGACGATCTGCCTGTTCAACGTTTCGTACAGATCATAGGGATACCATTTCAGGGCATTGAACTCCTCGTCCAGAAAATAATGTCTCAGGTCCGCTGGGATGCGGTTTATGATCTGGATCATCATAAGTTCGCCGTAATGCTTGCGGATATACTGGCAAGTGCTTTTAAGGGCAAAGCCCCTTACCTTCATCCTTTATCCCCCGCTTATGAGATGTATCACTTCGACCTTTGCGCCCTTTGGGATTAATGCTTTGGCATAATCTTCCTTCGGGACGATCTCTCCGTTTATCTTTATGGCAAGCAGTCTGAAGACGAAATTCATGCGCTCAAGAAGACGCGAGAGCGTTTCGCCTTCGACCCAGTCTACCTGATTACCGTTGACCGTTATCTTTTCCATTTTCCATCTCCAGCATTATCTCCAGCGCAAGGTTTGCCTCCCAATTGGCCATGATGCATACCCTCGAGGATATCAGAACATCGTTCTCGCGTCCGGCATCATTATAGCATAAATACAGATTTCCCGTTTTAACCGTCCTTATCCCGTCGGATGGGCCCATCCCCCCTACGCCGCTTGCCGCAACAAGCGGGATTCCGGCAAGGTGTTCCTGCATTTCGATTATCAGCGCTTCCTTTTTATCCGCCGCATCCAGCGCCTCGATCACGATATCGCACTTTTTGAAGTGCTTCGTCATTCTGCCTTTTTCGAGACGGTCATTGATAATTTCGATCTCAAGATCTTCATAGATCCGGAAGAGGTTCTCCCGAAGAGCGGCTGTTTTCAATTTTCCTATCTGGTCTGCAAAAAAATACTGCCTGTTGAGATTACTCGCCTCGACGCGGTCGAAATCTACTAAAACGAATTTCTTCACTCCGGCCCTGACAAGCGCCGTTGCGGCATTGGAACCCAATCCGCCGAGTCCCGCAATGCCGACGCGGTATTTTTTTAAGATATTACGGATCCTGTCTTCGCCGCTCAAAATGACCTTACCACTTCTCCCAGTATTTCGGATCGCTTGAAGGAGCGCTCTCCCCGGCACCGTATTTTCCGCCCCAATTATTAAGGCCTTTCTTCCCGTCCTCGTCGATGACCTTCTGAAGCATATCGAGCATATCCTTCTCGTCACCGAACCCGAGGGATCTCATCTTCTGCGGAGCGGGTATTCCGTTGGGTGTCCATCCCCGTCTGAAATAAACGGCATCCGCCAATTTTTCGTAGGCGTTCCTCCGGTATTCGTATACGATGTCGAGCTTTTCCTGAACCGGCATCGCCTTTATTTCTTCGGGTGTTTTCCCGAGTATCCCTTCAAGCTGTTTGTCATACCTGTCCTGCCTGGAGATATACTCCATTCGGGTAACGGGACCCATTGAACGGAACGGTATCCAGTCATCCTTTCTTCTTCCCCTGCCGAGCCACACGTTCATCGCCCTCTGCCAGTTGTAGCATCTTTCGCTCTGGAGTATCAGCTCTTCTTTCTTCACGCCCCAACCGGTGATGGCATTCTGGTAATGTACATAGTTCTCAACATGTTCCGGCACCTTGGCGGGTTCCGGTGTTTTGGAATTATCCGCGGGTGTAATATCGTTCCAGGGAAGTTTGCAAAGTCCGTTAAGTCCGAACCAGGTACGCCACATCGGAAAATAGTGGAGCGCTTCCGCTTTATCCTTGAACGTGGGGATCTGATTGTTGACCATGTCCATGAATATGAGCCACGCCTCGTCGTGCTGAGGTCCTTTAAGCGTAAGACCGTATCCGCCCTGCATGGCGAGGGATTCCTTCGTTACATATTCCGAATATTCGAGCCCCTTGCTTTCCATGCCGCAATCATTGACGAGCTTGGGCTCGCCCCAGCCTTTTTCTATGATCCAGTCCTTGACTCTGCGTATGCCCTTCCCCGCTACCTTTGTGAATTCGTCGTTCTCGCCGCGCGCTATCCTGTGGAGAAGTTCCAGCGCGGCATCATTATTACCGAACGCAAGTTCCAGCCCGCCGCATCTTTCGCGGTTGAGTATGCCGTATTCGAACATCTCCATATAGAAGGCGATGCCGGTTCCGGCGGATATGGTGTCAAGACCGTATGTATCGCAGTAGAAATTGAATTCAACAACCCACAGGGGATCCCACATGCTCATATTGGCGGCGCATCCGCAGGTTTCGTACTCGGGCCCGTCAACCGATACCTTCTGGCCTTTGTAGGGACCGGTTTTCACCTTGAACCCGTCGACCGCTTTGGCGCATGCCATCGTGCATCCGTGCCAGCACCCGTCGGGGATTATCTGCGTGAAAAGTTTATAGAATTCTCCCGAATATATCTTGCTCGCTTTTGGGAATTTGCCGAATCGGTAATTTTCGCACGGAAGAAGGTCGTAAGCGTCCATGATCTCGACAAGATGCGCGGTGCCTACCTGCCTCATATTGCAGTCGTTGCGGTCGCCGTCGCGGATCTCCTTGTGCATCTTCTCGCCGAGTTTTGCAGCAAGTTCCGGATCTGCCGGATCGTTCTGCACGCCCGTGAATTTAGGGGATATTACCACAAGACCCTTTACTTTCTTATCGCGGAGCACCGTGCCGAGCCCGCCTCTCCCTGCCTGTTTGACCCTTGCCACCTTCCTTCTGATATCCCAGAAGGAGAAATTGAGGCATCCCCAATAGCTGTGTTCTGCCCCTTTTCCCGCCGTAACGGAAGAAACCAGCTGTCTTGCGCGGTCGTCGTCCGATTTTGCGTACATATGTATCAATTGCTCGGAAAGAAGATGAGTGTCGGTCTCTTCTTTCGGAGCCGATTCTATCCGTACCTCCCCTGTCTGGCCGTCTATGATGATGATCACGTCGTCCCGGGATTTCCCCTGTATCTCGAGCGCATCGAAACCTGAGAATTTCAGGTATGGTCCGTAATAACCGCCGACATTGGAATCGCAAAGGATCCCGGTCGACGGTGAAACGGTCAGGCACAGCGATTTGCCGGAACCGGGATACTGAGTAGCTCCGCACATCACGCCCGTGGTTATCACGAGATCGTTCTCGGGACTGTCCCACTTCGTATCGGGTTTTATCGAATCCCAGATGAGCTTAAGGCCGAAACCCCGGCCCCCCGTGAATTTCTTTTTCATTTCGTCCGTAACGGGTTTTTCTTTGATCTCTTTCGTTGTGAGATTCACATATAATGTCCTGCCGGCGAATCCGCGGTGAAGGGGTTTTAATTCGTATTTATATTTTGCGATCTCCCTGTGCGCCTTCTTCAGAGCGCCAAGGTCCCACTCATGTTTCGTGTTTTCCGTTTTATATGTTTTCCAGTCGAACTGTCCCGTATTGGCATTTGTCATTAGATTCTCCTATCACTCGTGATAATCGTGGAATACGATCTGCTTTATGCCTTCGAGCTTTGCCTCGACAAGCTCGAGAGCTTTCTCCGGGCATGCCTCAACGCATTTCCCGCAGGCAATGCACTTGAACGGGGTGATCGAAACGGAAGCTCTTCTCATTGCGCCAATCGGGCAGAATCCCACACAGGCCTGACAACCGATGCAGACCGCTTTATTGAGGATCACCGTGCCGTTCGGCATGCGTGTCAGCGCGCCGACCGGGCACATATCGATGCAGAGCCCGTTCTGATTGCAGACGTGCATCACATAGGAATCGTTCTTTTTCAGAATTTTTATAGCGGATTTTTCTCCGCCTTCGTCCGTCCGGAAATGGACCATAGAACAGGCCTTCTCGCATTCGAGGCATCCTTTGCATTTCTCAGGGTAGAATTTAAGGATCTTCGCCGTTTGTCCTGCCATTGCAAACTCCTCTGTACATGAATTGTTGACATGTGGATTATAACAAAAATTACCTTTTAAGTCAAAAATGAAAAAATGAGGACGTCGTCTATTTACGGCGGAAAACCGCTAGAAAGGGTGAATGAAATGGAAGATGATCATGTGTAGTATGATAAGGTAATGAAACCGGAAAGATGAACGCGGTGTGCATATGACACCCATTATTCCCGTAAAAACAAATATCAAGATACAGCCCCGTTTATTTGGAAGCCCGCCGTTTTTTTTCTGTAATGATCGCCGAGCGGTCTTTTCATTATCTCTTCCAAAAATTCCGCCGTTATGAACCGGTAAAGCGCATCGTGAAAACCGTCATCCCTTTTCCCTTTTATCCTTACAGACCTCTTTATGGAAAGATCAAGATGCGGAGCACTTACCACGTTCATCTCGAGAATGAACCCTGTATTTTTGCTTTTTCCCGAGTTCAATATATGAAGAGAGCAGTTCATCGGGCCGCAAATGATCTCCCCGCATTCTTTCTTAAGCGAACGGACAAGAACACCTCCGTAAACCGCAGGGGAACCGCTTTTATCCTTTTCCGTCCGGAAACAGATATCGAAACCGAACTGATGAAAGAAAAAATCCCCGGCGTTCCTGTCGCGTATGAGCACGCTTGTATCGCGATGGCCATTCCCGTGATAATACAATTCTGTCTCAAGAAAACGGTAAAGGGAGCCGTTTACCGAAAGCGCATGGTCCTCAAACAGTTTTTTAATAAAATCAGTATGTTCTTCAATATTGAAATTCCCGAAGCCGCCGCCGCTCATTCCTCCTCATCCTTATCTCTTTTATTCAACAGCGTTCTCAGGTCACCGGTCTCCGGGCCCTTCGCTTTCTGCATCAAG
Source organism: uncultured bacterium (assembly GCA_937863565.1). Lineage (GTDB taxonomy): Bacteria > AUK180 > AUK180 > AUK180 > AUK180 > CALMGJ01. Next base: position 132,520 of record CALMGJ010000009.1, on the reverse strand, counting down.
GCCTCGACTTGTGAATATACGTTCTGAGGGTTCTCGATATTCGAAAATTCGATATGCTGAGCGAATTTTAAATTTTTAAAGTTCTCGATCATCTCGGCCCGGGTTTGCGGATTGAAAGAAGATCGTCCCATGAAAGTTATCGTGCCGGTCATCCCGTCTTTTCCCACCGTCATTTTCGGAACGAAAAGCCCGTCCAGATCGAGCGCGGCGATCGTTTTCTTCTCGCCCTTGACCGTGACCGTCATAACGCGCTTCGATGTAAGGACATAGACCATATTGTAAAAGTTCTTAAGTTTGATGATATACCTTCCGAACATGAGAAAAAAACCGATGAGCACGAAGGGAAGCCCAAATAAGGGGAAGATGATCTTCAGCGCGAGAGGGCCTTCCTGTGTTACTACATTCTTCAAAGCCATGAATTCCCAGAAAAGAGAAAAACCGAACCAAAAAATTGAGAACGGTATGAGCATGAAGTCCTCGGGACCGAACAATTTGAACGCTTTCGATTTTCCGTACCAGATTACCCGCTCCCCGGGCTCCTTGATCCCTTCAAGTGCAGAATACACATCAAAATTCTCGTCCATAGAATCCCCCTATATCATATTATCCGAAAAAACGGCTAAAAATGCAAAAAGAAAAGAGAGAAACGGTATTTGTTTAAGAACGCTTTCGTGTTAAAATAATCCGGATACCGGGGCCCTGCGGTTATACCGGGTATGCATAAGGAAAAAGGTCCCGGTCAATACCCGGCATGTGGAGGGAATATGAGAAATAAGAAAGGACTTATCGCCCCGTGCGGGATGAATTGCGGGATCTGTCTTGGATATCTGAGGGAAGAGAACAGATGTTCCGGCTGCAGATCGCTCGGGGACGATCCCCGCAAAGCCCATGTGAGATGCAGGATCAGAAATTGTGAGCACCTCAGAACGCGCCGTGCCGGATTCTGCACCGGGTGCCCGGATTTTCCCTGCCGCCGGCTCAAGGATCTCGATAGAAGATACAGAACAAGATACGGCATGAGCATGCTTGAGAATCTCGAAAGTATAAAAAATAACGGAATAAAAAAATTCACAGATTCTGAAAAAAAGAGATGGGCATGCGAAAAATGCGGAGGAACGGTATGCGTCCACAGAGGGTATTGCCTTGAGTGCGGCCCTGTCGCCGGCCGGAAAACGGATCCCGGAAGAACAAAGGATAAGGGCCTGAAAAAAATCCGTGAAAAAGGAGTGGAAAATGACCGAAACAGAAAATAAACCTCCATTATTGCCCGGGATTATCAGATGGTCGGCGAGAATACTCTGCATTCTGTCGATCCTGTTCATGAGCCTTTTCGCTCTTGATGCATTTTCTTCCGGGACAAGCATCTGGCTTTGCATCGGGGGATTTCTCATACATATGATCCCGTCCTTCATCATAGCGGCGGTGCTTGTGCTTGCATGGAAAAATGAACTCCCGGGAGGCATATTACTGCTTCTCATCGGAGTGTTCACCGCTGTTGTTGTTTTTAAAGGGAATTATAAAAATCCCGGAGAACTCCTGCACGCGCTCGGCATTGTTGCGGCGATCAATCTTCCTTTCATCGCAAGCGGCGGTCTTTTTATCTTCAGCCACTTCCTTCACCGTATAAAAAAATGATGCAAAGCTCAAAAGAGATTGAATTATATTCGGTTCATATTCTCTTGAAAGAGCATATTCAGGTTACCGCCTCGGCAATTAGCGCACGGGTTGAAATAATACCGATCTCGTGATATAATCCCCTCAATGACAACGAACGGCAATAATTTTCAGTGGCTCGAAGATACTAGAAAGGAAGCTTCGAAGCACTGTGATCCGTATCAATACCTTCTGGACAGGCTGTACTACGCCGAAGCAAGGAATGAAGAATATAAAAAGTCGCTTTTAGAACACGGTGTAACCGCAAAGAAAACGCCGGCCATGATGGAACGGGAGACCGCAGAGCGGTTCGTTTCCCTTCTTTCGGAACTTGTCAACGAGAAGAATACCGAAAAGCTCTGCGACAAGATCGCGGACGGTCTGAGATCCGTTTTCGGCTATGACCGGGTGGGCCTGATGCTTTACGACGAGAATACGGGAAAGATCGAATGCGTAAGATCGCTCGGCCTTCCCGAAAGTTATATCGAGAACCTGCACATAGACCCGGCTGAAACGGACGGAGAGAAGATGCGCAATCATGTTGCCCGCTGCTTTTCCGAGAGGAAATCCTTTTTCATCACGGACCGGTTCAAGGAAAAAGAGTTCAATATCAGGATGACGGGAAACCATAAAGTGTATTCTACTCAGTATGCGGTCGTTCCGGTATACGGGAAATTGAAAACTTACGGCGTCGTCACCGTAGCCGTCCAGCCGGATAACGGGTATTTCATGTCGGACAGGGAGATAATCATCCTCGAATTCATTGCGCACCAGATCGGCTCTGCTCTGGAAAATTCCATTCTTAATATGAAGGTGGAGAAATTCTACAAAGACCTTTCCAGTACCTTCTCGACCATCATTGAAGAGCGGGATAAATGCACGGCCGGCCACTGCGGAAGACTGATCAGGTTCGCAGGCCTTGTAGGAAGAAAACTGGGGCTCCGCGACGCCGAATTGCGGGAGCTGGAACTTGCAGCCTCGCTTCACGATATAGGCAAGATCGCCATATCCGACCATCTTCTGAATAAACCGGGCAAGCTGACCAGGGACGAATACGAAAAGATCAAAGTGCATGCCGCAAAAGGCGCCGAAATGATGATGCTGTTCGAAGATAATAAAAATGTGATCGATGCCGTTAAATACCATCATGAAAGATGGGACGGCCAGGGTTATCCGGAGATGAAAAAGGGGAAGAATATCCCTTTCTTTGCAAGGGTGCTAAATGTAATAGACGCTTTCGACGTTATGATCAATAACAGACCGTATAAAAAAGCGAAGACCATATCATCCGCGCGGCGCGAACTCAAAAAATATTCCGGTACGCAATTCGATCCGGAACTGTGCAAGCTGGTTCTGGATTTGACCGATGAAGAGATCGAGGACATACAGAGAAGCGGCTGAGAAACACCTGCCGTGAGGCGGCTGAAAAAACACCTGCCGTGAAGCGGCCGAACATCATCTTTTCATGTTTTCCTCTTATTACATCTTTTATTTGGCAGATTTTTCTTTTTTTGATAAAATAAACACATATGACTAAGCATTATAAAATATACAAAAATGTCAAGATCGGTGAAAATGCCGATATCGGAGAACACTGCGTCATCGGCCTCCCGCCATCCGGCGCGTCGGACGGAGAACTCAAAACAATTATCGGTAAGAACGCTGTGATACGCTCACATACGGTGATCTATGCGGGAAATGTAATAGGGGATGGTTTTCACACAGGTCACGGCGTTCTGGTAAGGGAGGAGAACATGATCGGAAATGATGTAAGCGTAGGCACGCATTCGGTCATTGAGCATCACACGGTCATCGAGGACGGCGTGCGGATGCATACGAATGTTTTCATCCCGGAGACAACGGTTCTGAAAAAGGGATGCTGGATCGGCCCCCACGCGGTCTTCACCAATGCGTTCCACCCGCTCTGTCCCATAGTGAAGAAATGCCTGAAAGGAGCCACGGTCATGGAAGGGGCGAAGATCGGGGCTAATGCCACCGTTCTTCCGGACCTCACCATTGGCAAGGGAGCGCTGATCGGCGCCGGAAGCGTGGTCACGAAAGATTGCGATCCGGAAAGCGTGTATTCCGGCATTCCCGCGGTCAAGATCATGGCGGTGAAGGACCTTAAATGCAAATACGATCTTATTGAAAGGCCATATGAAACAGAAGAAGAAAAATAGCATGGAATTCGTCGATCTGGTAAGACAGTACCGGACGATAAAACCCGAGATAGACCGAGCAATGAAAAAAGTTATACTTGCCTCCGATTTCATACTGGGAGAAGAGGTGAAAAAATTCGAATCCGGTTTTGCCGCCGCACAGAGGATCAGGCATATACTGGGCGTTAGTTCCGGAACTTCGGCCCTTCTTCTTGCCATGATGGCTTTAGGAGTTAAAAAAGGCGATAAGATAATCACGACCCCGAATACCTTCATAGCTACAGTGGAACCGCTTATCTTTCTCGGGGCAGAACCGGTATTTATTGATATCAAAGATGACGGGAATATGGACGAAAGCCTTGTGGAAGAGAAAATTGACGGCCGCGTGAAAGGTATCATCGGCGTTCATATATACGGCAATATGCTGAATGTCAAGAAACTGAGAAGGATCGCGGACAAACACCGCATATTCTTTGTGGAAGATTGCGCCCAGGCCCACCTTGCCGAATTTGACAGATGTCCTGCGGGTGCAACCGGGGATATATCGGTATTCTCATTCTATCCCGGTAAAAATCTCGGTGCTTACGGTGATGCCGGCGCCGTTGCCACCAACGACGGTATCTTTCACGAAATGATATACAAAATGCGAAATCACGGAAGATTGACAAAATACGAACATTCATCGGACGGGCTGGGCGAAAGGATGGACGGTATCCAGGCGGCGGTGCTGAACGTGAAGCTTCAGCATCTTGATAAATGGACGGCAAGAAGGATAGAGATCGCCAAAATGTATAATGATCTTCTGTCCGGCATAGAAGGGCTTTCGCTTCCCGCGATCAATGAGCGCAGGCACGTATTCCATCTTTATGTGGTAAATGTTCCCGGGAACAGGGATGCTGTCATCCAGGGGCTCAAAGAGATGGGCATACCGGCCGGAATACATTATCCGGTGCCGCTTCACATGCAGCCGGTATACAAAAACAGAAAATACGGGAAGAAAAAAATAGACCTGCCCCGTGCCGAGCGTTTTGCGGAAACGGCTTTAAGCCTGCCGATCTTCCCGGAAATGACCGTGGGCGAGGTCGCACGCGTTGCGTCCTCCCTTAAGAGCATCTTGAAAAAAATATAATAAATGGAGGATCGATATGAAAAAATTGATCTTTATGCTGACGTCCCTTTTACTTGTTTGCGGGGTATTTGCCGTGGATTATCATAAATTCACGCTTAAAAACGGCCTCAAGACGATCGTCTATGAGGATCACAGGATACCTCAGGTGGCAATGTACATATATTACAATGTCGGTTCCAATGATGAGGATAAGGGCGAGAGCGGCATTGCGCATGTTGTCGAGCATATGATGTTCAACGGTACCGCTTCCCTGGACAAGACCCAGATCGATGAACTCATCCGGGGTTCGGGCGGTTATTCGAATGCATACACTTCCGATGATCATACCTGTTACTACATCATCGTACCCTCGTACAATATTGAGATGGCGATGAGGATCGAATCCGACCGCATGGCGAATGCCTCAATGGCCGCGGAGGTATTTGATAATGAGATGAAGGTCATTAAACAAGAGAAGCTCATGAGGTACGGCAATAATGCCTGGGGCCGCTTCTGGATGCAGTTTGATGAGTTCTTCTATGACAAATACTGCTATCAGCATCCTACGATCGGATATGACGGGGATCTCGATAATATGACGATAGAGAAAACAAGAAAGTTTTACAACAGATTCTACAAGCCGAACAATGCGATCCTGGTTCTCGCCGGGGATATAAAAAAGGAAGATGCGGAAAAATTAACCCGGGAATATTTCGGCGAGATCAAACCCTCAACGCTCGGTAAAAGGATACCTAAACCTAAACTGCGCCTGAAAAGAGGAAAGACCCTGAAAACGATCCCGGACCCGATGGTCGCCACATACAATGTTTTCTACTCCTTCGACGCTCCCGGATACGGACACAAGGATTTCGAAAAACTGTATCTTGCGGCGCAGATATTAAGTTCCGGCGCACAGGCACGGCTCAGGCAGCGGCTTGTGGATACCGGCATTGCGCATGCGGCCTGGGCTTCATGCCGCGTGGGAAGGCATATGAAACCGTTCAACGTAGGCGGCTCCTTTGCGACGCCCGAAGCGATGGAGCAGGGCAGGACCATTCTGCTTGATGAGGTCGAGAAACTTAAAAAAGGCGAGATATCCGAAAAGGATATTCAACGCATAATTAATTTCATAGAGACCGAAGAAATATTCAAGGTCCAGAAAGCCGCCGACATCGGAAAGGAACTTGGTATGCTTGAAACATACTATAAAGTAGAATACATCAATGAGTTCCTGAACAAGATCAAAAAGGTAACTCCTTCTCAGATCGCGGCCGCAGTGAAAAAATACCTCACTGAAAAAAATATGTCGGTAACGGAATTCATTCCCTCGGAAAAGGAAGAAAGCGCATTAACGCCTCCCGAAGAAGAGGAGGACCCGCATTACTCGACTGACATTCCGGAGATCGTGACGGTAGAAAAAGACGTATTGAAAAAATCCTTCTCCATTTTCGAGAAGAACAAAAAGTATATTCTGTCCAACGGCCTTAAGGTGATCGCTTATAATGACAATACCGTTCCCGGCATCTTTCTCAGGATCTCGATGAAAGCAGGCCCTTCATTCGTTCCCGACCGGAACGGCATTCCCCAGATGATGATCTACTGCATCAATGAGGGCACCGCCAAATATGATCTTGCCAAACTTAACGAGATAACCGATTTTTACGCGATCGGGTATGACACGAACTCCGGGTATGAAACACTGACGCTCCGCGGGGAATTCCTTTCCAAATTCAAAGAGCAGGGTCTTGATGTTATCGCCGAAATGATAAGGAACCCGACCTTCCCCGCAGAAGGCGTTGAAAAAGTGAAAAGGCAAGTGATGACCTCTATCAAATATAAACAGATGAACCCGGACGACATGTCCGAATACTATTTCGACAAATTCCTCTACGGCGAAAAACATCCTTATGCTATATTCGAACCGGGGAATTTTGAAAATGTCGCCAATGTGACCCCCGAGATGCTCAGGGAATATCATGAAAAATACATCATCCCGGAAAATATCACGATAGCGATACTCGGCGATATGCCTGAAGATGATCTTAAAGGTCTCATTGAAAAATATTTCGGTGATTGGGAGAAGAAGGGTATTAAGAACGAGATATGCTCTTTCCCCGCCTTTACGGTGAAAAAAGATGAAAAGAAAGTGCCTATGCCGAACATAGAACAGGCAGTTGTCCAGATGGGGTTCAAGGGGATCGACTATAAAAGCGAAGACGGCGCCTATCTTACCATGATAACAAGCATGCTCGGCGGCGGCTCGCTTACTTCTATTCTCGGACAGAAGATCAGGCTGGAAAAAGGCCTGGCATATTATGTGGGATGTTATCAGCATCCGAGAAGTTCCGGAGGATACATCAAAGTGGTCTCGGGCGTTTCCCCGGACAAGGCCGACGAATTCAGGGATGAGATTGTGAAGACCTTCAAGGAGGTCGGAGAAGCAGGATTCACCGAGGATAATATCGAGAAAACGAGAAATTACATAATAGGGAACCTTATTACCGGCTTCGAAGATAATGCCTCTATAGTGGGATTTCTGGACAATCTCGATTATCAGGGCCTTGAGGTTGCCGATTACCTGAATAAATTAGACAAATACTATGATGCGGACAATGAAAAATTGAAGGAGATCTTCAGAAAATATTTCCTTGCAGATCATATCTTCCTCAAGGTTGTTCCGGCAGAGGCCAAATGAAGCTTATCCCTCTTTCGGGCCCTCCGGCCGCGATCGATCCCGGAGTTCTGAACGGACCTGCCGTTTTTAATACGGAATACAGGGATGCGCACGGCAAGATAACCTCCGCCTCCTATTCCGGATGGTCCCTCGGCGACATTTTCAATAAAGCGAAGATAACCCCGTTCTCCTGCTTCAACATTACGGCAGCTGACGGATATTTCATGACCGTGGTGAAGGAAAATATTCCCGGAGAATACTATATAGTAACGCAGAAGGACGGTAAAGAAATGAAGCCGACATTCATTGTCAAGGATAATGCCGACGGGAAACTCCGGGTTGTCGACGTAGAGAGCATCGCGGAAGTTGAGAACTTCCCTGCCGGCGAAGAGATCTCCATTGATCTTGCGGGAATAGGCTCGGCACCCTTTATGATCGGACATCGCGAATACAAGGGATGCGATCTTGTGAAGCTCATGGCGGAGAACGGCCTTTCCGGCGAATATATCAAAGCCTCCTCTGAGGACGGTTATGTGCTGATAATAAAAAGAAGAACTTATCTTGGGAGCGCATTCGTCGAGGACGGGGACAGAAGGCTCATCGGAACAGATCTCAAACTCGGGAACTGGATGCGGAAACTTGCATCCCTGGATGACGGAAAGAAGCGGATCGTTTTCCGCCGATGAAGATAATCAGTGTAATAGGACATACGAAAAGCGGTAAGACCACGGTAGTATGCGGCCTTCTGCGCGCATTTTCCGCTGACGGTTATTCGGCCGCTTCCGTCAAAGCCATACACAGGGAAGGTTTTACCCTTGACCGCCCGGGCAGCGACACTTTCGAGCACAGAAGGTCTGGCGGAGTCCCCGTTTGCGCGGTGACCCCGTCAGAGACGGCTTTATTCTTCAATCCCGATCTTCCGATGGATGAGATTTTCGGTATTTTCAGATTTCTCAAAAAGGATATCGTCATAATCGAGGGCATGAAAAAAGAAAAATTCCCGTGCGTGATCTGCGCGAAGGATGAGGACGATGCCAGGATCCTTTCCGAGGGAAAGGATATTATCTGCTATGCCGGTGTTTTCACGGGAACTTATAAGAAAAGCGAGTTTCTCGGAAAACCGGTTTTCGGACAGGATGACTCGGCCCGGATGTACCGGTTCATTAAAGCCGGTATCGGGGCTTAGAATGACAACGGTTCTCGTAGCGCTATTTTCAAAGATAAATTTCTGGAACGCTCCCGATTGGTTCATGAAAGAACTTGCCGCTCTCGGTCCGGATATAAAAGTGACCGCCTCATCGGGAAAGAAGGATTTTATCGAAAAGATCAAAACCGCCGATACGCTGCTCTGCTGGAAGGCCGATTATGAGGAGCTGAAGGATTCGAACATTAAAAAGATCGTTTTCTGTCAGGCGGGCATACCGGACGGATTCGAGAACAGATCCCAAAGATTCGAGGTGATCACCTTTCCCGGGATGAATGCCGAAAGCGTAAGCGAATGGGCGGTTGCACTGGCTTTTGCACTTTTCAAGGGGCTCCATTTTTTGATTAGGTCACGAAAAGAACTCTGGAAAACGAAAGAAAACATGATACCCGATATGCTGAGAGGGAAGTCCGCGCTCGTACTGGGACTCGGGCATGTCGGAAAAAAAACCGCTCAAAAACTGAGTTGTTTGGGAATGAGCGTAAACGCCACGGCAAGACGCGGGGAGAAGCCGGAATATGTCGAAAAACTGTTCTCCCCGGAGAAACTCTACGAAGCGCTGCCTGAGGCCGACCTTGTGATCTCCGCCCTGCCTTTGAATCCTTCGACCAGGCATTCACTGGGTGAAGCTGAATTTGCCGCGATGAAAAAAGGGGCGTATTTCATAAATATCTCAAGAGGGGATGTCGTGGTCGAGAAAGCCCTGATCAGCGCCATAAGATCCGGCCGCCTTCGCGGCGCTGCTTTGGATGTTTTCCAGAGAGAGCCGCTTGATCCGGGATCGGAACTCTTCGGTATTGAAAATCTCATCCTGACGCCTCATATGGCGGGTTCCTATGATGCCTATTGGAGCGATCTTCTGATCTTTCTTGAAAGGATACTGAATTAATCGGAAGAAAGAACGTGAGAATCCGATGTTAAGGCTTAAAAACGTGAAAACATTGAAAAATACCTTGTTTTTTAATATAATTTAAAAAGATGAAAAAATTAGGAGAGATCCTCATCGAAAAGGCCATCATAGACCAGAAACAGCTGGACGAAGCCCTGGCCGAACAGAAAAAATCAGGGGAGTTCCTCGGAGCGATCCTGATAAGTAAAGGCTATATTGATGAAGAGAAACTTGCCAATATCATCTCTTCCCAACTCGGCATCCCGTATTTCGAAGGGATCAAGGACCTTGAAATAGACGATTTCCTTATAAAGAGGATACCGGAGAAAATAGCGGCAAAGGAGCTCGTGGTGCCTGTAGAAATTTTGGGGAACACCCTGACCATAGTCATGGCGAATCCCATGAAAAGAAGCGTTATCGACGATATTCAGATGATCACGGGGAATGAGATCGACGTGATGATAGCCCCGCCCTCACAGATAAAGGCCGCCATCGAAAGGATATACAAAAAAGGCAATGCCGACCTCGAGAATGTGACACAAATGTTCGAAGAAGAGGTTTCTCTTGATGTGGATGTCGTGGACGAGGAAAGAAGGGATCCATCTTCGGATGAACTCCTTAAAATGTCGGAAGATAAAGAACACGAGAATTTCATCAAACTTCTCATCATAAATGCGCTGAAATCAAGGGCTTCGGACATACATATTGAACCTTTTGACGAAAAACTCCTAAGGATCAGATACCGGATAGACAGTATCCTCTATGAACAGAAGAAATACCCGGTATCCATCCTGAAACCGATCTCGACGATCATCAAGATCAAATCGAAATGCAAGATCGACGAGACAAGGAAGCCCCAGGACGGAAGATTCCAGTATCAGTTCGGAGCCAGGAAGATAGACTTCAGGACCTCCTTCGTGCCCACGGTCATGGGGGAACGGGTTGAAATAAGGATCGGCGACAAAGAATCCGTGAAACTCGAGCTCGATTCTCTCGGGTTCAATGACAGGGATGTTAAAATACTCAAGGAATCCCTTAACAGGCCCTGGGGGATGATCCTCGTCGCCGGCCCGACGGGATCCGGCAAGACGACCACACTGTACAGCATGGTGAACGAGATGTACGATGAGGATTCCAATGTAATGACCGTCGAGCAGCCGGTTGAGTTCGAACTTCAGGGCGTCAATCAGGTCAATGTGAGCGTCGACGAGGAATCTATTGTCACGGAGCGGATGAACCAGAAGGAAAAGGATAAAGCCCTTGAGGGATATATGACATTCGCCAAGGCGCTCAAAGCTTTCCTGAGGCAGGACCCGGATAAGATCATGGTGGGAGAGATACGCGACGGCGTTACCGCCGATATCGCTATCCGCGCCGCACTCACAGGGCATATGGTGGTCTCTTCCCTCCATACGAACGACGCGCCTTCCGTTATAACAAGGCTCATGAACATCGGCGTGCCGAATTTCCTCATATCCGCAGCCCTTATATGCGTAGTGGCGCAGAAACTGATCAGAAAGATCTGCGAAAAATGCAAGGAAGAAGTGAGGTATACCGATGAAGAACTGGAGAAGATGCATATAGACTGGGAAGAAGTGCGGGATATACCAAAATTCTTCAGGGGTAAGGGCTGCTCGTTCTGCGCCAATACGGGATATTATAAAAGAACGGCCGTTTATGAAGTGATGCCTCTGACGGAGACCATGCAGAACCTTATCATGAACAGGGGGTCCGTTAAGGCCATGCGCGATCTCGCGCTCGCCGAGGGCATGCTCACGCTCAGACAGCAGGCGATATTAAAAGTAAAAGAGGGTATCGTCACGCTCGAAGAAATGGCCAGGAATACATGATATGAAGGGAAGAATATTGATACATGACCTTGATGAGGGGATGCTCGGGAACACCGTCCGGTTATACGGGTTCATAGACTCGATAAGAAAACTGGGGGCTTTGATCTTCTGCTATCTCCGGGATGATACAGGGAAGATACAGGTCTTCTTCGACCGCACTTCGGCCGGAGACGAGCAATATGCACTCGCCGAATCCTTAAAAGCGGAACATATAGTATCCCTATCCGGCATTCTTAAAAACCGGCCCGGCGAACAGGCGCTCGGAACGGACAAGGGGGCCTTCGAGATCGAAGCAAAAGAGTTAAAGGTGCTCGCTGCAGGGCAGACGCCCCCATTCGAGATATCAAAAACGGAAGAGATTAACGAAGCGCTTAGGGGCAAGTTCCGATACCTCGAAATAAGGAATCCGGCCATCAAGAACAAGATAAAATTTCATGCACTTGTGGGCAGATATATCAGGGAATATTTCTATTCTAAGGACTATCTCGAGATAGAGACCCCGTATCTAATAAAAAGCACTCCCGAGGGCGCGCGCGACTTCATTGTTCCCTCGCGTAATTTCAAGGGACAGTTCTACGCGCTTGCGCAATCCCCGCAGCTTCTGAAACAGCTTCTTATGGCCTCGGGATTCGAAAAGTATTTTCAGATAGCGAGATGTTTCCGCGATGAGGACCTGCGCGCCGACAGGCAGCCGGAATTCTCACAGCTGGATATGGAAAGGGCGTTTGTGGAGGAGGACGAGATATTCTCCGAGATCGAAGGCATGTTCTCGTATCTTGCGGAAAAGACGGGTGTCGCCATCGAAACGCCTTTCCCGAGAATGACATATGCTTCGGCACTGGAGAAGTATGCTTCGGATAAACCGGACCTCAGGAACCCTCTTTTCATAGAGGACTATACCGGGATTTTCGCAGATCTCGATATGGATATGATCCGCAATGAACTTAAGACCGGCTCAAGAGTGCGCGGTATAAAGGTGCCGCATGCAGTCTCGAGATCGCAGGCGAAAAAATTCGAAGAAAAGATCAAAGCGCACGGCGGGAAAGGTTTAATATATGCTTCAAGAAGCCTCGGCGAGACTTCATTCACATTCTCGAAATACGCTCCGCAGGGCTTTATCGAAAAGTTCAATCTTTCGGATGACGAATCGATATTCTTCCAGATATCAGGCCGCGATGCGAGCATGCTCAACTACCTTCGGACATTGCTCTCCGAAGAGTTCGCATTGAATGCGGACGGCCTGAAATTCCTGTGGGTCACGGATTTCCCGCTTTTTGAGATCAATGCAGAGGGCGTTATCGGCTCAAGTCATCATCCGTTCACGGCACCCGCGGATCCGTCGGATATATTCGGCAATTCGAAGCCCCTCACGGCGATCGTCTCCAAGGCCTACGACATTGTGCTCAACGGCACCGAGCTCGGTTCCGGCAGTATAAGAATAAATGACGTAAAAGTCCAAAGAAGGATATTCGAGCATCTGGGCATCAGCGAAAAAGAGCAAAAAGAGAGGTTTGGTTTTTTCCTCCAAGCGATGGAATACGGATTTCCTCCCCATGGCGGCGCGGCTCTCGGCATTGCCCGTATCGCCGCGATGCTGGAAGGCAGCCCGAGTATAAAGGACTATATCGCATTCCCGAAGACCACATCCGCATCCTGCCTTATGACCGATTCTCCTTCTCCGGTAGATAAAAGCCAGCTTGACGAGCTCGGGCTCGATATTAAAGGTTGACGGTAATGCAGATCGAACTCACCGGCCTCAATGACCAGGGAAGGCTTTCCGCCCTTTTCGGATCTAATGACGAGAACCTGAAATACATCGAAAAGGTATACAATGTAAAAATAACCGGCGGCAATGGCATCCTCGAGATCACTGGTCAGGACGAGAAGACGGAGAAAACGGTATCCGATATCATTCTGGACATCGCAAATTCGATAAAAAGAGGGTACCGGGTGAATAAAAAAACGATACGGTATCTCATCGAATACACGCGCGAATTCGGTTTCAAAGAATCGGAACAGCTGTTCAGCTCATTCATTAGGGTGGGCCCCCAGAGAGGCTTCATACAGCCGAAAACATTCGGCCAGCAGGAGTATCTGAGCGCAATAAAAACGGGGGACCTGACCATATGCATAGGTCCGGCCGGAACGGGGAAAACATATCTTGCAGTGGCTCGCGCGGTCGAGGCTCTTCTTGAGAACGAGGTCTCAAGGGTCATTGTCACCCGTCCGGCAGTGGAAGCCGGCGAAAAACTCGGATTCCTTCCTGGCGACCTTGCTGCGAAGATAGACCCCTATCTGCGCCCGGTCTTCGACGCCCTGTATGAGCACCTTAATTTCAATAAAGCCGCGGACCTTATGGACAAGGGTATCATTGAAGTGGCTCCTCTCGCCTTTATGAGGGGAAGAACGCTGAATGACGCTTTCGTGATACTGGATGAAGGGCAGAATACCACAAAGGAACAGATAAAGATGTTCCTGACCAGGATAGGTTTCAATTCCAAGGTCATCGTAACGGGCGATGTGACCCAGATCGACCTTGAGAACAAGAAAATGTCCGGCCTCGTGTATATAAGCCGGATCCTTGCCGGCATCGACGGGATAAAGATAGTGAACCTGTCGAAAAGCGATGTCGTCCGGCATCCGCTCGTACAAAAGATAATAGACGCCTTTGAAAAACATGAAAAAGAATAATAACGGCACAGGTGAAAAGTTCGATCTTTCGAAGAGGATCGATGAAATGCTCAAAACATGGCAGAAAAACATCAAAACAACGCTTTCTGCGAAGGTAACGTTCGCCAAAGCGATCACGATCACGATCTCGATATTCCTCACCATCGTCGTGTTCATGAAGAACATCCATACCAGGATACCGAAATACGAGATCGGTGCGCAGATCATCGAGAACTATTATTCCCCGGCGGCATTTTCCTTCGTCAATTCGGAAAAGACCGAAGACCTTATCCTTGATAAGATCTCGGAAACGCCTCCGGTCTTCACCGTGGACAGAACGGTGGAGGACGACTGCGTTAACAATCTCTCCGCCGTTCTCGGATTTCTGGGCCGCCAGAAAGAAGAGGAGAAAACCATTTCAGCCCGGTACAGGGAGTTCGCCGCGGCATTTCCCGGGATCAAGATACGCTCATCCGAATACGGCAATATTCTGAAAACGGAAGATCTGAACGATCTGAAGAACATCTTCTGGGAAAAGATCATTATACCGATGAAAAGAGGGATAATGCCGGCCCGCGCGGAGATGGAGCGCTTCCTCGTCGATAACCATCTGAGAACAAGGCTGGTCACGGTCAGGATGTCGGACGGTTTCGAAAGAACAAGACATATTCTCGACATCAATACGAAGGAGGGTGTGATCGCCGGCATAAAGAATTCTAAAAAGGAACCGGAATACCTGAAAACGCTTCTTATAGCCTTCGCGGAGGAGAACGTACACGGCAATATTTCCTATGATGCGGAATTGACGGGGAAAAGGCACAGGGAGATCAGAAGGGAGATGAAGCCGATCAAGGATGTTTACGAGAAAAAATCGCTTATTCTCAGAAAAGGCGAGTTCTTCTCGGAGAATGACGCAGCGCTGATAAGGACGCTCCGTAATTATCTTTCAAGAACGCTGTCCCTTCTAAAAACCCTGGGTATACTCCTTTTCATTCTGCTTCTTTTTCTTGCGCTCTCCATCTATACGAACCTGTTCAACCCCGAAACCTTCAAGACCAATGAATCGTATTTCCTGATCGCGCTCATATATATTCTTTTTCTCGGACTGATGTCCCTTTACGACACTCTTGAGAAGGCATATCCGAACTTTTTCCTGACTCCGTATACGCTGCCGTTCTCGTTTTTGGTTTTCGTGATGGCCACATTCCTCAACGACAACCTCAGCATTCTCTTCTCGGTGATCGTCCTCATACTTGCATCGTTCTTCTATGACTTCAATATCGATATCATGCTCTACGGATTCGTTGATTCGCTTTTGCTCCTCTTCGCGATGAAACGGCGCGTGCGCAGGGGAAATCTGTTCTTTATGTTTCTGGTAACGGCGCTTCTTCTTACATTGGTGCCGCTTTCCATTTCTCTGATAAGACTGTATCCGGTCAGCATGTTCATAAGATATTCCATTTCGATCATATTGGGCCATGTACTTTCATACCTTCTCGTTATCTCCATAATGCCTGTTATCGAAGGCCTGTTCGATATGCCGACAAATTTCGCCCTTGTCGATCTCTTGAGCGGCGAGCATGAATTGATCAAGAACCTCTCACTGCTTGCCCCCGGGACATATCAGCACTCGGTGGCCGTTGCTAATATGGCGGAAATGGCCTCTAAAACGATCAATGCCAAATCCCTGGTCGCGAAGGTCGGAGGGCTGTTCCATGATATCGGAAAGATCCAATCGCCGCAGTATTTCATAGAAAACCAGTTCGGAGATAAAAATCCGCACGACAAGATCCCTCCGATAAAAAGCGCAAAGATATTGAAACAACACGTGATATACGGCTATCAGCTCTCGCTGGACCACATGCTTCCCAAGCCCGTAAGGCGCATCATACTCGAACATCACGGCACTGCCCTCATAGCACACTTTTTCGAACAGGCGCAGAAACTCGCGGCAACGGGCGCAGAGGAGCCGGATGACAGCGATTTCCGCTACCAGGGCAATAAACCCACATCGAAGGAATCCGCAATAGTGATGTTCGCCGACCGCGTGGAAGCGCAATCAAGGCTTTTAAAGAGCCATCAGTACGCAGAGATCAAAAGGATGGTGGACAATACGCTGACCCAGCTTCTCGTTATAGAGAACCAGTTCTCGAATTGCGACATCACGCTTGATGAGCTGAATAAAGTGGCCAATTCAATGATAAAAACGATCCAGAACGTGTACCATAAAAGGATCGAATATGAAGAATAGTACCGTTAATATCGTCTACTCGAAATGCTCTCAGAAAAACACTTACGCTCCGTTCATAAAGAGTACGGTCATCAGAGCGGTCAATGAGATCCTAAAAATGAAGTATGCGGGAAAAATCCTGCCCGGGAAAAGAACGGTAAATATTCTGATAACGGATTCCGGTTCGATAAAGGCGCTCTCAAAAAAATACAGGAATATTGATAAATCCACTAATGAGCTTTCTTTTTCCTATGTTGACGATCCCGAGAACGACATCATCGGCGAGATCGTGATAAACTGGGACGAGATCATAAAGGATTCCGATCCCACTTTCGAGGACAGGAAGGCTTCGCTTGCCAATGTCATCGTGCATGCCCTTTTGCATATATTCGGAATGGAGCACGGAAAGACTTACGGAATGAGCGATATAGATTCGGCAAAGGACGGCATATTGAAGCGCCTTGAAGAAAACCGCAGGAGGAAGTGAGATGAAGTATGTTCTTGATAATGTTTCGGCAGTCACATTCGGCGAACCCGCGGTCTTGGAAAATGTATCGGTCCTGATAGAGGACGGCATGATAAAAAAGATCGGCGTGATTGAGGAAAAGGCGGAACGGATCGATATGAAGGGGAAATGGGCGCTGCCCGGCATCATCAATGCACATATGCATTTCTACTCCACCCTCGGAAGAGGCCTGTCGATTCCCGGTGCCGTTTCCAACACCTTCGTGGACCAGCTGAAGAACTTCTGGTGGAAACTCGATTTTGAACTGACCGAGGAAGAGCTCTACTACAGCGTGATCTTCCCCCTCATACAGGGTATCCTGCACGGCACAACAACGGTTTTCGACCATCATGTATCGACGAAATTCATTGATGGGAGCCTATCCCTCATCAGCGACATAATGAAAAAATACGGTATCAAGGGCGCGCTGTCTTTTGAAGTAACGGGCCGCAACGGCGACGAGGTATTCAAAAAAGAAGTGCGGGAGAATGTGAACTTTTATGAAATGAACCGCGATGACGGCAGTGTAAGAGGCATGCTCGGCCTTCACGCGAACATGACTCTTTCCGATGAGGAACTGAAATACATAGAGAAGAACACGCCGGACAATATGCCGATACACTGTCACCTTGCCGAGGACAGGGAAGACCAGAATTTTGTGAAGAACCTTGGCTACCAATCGGTGACGCACAGGCTTTACAGGTATAATCTCCTCAGGAAAAATTCGCTTCTCATCCACGGGGTGTGGACTGATGCGTCCGAATGGGAGATCATAGCGAAAAGCAGATCTTTCCTTGTTCACAATCCCTCCTCCAATATCAACAATGCCGTGGGCATACTCGACATCATCGGCGCTTTAAAGAACAATGTCGTGGTGGGCATAGGGACCGACGGCATGCACAATGTGCCGATGCATGAATACTTCCTCGCGCATATCTTGAGCCATTATAAGAACAGCAACACTTCCGCCGGCTGGGGTGAATGCTTCTCTGCCTTTAAGAACAACGGCAAGATCGCTTCCGCGATACTTTCCAGGAAAACAGGCGTTATCGAGGAGGGTGCCTGCGCCGACTTTGTCTTCTTCGACTATACCGAACCTACAGAATTGACCGGCAATACACTTATCGCCCATATCCTTTTCGGGCTGGTACATGCTCCGGCTACGGATACGATCTCCGACGGTAGATTCCTTCTTAAGGACCGCAAGCTGCAGCTCGATCTGGACCTTGAGGCGATCGGGGCAAAAAGCAGGGAAATATCAAAGAAACTCTGGAGCCGCGTCGTCTCGGGATAAAGATTTGAATATCCTTCATCTTCACAATATCAGGTGGTGGAACGCAGCTTCTTTTTATGCCTTCTCGATCATGCGGGCGCTTTCCGATCTCGGATTCGAACAGAGGATCGTGACCGGGAAAAATAATCCCATCAATGCCGAACTCGCGAAAGCCGGCATCGCCTTCGAAAATATCCTCCCCTGTAAAGAATCCGGGTACATCCGTTATTCCCTCGGCGCGCAGTCTCCGGTGACCGCCGCGGATGCGGTATTCACGTATACCGGCCCGGATCAGACGCTTGCGGTGAACGCAAAGAAAAAAGGCGTTAAGACCATCCGCATTATTCTCGATGCAAGAGTGCCGAAAAATAATCCGTTCGCATTACAGCTCCACGGGAAGACCGATCTTATCATCGTACCGTCGCGGCTGGAAGAAGAAAGATTTCTGAAAAGAGTTCCGCTTGCGGGACACACATATCTTCTCGAAGGCCATTATGAAAGGAAAGGACCGCTTATGGAAAACAGCGGGGAAGAGCGGCTGCAGTTTATTCACATCGCCAGATCATCGAAGATCAAGGGTCACGGGGATATTCTGAAAGCCCTCTCGATATTGAAGCGGGAAGGCACCGGCTTTGATGCTGTTTTTATCGGAAATGAAGCGGAGATACCTTTTGCTGTACTTGCAAAGGAAGCGAACGCGCTCGGTATTGAAGAGAACGTAAGATTCAGCGGATTCGCCGCCGATATAGAAGAATACCTCGCCCTCGCCTCGATCGGGCTCATCGGCTCGCTGGGATCGGAGGTTTATTCAAGGGTCCTTTACGAATATTTCGCGTTCGGACTTCCGGTTGCGGCGACCGCGGTCGGGATCATTCCGGAGGTTTTCGGAAATGTCCGCTTCGGGGAATTGGCGAACCCCGGTGATCCGCGTTCTTTTGCCGAAGCATTAAAGAAAGTAATAAAGGGCCGGGCCGTTTATTCAAAGAATGTAACGGAATATTACATGAAGAACCTTACGTTTGACGCGTTCAGATCGCGCGTTTCGGCGCTTACTGACTTTCTTAAATAAAAAGATCCAGGATCATAAGAACGAAAAGTACGGTAAGAAGAAGAGGTTTATGGTCCCTGAACGGCATTCCGGGATCTTTCTTTTCCGGCCTTCCTTTGATCCGGTGTACCACGGGCCGGTTGATCTCTTGAGCGCTGAACAACACTTTATGATCTTCGCGCACCAGCGATTTTAAATACTCGTCCAGGGATAGGAACATTAGGCGCAGCCCCTGATCCGTCCCAAGGAAGGGATTCTCCCCTTCATCGGGCAGAAATCCGAAGAACATGCTTCTCTTTTTCCCGGAAATGACCAGATACGGGTTTCCGTTCATACCTTCGACGATCGTCCTTCCTTCGATATCTAAAGGAATGCCTGCAAGCTGAAATGGCTGCTGATCCCGGGCGAGAGTGAAAAAGCATGAATCGTGTGCCGCGGTCCCCGATACCATGAAGTACAACCCCGGTCTTTCTGTTTCGATATTTGAGACCTCGAGCACATATGATCCGCCGCCTCCATTTTTTAACCGCCCGCTCACGGTTTCGATCATGCGGGAGATCATGGGATACGCGGTCCTGTCATTGAATCTCAAAGAACCCGGAAGAAACATTTCGGCACTATTATCGGCTGTGAAGGCATCTTGAATGCCATCCGCGGAGATCGCGAGCGTGATGCGGCCTCCCGGGGCGGGCATCTCTATTTCAAGATCGATCTCAGACGTTTTATCGAAGCTGCCCCGGTGAACGGTCCTTGTTGAATTATCCGTTTTTAAGGAAACGGTGAACGCACCCGTGTATGATTGGGAATAGACACGTACATTTATTCTTCTTAGAAGCACGGAGAAATCCTTAACGCTGATCCCGATATTGACGAAATCATCGGGGAACAGGTCGTAAACCGGTCCCTTGAAATCCTCGGCAAAGGTCATCGGTGAGATCAAAAGACACGGTACCTGAGCGGGGAGTTCGTCCCAGATGGGAATATCGAAGTTCCTTTTGACCGGCGCGATACCTTCCGGAGAATAGAGCATCCTGAAATGGGCATCGTCCATGACGACGATCTTGTCCCCTTCCCTGAAAACGCTTCTTAAGACCTCAAGCCCTTTATCGATCACCCTTGTCCCGTCCGGATATGTGATCTCGCTATGTGCAGAATTATCGAAAATGATGAGCTTGCTCGAATCCCTGTAGCCGGAAACGGGATGAGCGAAAATGAAGATGATATCGAGAATGATCAGCATCCGGAGGACCGTTTTGATGATATTCCTTACATTGAGGCCGCGGCCCTTCTGCCTCTTCCCTATAAGAAAATAGAGAGGGAACGGTATCTCATTCCGTGTGTTTTTGAAAAGAATGTTCAAAATGATCGGGAGAAGGGAAAGCGGAATAAAAAAGAGGAAGAACGGATTTAAAAATTCCACGGGCTGTACTCCGCAGAGAATCCCAATATGAATTTAAGCATATTATCCTCGGCAAAACTTTTGATCCTTTTGATCCGCAGCTCATTGAATATCTCACGGATCTCAATTTCGCGTTTTAAGAAGTTCTCGCGGTAGTTCCGCAAACCCGACTCATCAGCGCTCACGCTCTTGGCCCTGGCCTCGGGATCGAAATATACGCCTTCTTTCAACAATCCGGCGTCTACCTCCTTCTCGGCATACATGTGAAAACAAAGAATGTCGTGCTTATGATAATTAAGGATGTTCAGCCCTTTTTTCAGCGTATCGGTGTCGAAAATGAAATCGGAGGCCAGAACGACGATGCCCCTCCTTTTCGCGCTTCTGGAGAACACTTTCATCGCCTCGGCGAAATCACCGCCGCGTTCCGCTTCGATGGCGGCGATCTTTTCTATGAAGCTGCTCTTTTCTATCTTAGCGTCATTCGGGGCGACTATGAATTTTCCGCCCTCATTGAACCGGAAGAGCGCCACCCTGTCGTTCTGACTCCTGAACAGAAGAAAAAGGAGGATCAGAAGCTCTTTCGCCCTGTCCAATTTATTCCTGTCTTCCGAGGGGTAAGCCATTGAAAGTGTAGAATCCAGAATAAGATAAACATTGGCATTTGTATCTTCCTTGAAACGTTTTATGAAAAGCTTTTCAGACCGCGCCCAAAGAGGCCAATCGATTAGTTTGATATTATCTCCGGGATTATACTGCCTGTGGTCCTCGAAATCGGCCGTATATCCGAGATAAGGGCTTCTATGCATCCCCGCGAACATACCTTGAAGGATCTTATCGCTTCTGATGCGGAGTTTCTCGATGATCGAGATGTAATGCCGTATCCTCTGAAGTACCTTTGCGCTCATTTGCGATAATATACCAAAAAAAGCTCATCTTTGCAAACAAGAGAATATTTGAAAAACATCCCCGATATGGTATAATTATCCGGATTTTCCGCCTTTATAAAAGGAGCGCATATGTCTAAAGAGGAAAAACTCTTCTATCTTGTCTCTGCCGTGTTCATGGTGGGATTCGCCTACAGCGCTATCTCCTCGGTCTTCTTCCGCAAAAAGAACCTTCTTGCTTCTGCTGCTATTGCCGTGATCGTTGCCGCCGTGGTCACATATCTTTCGTCGTTCCTCATGAACCCCCTTGCCGGCGCGCTCGAATCGAGAAAAGGTCTGCCGTTCTATTTCTTTTATCCGGGTATGAAGAAACTCTCCAAGGTAATGAGAACGGAATATTTAGATTGGGGGCGGATGTTCATGAGCTTCGCTTTCTGGTCAGGATTTTTCATCATTATCGAGATATTTAAAAAGCACAGATAGGATTGAGGTCCGAAATGAGGGAAGATAAAAGCGATTACGGAACGATCCCCGAAGAAGGTTATATTAAACAGGTATTTCACCCGCTGTATGTTATGTCCGGGCTCATCAGGACAGCCGGTATAGTCATGTTGATAGGCGTTGCTTTCGAGATCGTCATGTTCGTTTTACTGCGTGTTTTACCCGAATCCTCGTCCCCGTTTAATTTAAAAATCTTCCCCAGCGGCCTAATGGACATCGTTTTCGGAATATTTCTTCTGAGGGCCTCCAGTGCGCTCAGGAACGGTTGGGAGAGTTCATCTTTAAATGAGATATACAGGGGCGTTTCAAAGATAGGGGATTTTTTCTCCCTGAAGATCATTCTAATCATAATAGGGATCGTATTCATTTTTATGTACCTTTTCATTGTTCTCATAAAGACGGTATTGAAGTGGTAAGAAAAAAATATTTTGAAGGAAAGCATAATGAAAGATGAAAAGAAAGGTTACGGGACAATCCCGGAGAAGGATTATATAAAAAGTATATTCAAGCCACTCTACGCAATGGCGCAACTGATGCTATGGGCTGGGATTTTCCTTTTGTTGCAGGGTGTTATTTCTCTCCTCGTTATCGCGTTGAGGTGGCTGCCGTACTCGGAGATCCGCTCGACGGCAAAAGCAGAGCTCCAGGTAACAGGGCTGATCTTCGCGCCCTTCCTTATCGCCGCATCGGTATTGATAAAAAAGGGCTGGAGAACGGCTTCAGCGGAAAAGATCAACAAAGGGATCGACCAGCTCAAAGATTGTTTTTCATGGTATCTCGCACTTATACTCATCGGCATTCTCCTGACCGCGGTTATCATGATCTTCTTCCCCTCGCTGCGGTCATTTTAACGGAAAGAAATTACGGAAGAAACCGCCGTTCCGTATACCGGAACGATTTTGAATAATCTGTAAAATTTGGTATTATTTATAATAATGAAAAGAGCCCTTGCGGTATTTTTAATCTTTTTCTCCGTCTGCCTCGGCTATGCCCAGAACTCCGTCGTTGCCGATGAAGCAAGAAGGCTCATGGCCGTCTGGGAGTTCGATAAAGCAGAAGAGACGGTAAAGAACGGGATATTTTCGAGCAATGCGCCTGACCCGGCTTTGATCGCCCTTCTTGCGGAGATATACAGGACATCGGGGAATCCGACGGGCTGGAACGATTTTATAAAAAGAGCGATCAGCGAACGCCCGGGAAATCCCTCCTTTCTTAACGCCGTGCTTCGCGCGGACCTTAGCGAGAGTACGCCGGCCGAGGGCTCCGAACTGCTTGAATTCATGATAGAAAAGAACATCAGGCTTTTTCCGGATAATATAAACCGTGCCGGACCGTTCCTGACAGGAGAAAAAGTAAGGCCCAAGATAACGGATGCTCTGAAAAAAAGCATTGCTTCCAATACCGTTCCTACGGATATACGGATTTCATATCTCGGATTCCTTCCGAAAGATCAGGCGGAAAAACTCTTCGGGCATTTTGATCAGAACGACCCTCTTTTCAAGGGATATATGCTCACTTTCTATTATGGAGAGAACAGAGAAAAATACGATGCCCTTCTCGAATCCTCCCGGCGCGATAATTTCCAGAAAAAATGCATCTATGCAAGATTCATTTTCTCCCTGGGAGAATATGCCTCTGTCATTGATCTTATTAAAGACGGACTTTCCTCCGGCCGTCCTCAGCATGAGGCATATGAAATGGTCATTTCCGCGCAGATCATACTCGGGCTGTTTGAGGATGCCGCGGATACGCTCTTCCTTCCCAACTATACGGCTTACCGCTCTATGACCATGTCCGATCTTGAACAGAGGTTCGTGAATCCGGCTCTTTTCTCGATAATCACAAAAAGGTTTTTAAGCGGAAAATATCCGGAGATAAGCGAATCCGAACTCACGAGGCTCGCTTTTCTTTCGGGCGAGAAGGCGCTTTTTAAAGAAATCATGGACCGGAATTTTTCCCTGAAGAAGAATTTTACACAAATACTCTGGGGGGGGATGCGGGGAGAGAAGTGGAACGGATATTATGACGCGCTGGTTGAATACTTCATCGGCGCCGAAGTGTTCAGAGAGAAAGAGATCAATGAAACAGCGGTCTTTCTCGAAACAAGATTCCCCGGAAAAAGCTTGCTTGCCCTGGAATGCGCCCGGCTGCTGGCCGGCCATTCCGAGAAATACGCGGATATGTACCATTATTACGCGCTGCTTTACGGGCATCTTCCCGTCACGCAGGCCATCCCGGCAGATCCAACGGGAAGTTACGGCCTTTATCTGAAACAGGCCCGCGACTTCTATGCCCGGGATTTCGGGAAAATATCCCAGGCCTTCCCTCTCCGGGACCTTTATGTGATCGATGCGCTCTTGAAAAAGGAAGAGATAAAGAAAGAGGACATCATTGCGGTAACAACAATGAACCCCGTTCTGCCGGTCATGTCAATATTGCGGTATTTCGCGTACATTTTCGATGAAGGCGCTAAAGAAAGGATCAGGGACGCCCTTTACGATTTTGCAAGGGCATTCTGTCTCAATGAAGCACCTGCTTCGGCCATTAACGACGAATACGGCCTCATGACGGCAGTTTATTATTATAAAAAACTGGGCGATCAGAAAAAAGTCAACGAACTTCTGGAGAAACATGCCGGGCTTCTCAATATTTTCGCGGGATTGGCGGAGGACCTGAGAAAGTGAGTGAAAAAAAGAACAGGTTCCTTATATTTCTTAATCCCGCCGCCGGCAGCGGCCGGGCGGGTCTATTCTACCGGAAGATAATGGAAAAGATGTTCTTTGCAAGAGGGATCGATTATGTGACCGTTGTCACGAACGCCAAAGGGGATATAAGAAAATATGTAAGGAATTTCTCGGGTTCTGTTTCTTCCGGATATGAAAGGATCATCGCGATGGGCGGCGACGGTACATCATGGGAGACGCTTTCTTCGCTCATGGAGAACGATATCTGCGGGATCCCCGTATGCATATTCCCGTTCGGTTCAGGGAATGATCTTGCCCGTTCGCTCGGTATGCCCGTATACAATCCGACGAAATCCCTGGAGATCTGCCTGAAAGGTGCACTTGACGAACTCGATATATGCACAGTTAACGGAGCGCATTTCGCCAATTATCTTACCTTCGGTTTTGACGGCGAAGTGATACACAGGCGCGCAGCGGAAAAGATCGAGCTTCCCGGATATACGTCATATGTGCGGCCTATAATGAAAACGCTTGAAAATCTGAAATATCACCTCTATCATTTGAAGATAGACGGAAAGGAAGTGGACGTGATCGGGATCGCCTGCATCATCTCCAATATACCTTCGCAGTACGGAGGGGTGAAGCTCGTGACGGATGCCAGATACAATGACGGCCGGTTCGAAATAACCGTGATAAAGAAAACGCTTTCGGTGAAGACCTTCCTTAAATTCCCCTTCCTTCACGGAAAAGCCCTTTCGAAAAGCGAGTATGTGCGCTTTAAAACGGACCATGCCCTCATTGATTTCGACGACGCCCCGCCCCCGATACAGATAGACGGCGATCCGTATAAACCTTTTTTGAAGCACTTCGAGATCTGCATCAAAAGGGGCGCCATCAAAGTGATAAAAAAGGAGTGAAAATGAATATCAGGGAACTTGTCAGGGAATCCCGCGGGGAAATGATAGAGCTGCTTTCCGAACTGATCAGGCAGGATACAACCAATCTTCCCGGGAACGAGCATCTGGGGGTTAAGGTGATCACGGATTTTTGCGATCGATACGGCATGCCCTATGAGATACACTGGAAAGAACCGAAAAGGGAGAATATCATCATACGCATCGGGACCGGAAAACCGAGGATCTTTGCCGCGGGGCATATAGATGTCGTACCTGCAGGAGATCCGTCCAAATGGACCGCACCTCCTTTTGAACCGAAGATAGAGAACGGAAAAATGTTCGGCAGAGGGACCACCGACAATAAAGGCCCGCTGGCCGCGATCCTCATCGCCGCAAAGGCGCTTTTTAAGATGAAAGGTGAGTTCAAAGGCACGCTTATTGCAGCAGGGGTAGCAGATGAGGAAAAAGGTTCCAGATTCGGAACGGAGTACCTTATGGAAAAAGGACTGATAGACTGCGAATACGCTGTTATTCCTGATATTGGCGGAAATATGACCGTTGTTGATATTGCCGAAAAAGGCGTTCTGGACATTAAACTTACCGCATCGGGAAGGTCCGCTCACGGCTCAACACCGGAACTCGGAGATAATGCCATATACAAAATGTCCGACGCGGTGAAAAAGCTGCGTGAATTCACATTTGAATTCGAGAAGCACAGATTCCTCAGCGCGCCGACGATGAACATGGGTCTGATAAACGGCGGTTCGGCACCCAATATGGTCCCCGATAAATGTGAAGCTGTTGTGAATATAAGATATCTTCCGGGGATGAACGCGGAAAAAATCAGAAGCTCTCTAGAGGCGTATCTTTCCGAATACGGCATCCGCGCAGAGATCATTTCAAATATCGAACCCAGCGAAGTCGATCCCGAATGCGAGATCGTTAAACTGATCTCACGGATGACAAAGGAAGCGACGGGGATCGAACCCAAACTCATAGGTCTTGGAGGCGCCACAGTCTGTAAAACATTCATTAAAAAGAACATCCCGGCTGTAGGCTGGGGTGCCGGCGGGGATTGCGCACATATGCCCGATGAGTGTATCGATCTGGACAATCTAATGAACTTCGCAGAGGTATTTGCCGCGATAACATATGAACTGATAAAAAAATGAAACGTGTCGCGCTGCTCTTCCTTATTATCTTTTCCGCCGCTTCATTCTGCGGGATAAAAGAGGATTTCCTCGCAGGAAGATATGAGCCCATCATTAAAATACCTTTAGAAAAATTAAAGACATGTGATGACAAGTTCTATGCCGGCTGCGCTTATCTGAATTATGAGCCTGTAAAAAGCTGGGAGAGAGGTTTCTATCTGATATCGTCCTCCTCCGCGGGCGATGCGGCGTTTCTCGCCGTTCTGAACAAAGAACTTGAACATCTGAAGAAAGACCCGATGAAATTGTCCAGGCTTTTCATTTTTTCCGTTTACTCCCAGATGTACGGGACCATTCTCGGCCTTCTTTATCCGGATTATGCCTCATACTGTTATGACGGCAATGCGGATCAGTGGAGGGATACCTGCGAACTGCTCCGGAAATCGTTCAAAACGAATACCATGCATCCCTCCGTATGCGCAGGGACCTTCAAGGACGGCCGAATCATCTTCAAGGAGAAGAATACGGTATTTGAAATAAGCGGGGATTCGGTGAAATCAATCCTTCTGAACGGCGAAGAGATATTCTATGCGCTATACAGGGATATCGGCTACCTTCCGGGAAATATCGCGCTCAAATACGGGATTTTCGAGAAAAGGCCGGTCGAGATAGCCGCCTCCGATATCGGACGCGCCTATAAGTACACTGTTTATTTCGGCAAGATCAAGGCCGGCACGACCTATACTTATCTGAAAGACGAAGGGGATCATTATACCCTCTATGTGCATACGAAAACGGCGCCGTTTTTCGATCTGATGTTCAAGATGCGGGATTATGTCTCCGTAAAATTGAGAAAAGGGGATTTTGCCACGCTGTACCTTTATGAGAACCTCAGCGAGGGATCGTACAAGGCGGTTCGCTGGACGGAATTCTTTCCCGAGGAGTACTATGCGCTCTATAAGGGCAAGGAAAGGGTTTCTCTTCCGGTGTATGCGCAGGATAATTATTCCCTTATATATCTCATCAAGAACATGCTGCCTGTAAAATACGGGAAGATCAATGTGATAAGCAGAAAGAAGGTCTTCCCGTTCGAACTCGTTTACGAAAGCGGCGATCAAAAAGGCGGTGACCGGATGCTGACGATCTCTTTAAAATATACGGGGCAATTCGAACTTAAGAACAAGTTCAGTTTCGAACTTCTGTTCAATGAAACGAAGAAAGAGACCGTATACTCCCGTTCACAGACGGAATACGGCAGTCTTACCTCTCAATTCGACGGCGCGGTCAGCGAAAAAGAATGGATGAAGGAGATCGGCTCATATGAGAATTTTAGGGATTGATTGGGGAAAGGCCTGGCTCGGCATCGCGGTATCGGATCCGAACGGAGGCATCGCCTTCCCGCGTCCCGCGCTCAAGAATGACGGATCATGTATGGCTAAGCTCAAAGAAATAACGGAAAAGGACGAAGTGGGGTTTATCGTGATAGGGCTTCCCGTTAATGATAATGGCACGGAATCGGTTTCATCCGCCGCTGTCCGCGCATTCGGAGATAAATTGAAGAAACTGCTGAAGAAGGACATTATTTTTTTTGACGAACGGCATACGACACGTATTGCCGCTGAAAACCTGAAGCCGCTTAAGAAGGACAGACGTGAAATGAAAAAGATAGTGGACTCCGCCTCCGCCGCGCTCATCCTCCAGGATTACCTCGATGCACAAGGCAGAAAATAGGATCCTTACCGTTCTGGCCATCTTTCTTTTTTTTACGGCCATTGAACTCATCCCGGCTCACTATCTCTGCGGTCCGGGGCTTACCGAGAGGATACCAGTCACCGTAAGAAAGAACGCCAGCGAAAAGGATATTTTAAGGGACCTTTCCAATGCCGGCTTGATCAATAACACCATATCCGCCGCATTACTTATCAGAGCGGGAAGAAAAAAAATGAAGTTCGGAGATTATGAGATGTCCTTCCGGCAGTCGCTTTACGAGACCGTAGAAATACTCGCCATGGGAAGAACGGTCGTGAACACCGTGAAGATAGTGCTTTACGAAGGGATGCGCCGCGATCAGATCGCAAGGAAATTGAAGAACAACGGCGTATTGAACAGCACGGAAGAGTTCTACCGGCTCGAAAAGAAGATCGTCTCCGATAAGGCCCTGTGCGAACGATACCTCATCAAATATCCATCGGAAAATCTGGAGGGATACATATACCCGGATACATATCTCTTCTATAAGAATGAGGAACCCGGAGCTGTCCTTCATAAGATGCTGGACCGGTTCAGGCAGGTGGTCTTAAGGTTCGCCGCACCCGATAAAGCGGATGAACTGCATGACCACATCATCATCGCCTCGCTCATCGAAAAGGAGACCGGGAGGAACGAGGAGGCTCTTATCTCATCGGTGATATACAACCGGCTCAAGATCAGGATGAAGCTTCAGCTCGATGTTACCATCCTGTACGCTCTGAGAAGAGATAATATCGTCACGATGAACATAACAGCGCAGAATAAATACTACGACTCTCCGTACAATACGTATATGCATTACGGTCTGCCTCCCGGCCCGATCTGCAATCCCGGACTTAAGGCGATCGAAGCGGCCTACGCACCCGCAAGTTCCGCCTATCTCTACTATGTATCCAAAAACGACGGCACGCATATCTTTTCAACTAATTACAAGGACCACAGGCTGAACGTGAGATTGTATCAGATGCGGAGGTAATATCCATGTACGACATAGTAGTAACGACACATCCCGGACTTGAAGAGATACTCTCGGAAGAGATCCGCGAAATAACCGGAAGGATCACGTGCGGCAGTCATTATGCATATATTGAGATACAGGGAGAACTGAGCGATATCGTGAAAATGAACATCAATTCCCGCATAGCTACAAGGGTGCTCGTCAGATTCGCGCAATTCACATTCGGCGATCTTGATGACCTGTATGCCGAAGCGAAAAAACTGAAATGGTCATCCTTTCTTAACCCGCGGAGAACCTTCGAACTCGAATTGAACGGCCGCCACGGATTCAAGGGGCTCAATATGCCGCTTCTTCGGGTAAAGGATGCGATCGCCGACCATTTCAGGGAAAAGACCGGCAGCCGTCCTTCTGTTGACAAGGAAAGGCCGGATGTCAGGATCTCTCTTTATATCGAGGGAAATTCTATGAAGGTGTTCATAGATTCTTCCTACCACCCTCTTTATCACAGGGGGTACCGCACACGCGGCCACTTCTCTCCGATGAAAGAAAATCTGGCCGCGGGCCTGATACGTCTTTCAGGGTGGGACGGAAGGGAATTATTCTATGACGGATTCTGCGGAACGGGCACGATACCGATAGAGGCATTCCTCATCAAGAACGGGATCCAGCCGCAGGTCTTGAGAAAGGATTTTGGGCTGGCACCGCTTACGGACAATGCCGAAACACTGATCAGAAAGGAAAAGCGCCGCATCGATATCAAATATAAAAAGGGGATAATCGGGAATGACATCTCACCGAAAGCCCTGCACGGCGCCGGGGAGAGCCTTGGGTTATTCTCGCGTTACGGCGGCATAGATTTCAGGATGGGCGACTTTTTAAAAAAAACCGCACCCGCAGACAAGGGGCTTCTTCTCATCAATCCGCCGTACGGCGAAAGAACGGATATGGAAAAAGAGTTCCCGAAATATCTCGGGGATAAATTGAAGCATGATTTCAAAGGATGGGCGGTTCATATCTTTTCAGCCAACAATGATTTTATAAAGAACATAGGCCTCAGGGCCAAAAGGAAGATACCGGTGAAGAACGGGGCCATCGATTCCCGGCTGTGCTATTATCCGATCTTCTGAAAATAGACATGGCCTCCGGAGAAATGATGTATTTGAATAATAGATCTGAAAGATGTAAAATGTGAATATGGATGGAAATAATATGGTAAAAGAGAATTACGGCAGATCTTCGATACGGATAGGGATACTGTCCATCGCCGTGAACGCCGTATGTTTCGCGCTGAAGATCTGGGTTGGTATCGCCGTGGGTTCGATCGCAATGATAGCCGATTCCTGGCATACGCTTTCGGATGCATTCACTTCAGTAATATTGATAGTTGGCATTATTGCCGCATCCGCGCCCCCCGATAAGGAACATCCTTTCGGCCACGGCCGCGCCGAACTGATAGCCGCATCGGTCATCGCAACGATACTTGCGATCGTAGGACTTGGTTTTTTCAAACAGTCCGTTTCCCGCATCATCCATCCGGTACCTCCCGATTTCACGATGATCTCACTTCTCGTTTTCCTTGTTACCGGTTTGTTCAAGGAGATGCTGGCGGCGTACTCCATCAAAGAAGGAAAGAGAATGGGGATGAACTCCCTCATCGCCGACGGCTGGCATCACCGGTCCGACGCGATCACGAATTTCATCATTATCATCGGCGTTTTCATCGGACGGAAGGTACCGGTCGTTGACGGCATCCTCGGCGCCATCGTATCGGCGGTCATTATATACGTGGCCTGGAAGATCTTGAACGGTTCTGCCAGCATTATCATAGGCGAAGCGCCGGACAAGGATACGGTGGAGAAGGTAAAAAGGATCTGCTCCGAAGAACTTGCCGGGCCTGTCGATCCCCATCATATACATATGCACAGATACGGAAACTATATCGAGATCACGATGCATATCAGGGTTCGCGGCGAGATGAGGGTGGATGAGGCGCACCAAATGGCCACCCGCCTTGAACACGGCATAAAGGAAAAACTCGATATCACGGCTACTATACACATAGAACCCAGAAAATGACCGTTCAACCGAGATAATCAAGCCTGAGCGCGGGATATTTCTTTTGTATCGCGTCTATCGCGGTGTAGATCTTCCGCGTTCTTTCCGTTCTTTTGCAGGTCCAAAGGTCGCATTCGTCAAAAAGTGCTTCGGAGATGTTCGATACAGTGACCCCCAGCAGACGGAATTTGCCATCGTAACCGGAATACTTTTCGAACATACCCCGCGCGGCGTTGTAGATGAACCCGCTCATATCCGTAGGGAAGCTCAGGGTCAGGGAATTCGTAAGAGTGGTGAAATCATCATAACGCACGGTGAGTTCCACTGTCCTGCCCCTCAACCCGTCTCTCCGGAGCCTCCTCCCGACTTTCCCGCATAGTTTTTTTAATTCCTCGTCAGCTTTTTCGAAAAGAAGGTCCGAAGCAAATGTGAGCGAATTCCCAAGCGAGCGGGGGAGGGGATCGGATCTGCAGATATCGTCGGCCGATCCCAGAGAAGCCACATCGTAAAGCCAGGCGCCTTTTTTGCCGAGCGTTCGTTCCCAGAAATCCCTGTCGTATGAAAGGACATCCCTCACCGTTCTGATCCCCATCGCGGCCAGGACATTTCCAAACTTCTCGCCGACCTGTGATATCCGGGTCACGGGCAGTTCGGCGATGAAGGCCTGTTCGTCTTCCACAAGAAGCAGTCCGTCGGGTTTTGATACTCTTGACGCCGCCTTGGCGATGTACTTTCTGCTTCCGCCGCCTATCGTTACATTGATGCCGAGTTTTTCCTTTGTTGCGGCCTTAATGCCCTCGGCGATCTTTCGGGGCCCGGTGAACAGCCACTCCATTCCCTTCGTATCGAGATAGGCTTCGTCCACCGACATCACCTCAATATCGGGACTGAAGGAAGAAAGTATCTCAAAAAACCTTTTCGAAAAATCGCCGTAAGAGCGGAAATCGGGATCGATGATGATGAGCGCCGGACAGATCTTCAGAGCGGTATAGGCGGGCATCCCCGCCCTGATCCCGTATTGCCTTGCCCCGTAGGATGCGCTTGCGATGACCCCTCTTCCATAAACATTCCCGCCGACCGCCGTGATCTTTCTTTTAAGAGCCGGGTTCTTAGCCTCCTCCACGGAAACGAAGAATGAGTCGAGATCGCAGTGCAGTATCATATGCGCCCTTTTGATATATTATACTAAAAATTTATTTAGTAGTCAAGGCCTGTTTCGACTTTTTAGTCGTCTTGGTGCGGAATTCCGTTAAAAGAGCTCCTATTTTACTTGTAGAAAAGCCCTCTTTTGGAAAAACAAAGATCACTTCGGTTCCCGTCATCGGAAAAAATAATAAACGATCATCCGCTTCCTGCACCGCAGAACATACTGCCGTCAATTCTACATTTATCTGCCCATACGGATTCCAGCGTATAATTTTATATCTTAATTTTCCGCTCGCCGGTCATAATATTTAATAATTTAATTATTATTCCCAAAATACAAAACCCCGCACGAATTTCTACTGGATAATGGGGCTTGAAAAAGAAATATAAAAGTGCTTAAATAATATACATGAGAATCTATGTTGAATGCAGTGGATTTTTTTCTGAAATAGGGGAAGAAGATACTTTGCAGAGAGGATGAGATTGACTTTGATAAAAGGTATATCGACCAGGAATAGAAATAATCCAATGAGGAACAATAATTACTTAAGAAAACCCCGGAAAGGTGTACTTTTGTTCTTAAGGAGAAGAATTGCGATCTTTAAGAACACATTCCGGGAAATTGTTCTACTACTGCCGATGAAAGAAATTTCAAGGGCGGTAAGAGCTCTTTTATTACAGGCTAACAGTCCAATAACAAGGGTGATTTTTAGTAGTGAGGAATAATTATGCAATAAATGCGACCCTCCCGGGAATCGCAAAAATCGATTTAAAAAAATGGAAAAACTGGCATTGGCAACTTGCGAACCGGTTTGATAATGCTTCGAAAATCACTGAATTTTTCCCGGGTATAGGCAAAGCAGAAGAAAAAGAATATGAAGAATACAGGAAAAAATACAATATCGGATTGACGCCATATCTTCTTTCGCTGATAGAATTTGATGAACACGGGAATCCGAAACCGAGAGATCCCATCTGGAATCAATTCAAATATTTACATAGCAGTGAAATGCGTGGCATGACCGATTATAACGGAAAAAACGTAAATTGGGAAAAACGAACCGAATTCCCGACGCAGATTATTCAACATAAATATCCCGACAGAGCGATTATAAGAGTGGTAGATAGTTGTTTCGGGCATTGTAATTACTGTTATCTGACTTACCGTATTCTGGACCGCAGCAGAAAAAGCAAAACTGGTCTTGGAGAAGATATCTGGAAAAACACGATTCGGTATTTAAGAAATAATCCACGGATAAAGGATGTTCTTATTAGCGGAGGAGACCCTCTTATTATCAGTAATAAAAAACTTTATCGGATATTATCGGATCTGCGAAGCGTGACTTCCATAGAAACGATCCGCCTTAATACAAGGGCTTTAACTTTCCTGCCGTATAGATTTGATATAGAGCTGATCTCGATTTTCAAAAAATTCAGGCTCACTGTCCTCGAAGTACATTTCAGCCATCCCAGAGAACTGACCTCGGCAGTTGACGAGGTCTTGGAACTTT
Organism: uncultured bacterium; assembly: GCA_937863565.1. Taxonomy (GTDB): domain Bacteria; phylum AUK180; class AUK180; order AUK180; family AUK180; genus CALMGJ01. The sequence goes on along the minus strand of CALMGJ010000009.1, from coordinate 98,323 downwards.
TTGAGACGGAAGGATACCGTCCAATGCTTTTGAACAGATGCCCATTACTAAAGGGGGTTAATGACAGTAGTGAAATCTTGGAAAAACTTTTTACAGGACTCTATTCCCGGAGAATATCTCCCTACTATCTTTTTCATTACGCTCCTTATGCTCTGGGGCGGACACATTACGGGCTCAGTGTAAGAAAAGGCTGTGAACTCCTTTTGCCTTTACGGAGAACCATTCCGGGTCCTGCTTTTCCAAGATACTGTCTTTTCCATATTGATGGAAAACAGGATATTCCCCTTGAACTTAAAAGCACTCCAAAATTCAAATATGAAATGAACAATGGCACTCCTGTCATTGTATTTAAAAATTGGAAAGGAAACTGGGTCAAATATCCGGATCTTCCATATGAAAAATAAGGAAAAACCCGATGCCGCTCTGCACTTTAGAGAAATAAGACTTTTTACCGAAACCGTGATGAATACGGCAAAAGGATATCGATTCGTCAAGGAGAATAACAGAACATCCTCCTTTTCAGAATATCCTTTCCTTATCGGGATGTTTCAAACGGATATCAGAATGCGTCCCGAACTTAAAGAAGTGAATGCAAACCGGATCAAGAATATGAAGAAAAGCTGCCGCTGCATTGACGGTATCGTACTTGAACCAAATGATGTCTTTTCATTTAACAGAGTAGTTGGAGAGCGGTCTGAAGCAAGGGGATATCTTAAGGGCCCTGTCATTGTTGGCGGAGAATTAACACATTCCTCTGGCGGAGGCGTATGCCAGATCAGCACCACCCTCTTCAATTGTGCACTTCACTCCGGGCTTAAAGTTCTTGAAAAACACAATCACAGTATAGATATCTGGGGTGACCAACGGTTTATTGCATTGGGCCTTGATGCCATTGTGGTATTTGGAAGAAGGGATTTAAAATTTAAAAATGATCTGCCTTTTAGGATCGCGATATCAATGCAAGTGTCGGAAGACGAACGGAAGGTTATTTGTAAGATAGCTTCCGAAAGAGAAACACAACGCAAAATTATTGTCCTCTCGCACATCATTAAAAAAATCCCGCCCGAACCTATAAACAGGAAAATTGACGTGAATTCGTACAGAATAATCAATGGATGGCTAGTTGAAACAAAAAGATATACCGAGGATGCCAAAGGGAAAAAACTGACATATTTTAAACGGGAGAGATACACCCCGGAATGCAAGAGGATCCGGTAATGAAGATAGGGATAGTTCTTGAAACCAGAGAAGATGCACTTAAAATGGGGATTTCTTCAATAAATGAGCTCTATCATTGGCGCGAAGATATTGAGATCGATAAAATACTGCAGACCCTCTTCAATCTCGATCATGTGCCTGTTATCCTCGGTCCCCCGGATAAGCTTTGCAGAGCCGGAAGTTCTATTGTGGAAGGAATAGACATCATTTTAAATTTATCGGTAGGATTTTCAAAAAGGTTTAGACTCTCATCCCCGCCAAGTATTTATGAATATATGCGGATCCCTTATACGGGCGCAGATCCTTATTCAAAGATGGTAAGCCAGAATAAACATCTTATGAAATCGTTTTTTGATAAGCTGTCGATACCAACTCCGGACTGGACTTATATTCAAGAAACCGCCGATTTAAAATCTGCTTGCTTTCCTCATTGCCCTGTAATAATAAAACCCGCTCACGAAGGTTCTTCTGTCGGAATAGGAAAAGATTCCGTGATATTGCAGGGCTCCATGCTCAATGAAGCCGTCGAAAAAGCGCTTTTGCATTTCAAGATGCCTTTCATAGTAGAAAGATTCATTCCGGGAAGAGAACTTAAAGTGGGTATGATTGGAGACTGTTCACCGAGAACCGTCTGTATTGCGGAGGATGTATATAAGGGAAAACCTCTGGGAGATAAATATCTTTTCTTTGAAGCGAAAAAAGCCGGGGTCTTCGACAAAATTCATATAGACCACACGGATCCTTTGTATGCCGGGATATTGGATGACTGCAATAGAATATATGATCTGTTCAAACCACTTGACTTCTGTACATTCGATATCAGACAGAATGAAAACAAGGAGCATTTCTTCCTCGAGTTTAACGCCGATGCGACCCTCCATCCGCACAGGACTCTTGCTCAGTGCTGCGAGCTGAGTGGAATACCCTATAAGGAGATGTTTAAACGCATACTTGATTCAGCCCGTCAGCGGTGGGGGCTCAATTGAAATTCGCGTACTCCGATTCGGAGATTTCCATCAAGCCCAAAGGGCGGCTTCTAAAAATCCTTGATATCCCGCGCTCCAATCCAATAAAAGACATTTCAAAAACTCTTAATGCTTTGCTGAATGAATCCGTAGAAAGGCCTTCTCTTGATGAGCTCATTTCTAAGAAAAAGCCTAAGAAACTATCGATAATCGTTGCGGATAAAACCAGGAAGAATCCCGAATATCCGGAGATCTTGGATATTCTCATATCTTTTATTCGAGAACGCTCAGACTGCGTTATTTCGCTGATCGTTGCATACGGATCGCATCCGCGGCAGAGGGATAGTGAATGTATACAACTATACGGCGCTGAAAATTTGTCGCGGGTCAATATTATTCACCATGACGCCTATGATTCTGCCGAGTTGATATTGACAGGAAAACTTAGTTCCGGGAACGATCTTTATCTGAATAGAACGGTGCGGGAATCGGATATTCTTATAGGGCTGGGCGGGATCAATCCCCATGTGTTCGCAGGATTTTCCGGTGGTCGGAAAGCAATTCTCCCGGGAATATCTGGCTATAAGACCATAGAAGCGAATCATTCAATGGTAATCTCTGAACTGGCTGCCCTGGGAAATCTCGAGGGGAACCCGATACATATGGAAATGGTCGAGGCGGCAGATATTGCAGGTCTTGACTATATAATAAATTTCGTCCGAGATACCGAAGGAAAGATAAACGGCATATTTTCTGGAGAGCATAAAACCGCTTTTCAAAAAGGAGTGGATCTTTGCAGGGAACTTACAACTGTAGCGATAAAAGACTTTGCTGACGTAGTTTTTGCAAGTTGTGGAGGTTCCCCAAAGGATGCGAGCCTTTATCATGCACAGAGAGCCATTGCAACCGCGGCATCTGCGGTGAAAAGAGGCGGAACAATAGTTATTATCGGAGATTTTCCTGATGGCGCCGGTAACGATATTTTTAAGAACTGGTTGGCGAAACCTGTTGGAGAACTATTGTCATTAAAAAAAGAAGAGATCAAACTTGGTATCCACAGTGCTTATTTGATGGCAAAACAATTAAATAAATGCAATATCATACTGTATTCAAAAAGAATATTGGATTGGGCGGAGAAAATGCATTTCAAACACGTTTGGTCTCAATCTGCAATGGACAAGCTCCTAGCGGAAAAGTACTCCACGGGATATTCCTATTATGCAATTCCCAACGGTTCGGCAATCATGACGCGGAACGGTTAAAATGGCGGATTACAGAATACATTCGGTACAGAACACAGCGCGGCGGTAAAAACAAAAAAATTAAGATCTAAATTTCAATTGCCACTATCATCTCCTCCCAGTCATTGCAAGATAAATTGCGAAATAAAAAATGACCGCACTGTTTATAGTTTTTCGAATAACCATGTAAAAATATAGAAAACAATATCCAAATACCATAAAGAGACATTTATTTAGAAAAAATCACTATATGAAGAATTATTTTATCCAGCGGGCGGTTTAATAAAGCGAATGGCATGCCGTCGTCAGCGGGAAAGGGCCATGCATTTATAAAAAACAGTAGCAAAAAACCGCTAAAAATGTATAATATGCACTATGAACCCGATCCGAGAAGGTCTGAAGCTCAGACTCGAACATACTTTCCGGGCATTGAAATATAAAAATTACCGGTACTATTTCATCGGCCAGGGAGGTTCCCTGGTCGGGACCTGGATGCAGAGACTGGCCATGTGGTGGCTTGTATACCGCCTTACCGGTTCAGAAGTGATGCTGGGCATAGTCGGTTTTACAAGCCAGATAATGACATTTCTGCTCTCGCCCCTTGCCGGCGCTTATGCCGACAGGCATGATCCGTATAAGATATTCCTTTTGACTCAGGTCATAGCCACACTCCAGGCCCTGACCCTTTTCTCGCTTGTTCTTTTCAAAGTGATCGCCGTCTGGCAGATCGTGGTGCTCAGTCTTATACTGGGATTCGTTAATTCATTCGAGATGCCGGCGCGCAATTCTATGGTGTTCTATCTCGTGAACGACAGGGAGGACCTTCCCAATGCCATTGCTCTGAACTCTACCCTTGTCAATGCGGCCCGTATCATAGGCCCGGCCATTGCGGGTTTTCTGATCGCCCTTATAGGGGAGGGATATTGCTTTCTGGTCAATGCGATAAGTTACCTTATCGTGATATTCGCCCTTCTGGCGATGACGCTCGATATAAGGCGGGAATTCAAAAAGACTAAAAAGATCATACACGATATAAGGGACGGTCTCAGGTACACGTTCACTCACAGAACGATAAGGTCTGTTATCCTGAATCTGGCTGCAGTGAGCCTTGTGGGAATGAGTTATATGGTCATCATGCCGGTATATGTACATAAGGTCATCAATTCTCCGAGCCCTAAAACACTGGGTTTTCTCATGACGGCCACGGGGGTCGGCGCTATGATGGCAGGATTTTTCCTTGCCAATAAAAAAAGAACGGAGGGTTTCGGCCGGATCGTGGGTATAGCCCCGCTGTTCACGGGACTCTCGCTTATTGCACTTTCCGCCTCGCGGAATGTCTTCGTTTCACTCCCTCTTATGTTCATTCTCGGTGCTGCGAACATGCTTATCATCGCGGGCAGCAATACGATCCTCCAGTACAGCGTGGCCGACGAGAAAAGAGGCAGGGTAATGAGCATATACACAATGGCCTTTATCGGGATGGCGCCATTCGGCAGTCTCCTCTACGGATATGCCGCGAAGATGCTCAGCATCAAATATGCAATGGCATGCTTCGGGTTCATCTGCATGCTCATTTCATTTCTGTATATGAACGGCAACAGACACATCGGGGAGGCCTCGCATGAAAAGGAATGACAGCCTCGGGGATATATACGGCCTTTACCGCGAGTTCGTGAAACTGAAAAAACTGCGCCGCAGGGGATGGTACTTAAGGGGCATAAAAAACGGGGAAACGGTCGCCGAACACAGCTTTGCGGTTTCAGCGCTCTCGCTTTTCTTCTCACGGGAGTTCCCCGGCATAGATACCGAAAGGGTGCTCATGATGTGCGTGCTTCATGAATTCTGTGAGATCGCAACAGGAGATATCACTCCGGCGGACGGGATACCGAAGAAGGAAAAAAGCGCGCTTGAACGTGCCGCCGTGAAAAAGCTGTTCCAGCGCCTCGGGAACGGGCGGTTTTTTCTGAAGATCTGGGAAGAGTTCGAGAACGGAGAAACCCCGGAGAGCCGGCTTGCCAAGGATATTGACAGGCTCGAGATGGCCTTTCAGGCGATCGAGTACAAGAAAAAACATTCCGATTTCGGCAGCGAGGAATTCCTTAAAAGCGCGCTAAAAGAGATCAAGAATCCTGCACTGAACGCTTTTCTGAAAAGGGTTATAATGGAAAACGGGATATAACAGTAATATCAGACGATGAAGACCCGCGAAATAATAAGAAAATGGCTTGAATACCTAAAACCGAACAGGTCCTCGGCCATTTTGGGTTTTTTCCTTCTTCTTTTCTCCTCGGCGATCGCCATCATCACGCCCCTTTTTATAAAGGGTATCATCGACGAGGGCATAATGGGCCGTTCCCCATCCAAGCTCTACACATACGGCCTTCTGTTCCTGGTCCTTCACATGATCAATTTCATTGTTTCCTATTTCAACAGCGTGATACTTGAAACGATGGGACAGAATATCATGATAAATCTGAAAAGGGATACTTACGGGAGCATACTGAAAAAGCATATAAATTTTTTCGGGGAGAATCCCGAGGGGAAGCTCATATCTAAAGTAGAGAGCGACGGCGAATCGATACGGCAGCTTTTTACGGCCAATACGGTATCGCTTCTTTCGAATATACTCGTTCTGGCGGGAATGGTCATAATAATGCTTCGCTTGAACGCAAGGCTTTTCCTCATCACGGTGGGATTCGTGCTCCCTCTTCTGATATTCACTATGTATCTCTATCAGAAAGCGGCGCAGCCTAAATTCAAGGAACTAAGAAAAAGAGTGGCTGAGATCACCGCCTTTCTCGTTGAATATTTCAGGGGTATGGAGATCGTGAAGGTCTTCAACCGGATAGGTCTTGTCAGAGGCCATTTGAAAAAACTCAATACGGATATGTACCGCACCGGATATTCTGCGGAAAGGCTCAATATCGTCTTCTATAACTCCATAACGATGCTTCAGATATTCGGGTTTGCGGTGATTTTGTATTCCGGAGGGAAGATGATATTGAACGGTGCGACGAGTTACGGCACGCTGGTCCTTTTCATTAACTATATACGGCAGTTCTTCGAACCGATCATCCGGCTTTCGCAGCAATTCAGTTTCATCGAGAAGGCCAAGGCCTCGAGCGTGAGGATATTCGAGCTTCAAAAGGATGAAGGGAACGAGGAATACAAGGGCACGGAGGATTTCTCATTTGAGAATAATATCGTGTTCAAAGATGTCTGCTATTCCTATGACGGGAAGAAGGGCGTCCTGAAGAACGTCAATCTTGAGATAAAAAAGGGAAAGAAGACCGCTTTCGTCGGCCGCACCGGCGGTGGAAAGACAACGGTGATCAAATTAATGCTCAAGCTCCTTTCTCCTGACAGCGGTTCAATAGAAGTGGACGGGAAAGACATAGGGACGATAAGGCAGGAAACCCTGAGGGATAAGATCGGATACGTATCGCAGAACATCTTTCTTTTCTCGGGCACCTTGATGGACAATTTCAAGATGTTCGACAGCTCGATCTCGGATGAAGAAGTATTCGCTGTTTGCAGAAAGATCGGGATTTATGAAAGGATCTCGTCGCTACCCGGCGGTTTTTCTACAAAAGTAAGCGAATCGGGAAAGAATTTTTCAAAGGGAGAACAGCAGCTCATCAATATTGCAAGAGCGATGATCAGGGCTCCAGAGATCGTCATAATGGACGAGGCCACGTCTACGATAAACGCCAAATTCGAAAAACGCATCATCGATGCCGTCAGGATGATGTCGGAGCGCTCCACACTGGTCTCGATCGCCCACCGCATCACGACCATCAATGATGCCGATATCATCTATCTGATAGAGGACGGCGCAGTAACGGCCAGCGGATCGCATGACGAACTGCAGAAGAAAAGCACCATTTACAAACGGTACAATGATATCCTCGGAGGCTTCCTTGAATAGAGGGAAAAAATACTTAGGCTTCATTTCAAAGCAGTGGAGCGGCTACAGGAAGAACCTCTGGACGATCATTGTGCTCACGATGTTCAATACGGCTTTCGTGCTCCTCTATCCGTATATCCTGCGCTTCATCATCAACGGCCTTGAATCCGGAGCCCCGATGACCGAGATCGCAAAATATATACTTCTTCTCATCGGGTCAGGCGCTGCGATCGCAGTAACATACACAATGCTGCAATCCAACCGGCTCAAGATGAATCTCAGTTTTTCAAACAAGATCAGGGAAGAAGTATTCGACAGGTTCCCAGGATACAGGAACGAGTTTTTCCACAAATATGAATCCGGAGATATTTCGGCCCGTCTGCAGAGCGATCTTGACGCTCTTTCTTGGTTCATGTCGTCAGGCATTTTCAGGGGATTGGAAGGTCTTCTTCTCATCATTTTCGGAAGCGCGGTGCTCTTGAGCATCAATGTGACCCTTACGCTCATTACGATACTTCCCCTGATCGCGATCGTGATCGCGCTGCTTCTCTTCACGGAAGAGAAGATGAACCGGAAATTTAAAAAGGTACAGGAATTCGTTTCATCGGTAAGTGATTTCATGGGCGCATCTTTCAGCGGTATAATCTTCATCAAAGTAAAGAACCGGCTCAGTTTATTCACAAGGCTCTTTGAGGATAATCTGAAGGAGAGGAAGACCTACGAGATGGATGCCGTTAAATACGAAAGAATGGTAGACATCTTTTATCAGCTGGGCATCATCCTCTCCATCACGGCATTTCTGATATTCGGCGGATTGATAGCTGTTAAGGGGGCCATGAAACTCGGAGATTTCGTGGCCTTCTCGCAATATCTGATGACGCTAATCGGCCCCATGTTCATGATAGGTTTCTTCGTTCTCTCGTATGCCAGGTCCAAAGCGTACATAGACAGGATCGCCGATCTTTCCGGGGATGAATGGCTTGAGCGCCCGAGGGAGCGGAAAATGGACAAGTTCTCCGGGCAGATCGTTTTTAGCGGCGCGGATATAGGGTTCGATACTCCCGTGCTGAAAGACATCAATGCCGGTTTTAAAAAAGGAGAGAAGATCGGGATCATCGGAGAAGTGGGCAGCGGCAAATCCACTTTCATAAAAACGATGATGGGCATATATCCGCCGCTTCGCGGCAGCGTGACAATAGACGGTGAGCCTGTTTGCGGACTTACATACGACGCACTCGCGCGGCTCTTCGGATACACGCCCCAGGAGAACGTTCTTTTCACTTCCTCTATCCGCGAGAATGTGCGCTTTGCCGATCACCGCATAGATGACAGGGTCGTTCTGAGAGCTATCGAGATAGCCCAGTTCGGGAAAGACCTTTCGGAGTTCGAAGAAGGCCTTACGGCGCAGCTCGGCAGCGGCGGGAAAAGCATTTCCGGCGGTCAAATGCAGAGGATAGCCATCGCCCGGACGCTCGTGGAAGAGCACTGTATATACGTATTTGACGATATAACATCCTCTTTGGACCCTGAAACCGAATTCACTCTTTTAAAACAGCTATCGAAGGAATTGAAGGATCGCACCGTGTTCATGATATCCTACAGGCCGTATACGCTTTCCGTAATGGACAGGATCATCGTTCTCAAGGACGGCGGGATCCATGAGATAGGCACTCATGATGAATTGATGAGAACGAGCGAATACTACAGGGACCTTCTTCTTATTACACGTTAGAACGCAACTGCGGATTCTCCGAGAGGAGTTTTCAGAATCCCGGAAAAACCAAGATCGAAACTGTTGGCCTTTATGCTCTTGAATATGGCGATACCTACAGAAGCGGCATCTATGTTCACTAAAAAAGGCATTGAGGCGGAAGAACCCGCAGGGATGGAGATGCTCTGCGAGACCGTTGTGATCTTTGTCCCGGAAAGAAGAACATCGGCAGAAAGATCGAAACCCTGAACGGGGAACATATTCGGATTCTCGGCTTGCAGCGTCACTATTACCGTTGCCCCGGTGAGCGAAATTCTCTCAACCTTCGTACCTTTAAGAGAGATCTTGGGAAGACGCGGCAATCTCAGGTCGCACTGGTAGGAGAACGGGATATTCACGTTTATCACTTCCGTTTTACAGTTGATATTGGCGGAGAATCCGATCTTTACCGTTTCATTTTCCGTAAGGATCCTTATAATATCAGGAATATCCGCAAAAGGTACGCCGGTATCGACAATGAGTTCGGCGCTTCCCGCGGCGGGTACAGTGACCGAAGCAGGCGTCTCGAAAGTAAAGAAGGTCCGATCTCCGATCAGAACGCTCCCGAAAGCCTTTAAAACGGGAACTGGGAAGGCATTTGGATTCTCTATCCTCAGGCGCGCCCTTACTGTGGCCTTCTCGAAATCAAAGGAAAGAAGCTCCACCTTTTCCGTTTTGATCACAGGGTCTTTGAACTCTATGATGCCGGTTATCAGCGAACAACCCCCAAAAAAAGCGGCCGCGAAAACCGCGGCAAGCAAAAATCTGAATATTCTCATCGCAACCTCCACTTAAAGCAGGAACTCGTCTATATAGCGTATGGCCGATTCCGTCGTAGCAGTATCCACAGCTATATCCGAAGAGATCTCTTTTATAAAAGTCTCGTAATTATCCCGAAGAAGCACTCTCTTATCGAGGATGAACACTCCGCCCTTGTCCGTTTCCGTCCTGATAAGCCTCCCCACTGCCTGCTTGAAGGCCATCTGGGCCTCTTTCTTCACATAATCCTCTATGAGCGCGCCGCGCTTTTTAACAAGGATATCCGCCGGCGGAAGATAGGGCAGCTTATAGATGATAAGGTATTTTAAAAGTTCACCCGGAAAATCTACGCCGTACCAGTACGCTTTTACTCCGAACAGCACGCAATCAGGGCTCGTTCTGAAACGCTCATTGATGTATTCCCTGTACCAGATACCCTGCTTCTGAAGAAGCAGCGAGGAAGAGAGGGAGCCGTCATTCAGCGCATCATACGTGTACTGCATATCATCATAACTGGTAAAAAGGATCATCAACCTGCCCTTGAAATGTCCTATCAGGTCCTTCAGAGTTTCCGCGCAACTCCTTCTGAAACCGTCTTTATCGCCGAAAGAATATGCGGGGATATTGTTCATGATCATGATCCGCATCTGATTTTTCAGATCGAACGGCGAATTAAGCTGCTTCCAGTCGAAATCGTCTATTCCGCTCAACTGTGAAAAATACTCCGGCGTTCCTCCTACGGATATCGTAGCGGATGTATGCACCATTGAGGCCATCTTCGGGTAAAAGAGTTCGTTCAAGAGCCCTGATACGAGAACAGGCACTATGTCAAGGTCCCACCCGTTCACGTTGACCCGGAAAATGGCAACGAATTCGGTTCCCTCCACGAAAGCATCCTCGTTCAAGGCCTTTCTGATCGTGTCCAAACAATATGTCATGTTCTCGATCGCATTAACGAGTTTAATATTCGCGTAAAGTTCCTTCTGCAGCTCCTCCTCGTATTTTTTCTGTATTCCGGCCAGTTTCAAGATGAGAGATTCGATCGATAAGGCGAGTTTTCTCAGAAAAGCGAATTTACTCGAATGAATCGGATCGCCGATGGCATCGTAAAGATTGACCTCGGACCGGTCGCCGCCCAATCCCGGTTCGAGTAAAAGGGAGCGGATTTCGCGCACATCCTTGCGTATACCTGCGAGCGCTTCCCTTTTTTCCTTGTACGGTATGCCTTTGATCTGATAGAAGAGCTGTTCGAATGTCTTCACCGAATTTTTTTTCGCGTACGATATTCCTCTTAAAAATCGGAAGATGAGAAAATTATTGAGCTCGCTCGAGTAAACATTCGCCGCGGCATCGGGGAATTTATCCGCTTCGTCTATTATGCACTTGATGTTCTTGAATTCACCCTCTGCAATATAGGAGATGAGGTTCCAATGATTGACGATGACGATGTTGGATCTTTTTATATCCGCTACGGCATTGAAATATGGGCATTCCTTAAAAAACCTGCATTTCCTGGAGGGGCAGTCCTCCTTCCTTGCGCAGATCTCGAAAAAGATCTGTGAGAATTCATTCTCGGTCACAACCCCTTCCGGGAAAATATACGAGGGGAGACTTTCTTCGATGAAGGAATCAAGGTACTGGGAAACGATTCCGAAGAAGATCACGGCATCGTTCTCGTTCCCGAGAAGTTCGGTCCGTCCCCTGTTGAGAAGATCGATCTTCAGTATGCACGGATAGTTCTCCCTCCCGAAAAGGACGCTGGCCGACGGAACGGGTATGATGTCCCTTAGGAAATTCAGGTCTTTCTTATATACTTGCATCTGAAGGGATCTTGTGAACGTCGAGATGAAGATGGGCTGCTTTTCATAATAAGAATGAAGAATCGCGGGAATGAGATACCCTATTGTCTTTCCGGTCCCGGTCGGAGCTTCTATGACAAGGCAATTGCCCTTGCCGATGCATGTATTGATCTCTCGTGAAAGCTGTATCTGAGAATTCCTTTTCCTGAAACCGTCCTTGGACTTGATACGCAGTATTTCCTCATAGATCTCATCGATCTTATCGTCGGGGATTTCCGCCGTATCGAGCCTTATCGGCGTTTTTTTAGAATTAGAGGTGATCGCCGAAAAAAGGTCCTTCAGATCAAGGTCCGCCGCTTTTCCGGCGCACAGCACGCCTTCCCCGGAATTCGTGCGGAGTATATCGAATATTCCGTTGAAATGCGAGAAGGAGGGAAAAACCGAAATATCTCTCAAGGCAGAGAGGATGAAAGATCGGAGGGGTTCCGGTTTTGCAAGAAAGGATGAGCAAAGAGCCTCTACTGCAGCCTTTCCGCTTTCCGGGTTCGCGGGATCGATCCCGAGATCAAAGCAAAGGGCTTCATAGGTGAAGGCGCTTTTTGCAGGGCAAAGGAAAAATGCGATATCAAGACAGGAAAGGCGCCCCTTTAAGTGGCGCGTTCCGATAGTAATGCCGTGATACTCGAAACTGTCACCCATTAAAATACCGGGTAATGGTACTTGCGATCTCCCCGTAAGCCTTGGCTGAAAGAGAATCCGGATATCTGTCCACGACAGGAGCCCCTTCATCGCTCGACCGCACCACGATCTCCTCTATCGGTATCCTTCCAAGAAGGGGCACACCGTATTTCTCAGATACATGATCTCCGCCTCCTTCTCCGAAAATGGGATACTTTTTCCCGGTATCGGGGCATTGGAAGTAGCTCATATTTTCGACGATGCCGATAACGGGCATATCCATTTTCCGGAACATGAGGATGCCTTTGATCGCATCCACATAGGCAACCTTCTGCGGTGTTGTAATGATGACGATCCCATCGATCTTCGCGTCCTGAGCAAGAGATAATTGAATATCCCCGGTTCCGGGCGGCATATCTATGAACAGGTAATCCAGATCAGGCCAGGCCACATCGTCCATGAGCTGACGCAGTGCTCCAACCACAAGAGGTCCGCGCCAGATAACGGGGTTGTTCTCTTCAATGAAAAAACCTATTGACATGACATGCATACCGTGGCTTTCCACGGGGATCATTTTCTTATTCTCGTTCACGAAGATCTCGCCTTTCTCTTTTCCGGTCAGGATATGGACCGAGGGGCCCCAGATATCCGCGTCAAGAAGTCCGACGGACGCGCCTTGACCGGCCATGGCCCGCGCAAGGTTGACGGCTACTGTAGATTTCCCTACACCGCCCTTTCCGGAACCTACTGCGATGACATGTTTGATATTTGAAAGTTTTTTCTCTTTCTTCTCTTCCGCGCCGCTCTCCTTGAAAGAGACTGAAACCGTTTTACCCGGAAAGGTCTTTAAAAGCGTTTCCCGGATATCCTTCTCCAGCGCTGCCCGTATTTCGGGTTTTAAAATGTTCTTGATGCCGACAGTGATCCTATTCCCTTCCATTTCTGCCCCGCTCACGATCCGGAAATCAACGATATCTCTCTCATAACCCGGATAATTGACGCCTCTGAGCGCCTTTAGAATCTTTTCATTCATCTATCTTCTCCCTGAGACTGTAAAGACATCCGCAGTAGTTCTGCCTGTAGATGCCCAGAATCTTTGATATGCGGGTACTTCTGAGATACCCGTCCCTCTTTTTAAAATCCGTTCTCACATATACCGCCCCCGTAGCATTCTCGGCTTCGGCGGCCGCTTCTTCGATCATTTTTATACTTTTCCTCGGCGAATTTGTCAAAGTCGTCGTGAAATACTTGATCCCGGTGCCCGCGGTTCCGGCGGCCGTGTAAAGAAGGGAATTCCGTATGCAAAGGAAACACCTCCTTGAATGCTCCCCGAGATCTTCGCAGCCTTTTACAGCTTCTTGCCACCGCACGGTTTCGTATTTCCCTTCCCTGAGAGGCCATTTCTGAATGTTAGCAAGCCGGACGACGTGGGCCAGTCTTTTTTCGTATTCTTCCCGCGGTTGGATATTGGGATTGTAGAATAACCCGCAAGGCTCGTAATCTTTCCTGAGCGCCGGGATCGAGTAGCAGGCGTCGGGAGCGCAGCAGATATGTATCAGTATCTTATCTTTTTTCAAAATACTCCCGGCCGTTATTGAAGGCCTTCAGATTCAATTCATAATGCTTCCCGAAATTCTCCTTCAAAGAGGCGTCGAAAATTTCAGGCTTGATATCTTTCATAAAAAATGATAATGCGCCGAGAAGGATGATGTTCGATAAAAAAGATTTCTTAAGGTCCTTAAGCGCCATTTCCGTTGCGGGGATCCCGTATATTCCGTCAGCTTCATCCGCGGGTTTGAACACAGAACTGTCGAATATAAGAAGGCCGTCTTTCTTTAGAAGCGCTTTATATTTAAGATATGCCTTCTCGTTCATTGAAAGGTGGATATCGGCGTTTTCGCAATGAGGAAAAGCGATGGGGCTGTCGGAGAACAGAACTTCGGCCTCAGTAACGGAACCTCTCGCAGCGGCATCGTAGCTGGCAGCTTGCACCACCTGGAACCCGCTCGAATTAGCGGCATGCGCCAGCAATATCGCTGATTTTAAGATGCCCTGCCCGCCTATACCGGTGAAAATGATCTCTTTTTTCATTAAAACTCTCCGATCGTGATCTTACCCGCAAGTTCATCGGGACTCATCTCTTTTGCTCTTTTGATGGTCACGCTTTTTTCCTTGAAAAAAGTCAGCATCTCCGCCGCCTGCTGTCCCACGGATTTTCCGTAATGCGTAGGGCATTGAGAAACCGCTTCTATGAAAGAGAAGCCGTTTCCTTTAAGTGCGGTTTTAACGGCCCGGATAAGCTCCCTCACATGAAAGGTCGTGTATCTCGCCACATATGCTGCGCCGGCTGCTTTTACAAGCGGCGCAAGGTCGAAGCCGTCATAAATATTCCCCTGCGGATCGGTCACTGTCTTTATGCCTTTCGGCGTCGTTCCCGAAGTTTGTCCGCCCGTCATTCCGTAGATGCTGTTGTTGGCGCAGATCACCGTCATCGGGATGTTCCTGCGGGCCGCGTGTATTAGATGATTGCCGCCGATTGTGGCCAGGTCCCCGTCACCGGATATCACTACGACATTAAGGTCCGGCCTTGCCGTTTTAACGCCGGTCGCGGCCGGGATAGCCCTGCCGTGCGTTGTATGCAGAGTGTCCGCATTGAGGTTCGGCGAAGAGATCCACCCCGCACAACCTATACCTGACACGAAGACCATCTTATCCATATCGAGCTTGAGCTCGTCGATCGCCCTTGCCACGGCCCCGAGTATGATCCCGTGTCCGCAGCCCGGACAGAATTTTAGAGGCAGTGATTCACGTCTTAAATAATTGAAAACGGGATTCTCTTTCATTTGTGCCTCCTGAATTCCTCGATGATCTCGGAAGGATAAAGCGGTTCTGAATTCACCTTATTTATTCCTATCACGTCGCATCGGGAGATCCTCTCGACCTGTGTTCTCATCTGGCCGAGATTGAGTTCGGGAACGAAGATCCTTTTCACGCGTTTGGAAAAATCGGCGATGATCCCGTCGGGGAAAGGCCAAACGGATATCACCGTTATAAGACCTGCCTTTATTCCGTCTGCACGGAGCCTGTCTACCGCTTCCCGCGCGCTCCTTGCCGAAATTCCGAATGATACGAAAATATGGTCGGCGTCCTCCGTTCTGTACTCCTCGTAGCGCTCGAGCATCTCCCTGTTCTTCTCTATTTTATCGTTCAGGCGTTTAACAAGGTCGTTCTGTGCACGGGAATCCGAGGTTTTCCTCTCCCCCTTCGAATCGTGGGTGGACCCTGTGATGAGCAGCTTCTTTCCTTCTCCGAAGCGGGGCATATCAGGAACTAGTTTTCCGCCGAAAGGAGGTGTTTCGCCGTTATTGATGCGGTCATATACCTGATACCCGCCGCGTATGACGAGGGTTTCCCTCGTATGCGACACGGCTTCGTCCATAAGGAAAATAACCGGTGTTCTGAACATCTCGGAAAGATTGAAAGCCTCGACGGCCAGATCGAAAGCGCTCTGAACGGAGTAAGGGGCTATGACGACGCTCTGATGCTCCCCGTGCGTTCCCCAGCGCGACTGAATGATATCTCCCTGGGCAACTTTCGTGGCCTGTCCCGTTGACGGTCCGCTCCTTTGAACGTTCACGACGACGCATGGTGTTTCCGTGATGATGGCAAGTCCGATGTTCTCCTGCATGAGTGAGAATCCCGGCCCGGATGTCGCCGTCATGGATTTGATCCCGCCCCAGCTTGCGCCGATAAGCGCGGCCATAGAACCGATCTCGTCTTCCATCTGGATGAATTTTCCCCCTACTTCGGGAAAGCGGTTGACGATCTGTGTCATCACTTCGCTGGCAGGTGTTATGGGATAACCCGCGAAGAACCTGCAGCCGGCCGTAATGGCGCCTTCGGCGCAGGCCTCATTGCCCGAAAGAAGATATCTTCCTTCTTTCAAAGCCGGCGCCTCGCGTTTACTTTTCATCTGAATCCTCCTCAGGGATTATCACGATGGCCTGGTCAGGGCACATAAGTTCGCAGGACCTGCAGCCTACGCATTTCTCCGGAAGAACTATATCTATCAGGATATACCCCGACGGAGAGATGCGCTCCCCCTGCTTGAAGACCTTCTGCGGACAGATGATCTCGCAGATCTGACATCCTTTGCAGAACTCTTCGTTCAAGTGGATCGTAAATCTTTTCATATCGCATTATCCTTTTTTAAACGCAAGATATCCTCCGGCGAATAACCGTACTGTGCGAGTATCTCTTCCGTGTGTTCGCCGAGGGTCGGCGGAGCACGGTAAATGGACGTATCCATATCGCTGAAATGAATGGGGTTCTTCATAAGCTTTATCTCACCCGAAACGTGAGGCACCGTCTGGATGAAACCCCTGGCGCCGAACTGCTCATCCGAGAATGTCCTGTCCATCGTATTGATCGGAGCAACAGGGATCTCTTTCTCTTCGAGAAGCAGCGTCCATTCATCAGCTGTGCGCTTTGAGATCTCCGCTTCTATCAGCGGAAGAAGAACCCTCCTGTTCTTGACCCTCAGGGCATTTGAAGAGAATCTTTCGTCATCCGCCCACTCCGGTCTCCCCAGTATCCCGGAGAACTCCCTGAATTGCCGGTCATTGCCAACGCCTACGATAATATGGATATCACTGGCCTTGAAGGCCTGATATGGCACGATATTGGGATGTGCCGTTCCGAACCTTTTCGGGACCAGTCCTCCGATCAGATAATTGTTGGCCACATTGACAAGCGCCGAGGTCATACACTCGTAAAGGCTGTTGTCTATAGCCGTCCCCTCGCCGGTATCTGTCCGCCTTTTCAGCGCGGCAAGTATGGCGATGACCGTATACAGAGCAGTGAAAACGTCCGCCACTGCCACACCTACTTTGACGGGGCCTCCGTCCGCCTCTCCGGTAACGCTCATGAGCCCGCTCATTCCCTGAATAAGAATATCGTATCCCGGAAGGTCCTTTTTCGGCCCGGTGAGGCCGAACCCGGATATATTGGCCCAGATGATGTCCGGCTTTATCTTTTTCGCCCAATCATAGGTGAAGCCGAGTTTCTCGATCCTTTTTCCGGGAAAATTAAGGATAACGACATCGGAATCCTTGAGTATACGCTCCACGATCTTTATCCCTTCGGGATGTTTCAGGTTCAGGGTCAGGCTTCTTTTATTCCTGTTCGCGGAAAGATAATATGCCGATTCGGTGCCCGCCCATGGCGGTCCCCATCCCCTTGTTTCATCCCCCCCGTCCGGATTCTCGATCTTGATTACATCGCAGCCGAGGTCGCCGAGAACGGCCGTGGCAGTAGGTCCCGCCAGAACGCGGGAAAGGTCCAGTACCTTTATTCCTTCAAGGGGCCTCATATCACTTCTCGAGGACATAAGGCCTTTTTCTTTTGTCGAGGACAGAGATCACGATCGAAAAGAACGTGGTCGTGATAAGGGAGATATAGACCTTGTCGAAGAAGATATATTTTCCGTAATGCGAGTTCCAGTATGCCAGCCCGTTCTTACTTTTCACTATGATCCCGAATACGACAACGGAACACGCCGCTACAGTTGCCACTATGATCGCCGTTTTCACGGCCGCTTCAGTGACGAAATTGTATTTTTCATTGCCTTTCCTGAAGACCCAGAAAACGCCGAGAAGAACGATGATCGAAGCCGCATCCCTTATGGCATAGCTCAGATATGCGGTATCGAGAATATATCCGTGAAATGCGATGGCGCACGGGATGATGAGAAAGCCGATCACGGCCGTTGCCGCCCGTGAGAACTTGAGGAGGTCCTTATCGCTTGCATTCTTGTTTATGAAAAGGCCGTATACATCCCTTGTGAGTATCGTCGAAACGGAAAACATCACAGGTGCGATAGTGGAAAGGATGGCGGCAAGTATGCCGGCCATTGCAAGTGAGCCGAGAATGGGCGGGAGAAAATCACTATTGGTGAAAAGATAAGGGAGGATCTCCTTTTCGATGGGCATCCCCGCCTCGTTGAGAGGATAGCCGAACATGCCGGTCGTGCCGATCATGCCGAGCGTTGCGACAATGAAACCGAGCGGCGCGATGAACGCCGCCGAAAGAAGAGAAGCGTTTCTCGCCGTTTTTATGTCTTTAGTGGCGAAGACCGGCTGTATCGCCGCCTGTGACGCGAATGTGGAAAAAGTGCCGCCCAGAAGGAAGGAAAGGATCAGTTTATATCCGATGCCAACAGGGGATTTGAATGATGCTACCGTCGCCTTCCTGAACCAGTCAGGATGCGCTGCCAGCGCTGCACCGATCTTTTCGAAAAGACCGTGATATCCGCCGACCTTTACGAGGCCGACAATGAAGGCCAGAATGAGAGTTGAATACATCAGCACGACATGCAGCACATTCGTCGACGAGATAGACCAAAGGCCTCCGAAGAATACATATGCGGTCACAATGATGCCCGCGATAACAATGGACAATTCAGGGGAGACATGGACATGAAAATTGCCTATATCAAATGACAGTAATCTGGAAAGCATGGCCCCTATGCCTTTGAGTTGAATGAAGGAAAGAACAAAAAACGCTATCACGAGGGCAAGGGAAACGAAGATGCGTGCGCTTTTAGAGTATATCTTCTCGACCATTTCGCCGACAGTGTGCACATTGTTCTTTCTGTAGATCGAAGCGAGAGTTACTGAAAAAATGACCATTCCGAGCGCGGTGGAGAGATTGTACCACATCGGCGAAAAACCGCTCGAGAAAGCTCTCTCGGACGTGCCGATCGTGCTCATCGCCCCAAGCCATTCTCCCACTATGGAAGCCGTGGCGAGCATAAGGCCGAGCGACCTCCCTGCGATAAGGTAATCATCGGATGATTTCGACGCTTTCTTCGCATTGAAGATGCCCAGAAGCACCAGAAGCACAAAATACGAGATGATGACCATAAGATAGAGCATATAAGCCTCCGTGAAAGCAACGTGCTATTATAACACTTTAAAGTTTTTTTTCAATAAACCTACATCCGTGAATTGACCCGGCAAACTCCCGTTTGACGCCGTAAAAGATGATCTCAAGTCCGGAAGAGCTCCAAGGGTAAAAATACTGTGTTTTTACCGGAAAGGAAGTAAGAAATACTGTTTATCACGGATCCTTTCATGCCGCAAATGCCCGGAATGCCAAAATGATAATAAAAAAAAACATTGACTTTTCCGGAATTAACGGGTATAATTTCACGGAATTGGAGGTACACCGTATGAAAATTTGTGAAAAGATCGCGTTCATTCTTTCGTTGATCTCTCTTTTGATCGGGGTTCTCGCGAAGATACTCTATCCGATGCTGTCGAATATCACGTTCAATACAGCTCCGCGAAGCTTTTTCATGTTATCCGGCCTTCTTATACTCTTTGCGATGTATTTTCATAAGAAAGGCAAAAGCTAATCATTAAGCGGAATAATTCACTTTTTTCAACAGATACGATATAGCGCTGGTTTTCGCGGGATCTCTTCAAACGTATCGCTCGGTACTTGTCTTGCAAATGTAAATTGGCATAACGGATGATTTTCCGGGATATACCGGGACGGAGGGAATATGCTCGAGCATATTGACATAAGAACGGCCCGCCGTAATGAACTGACGGATATTACGGCCCGGGTTAAGGATACTGTGGCAAAAAGCGGAGTGAAGAACGGGATCGTTATCGTGTATTGCGAACATACGACGGCCGGGATAACGATCAATGAAAGAGCCGACCCCGCCGTTAAAACTGATATATTGGCCCATCTTTCCAAACTTGTTCCGGAGAACGGAGCCTTCCTTCACGCAGAAGGCAATTCGGACAGTCACATAAAATCCTTGATCGTCGGGGTTTCCAAAACGCTTATCATAGAAAATGGCATTCCCATCCTGGGACAATGGCAGGCCGTTTTCTTTTGTGAATTCGACGGACCCCGCACGAGAAAGGTGCATATAAAGGTTATCGGCGATGAATGAAAGAGAGGCGCTAACGGCTTTTTTTGACGAATTCAATCCGGAACGCGACAATCTGAACGAGTTCAGAGAACGATATCTGGAGAATTTCATCAGCGCTCCCGTTAAAAGGTCGTTCTACAGTTCCGTAACGGGGATAATCCGGAATCTAATCCTGCTCGAATATATTATGGAGATTCCTCTCAAGAAGGGACAGAAGCTTTCCAAGAACAGCCGCTCGATCATGCTCTGTGCCCTGTACGATATCTTTTTCAACGTGAAGCCGCATCATGTCGTGAATGAATGGGTGGAGCTGTCCCGGATCAAGAAGGATAAGGGCTTTCTCAATTTCATGCTGAGGGAGATCCTGAGACAAACGGACGGCAAAATAGAGAATTGTGAACTTCCGAAGAACAAAATCAGGGAAATGGCCACAAGGTATTCGTTTCCGATCGACTTCACCGTTGCCCTTTCCGAGGAGATGAATAAATCCAAAACGGAAGAATTGTTCATAACGCTCAATGCGGAAACACCGTCCGTTTTCATGGAGAACCGCTTCAAGAAGGAGATGTGCCCGTTAAAAGGAAAGGAAGTATACCCCGGGATATTTGAGATAGAAGAACATGAACAGGCCCGTAAAGCGGCCGCGAACGGGCTGATCGTCATCTTTGAAAAGACATCGCTATTACCTGTCCTTCTTCTTGATCCGCAGAAGAACGAAAGAATACTCGATCTATGTTCCGCCCCAGGCAATAAGGCTTTCATGATCTATTCGGCTTGCGGCGGTAAGATCGATATTACGGTGAACGAACCCGAATCCAGAAGATTCGAACAGCTTAAAAAGAACATTGAGAATTGGGAGATCAAGGTCTCGGGCGCATTTTCCGTCGACGGCAGGACTTTCGCATCGCATATGCCTTTCGATGCGGTTTTCATCGACGCGCCGTGTTCCAATAGCGGCGTTATCTCCAAAAGGCCTGATGTGAAATATAAACTCAAGGCGGGCGGCATATCGAAACTTCAGAGGCTGCAGGTGGACCTGATCCTCAACGCAGAGCGGCTCATCAAGAAGGAGGGCCGAATAATCTATGCGGTATGCAGCTTTTTAAAAGAAGAGATCAAAGACGTCATCGCCGAAGTGGAGAATAGAAGTTCTCTTTTTGCGGATAATGCGAATATTCCCGCACAGCTTGAAAAGTTCAGGGAGGACAATTATCTGAGAATAATCCCGAATGCCGAATTCCCCGTGGGATTCTCGATGGCGGTTTTCAGAAGGAGGTGATCATGGAAAAAGTAGGTATCGTGCCATATGCCGACTGGACATTCGTTTACTGGACAGAGGGTAAGGATATTGTGAGAACGCTTCTGGATATCGATGCAAAACCGGTCCCGACAACCCGCGTATACGATAAAGTATTCCGAAATTACTTCAATACCGGGAACATTGAAGAGATGCCGCCCTTTAAAATAACCGGTGTTACGAAAAATCAGTACAGGCTTCTTATGACATTATATAAAAATTGGGACAGTGTGCTTACATACGGAGAATTGGCTAAAAAAGCCGGATTCCCCAATGGTGGAAGATTTGCGGGTAGCTGTATGGCTATTAACCCCTTGCCCCTTATCGTTCCGTGCCATCATGTAATTGGCATAAAAAATGCCTTTAAGTTTACAGGTGATGCGAATATTAAAAAATATATGCTCACCATAGAGAGGCGCATGGACGATGTATGGAAAAAGTTGAAAATAAAGAGATAAAACCATATAATAACAAAATGGATAAAAAAATGGATAATCCGAGAAATCCGTTCCCGACGGTAGATATCATTATTGAATGCGGCGGGGGCGGGATCGTTCTCATTAAAAGGAAGAACCCTCCATACGGATGGGCGCTTCCCGGGGGTTTTATTGATCACGGGGAATCGCTTGAGGACGCCGCGGAAAGAGAGGCTGAAGAGGAGACATCCCTGAAGGTGACGCTTCTGGAGCAATTCTTCACTTATTCCAGCCCGGCCAGGGACCCAAGGCATCACACGATCGCAACGGTATTTATTGCCAGAGCATCGGGAACGCCCCGGGCTGCGGACGACGCGGCCGAGGCCGGCATCTTTGTAGAGGGCGGTCTGCCTGAAGAGATCGCATTCGATCATCGGCGGATCCTATCGGATTACTTCAGATTCAGAAAGACCGGGGAGAGGGTAAAATTAGAAAACTCCAATTGATCTTCCTTATTATTTCATTATTGGGCCTGCTCATTAAAGCCTACAAGCCTAATGTTTCCGTGTCGTATAAATGTAAAACGGACGGTAAAACCGCAGAAATGAAAGAAGTACTGCTCTCTACCTCCAAGAAGGACGTAGATGGATCCTCAAGGAACGTATTCCTTTTCAAGATAACGTTCTTAAAGGGACTTAATAAGGAGATGCAGATCCTGATCGATGAAAAGGGATTCATAGAAAAACTCCGCGTAACGGACCGTGATCACAAGAAGATATACGAGATCACAAAGGAAGAGGAGACGCTTCTCAATATCTACAATGAGACCGGCGATATACTGAAGGAGATCCCCGCCCAGAACAAGGATTCCGACGGCATATTCTTCCCGGATCTCCCGGCATCATGGCATTATCTTCTCAAGGAACTCGACATTCTCAAAACGGAAAAATTTAAATTGAGGATGCATATCCCCCTCTATACGGATGATGCCGGTGCGGGAAGCATTGATAATGCCGCCGCGGCCCAGACCACCGGCTTTAATGTGGTGAATGTTTCAGGAAAGATCAAAAGCAGGGGAGAGGAAGGTAATGTTATTTCCATTTCACCCTTCAAGATAGAAGTGACCATCGACAAAGAATACAATGTGACCAGACTTACAAGAGGAGGGTACGAGATCACTCTTTAAATGAAGATATTCTGGGGGCCCGATACATTTCTTGCCGAAGAGCATATTCTCATCATCGGAAATTTCGACGGCGTGCATTCCGGGCATTTGAAGCTTATAGAGAAGGCCCGGTCCCTGAAAAAAGACAATGAGAAGATAGGGATCATCACTTTCTACCCTCACCCTGAGATAGTCCTGCATTCGCGAACCGACAATTTTCTTCTCACTACATATGACGAGAAGATCAAGATCTTTGAAGAGCAGGGCATCGATACGGTTTTTTTTGTCGAGTTTACAGCGAATTTCTCTAAAATGACACCACCGGATTTCGTGGATTACATTATGAGGCTTACCGATGTCAGGCAGATCGTTGTGGGCAGGAATTTCAAGTTCGGGAATCAGGCTCGCGGTCACCCCCAATTCATCAGGAATCATTTAAAAAAGAAAAATATTGATGTAAATATTGCACCCATATTCAGGATGGGCCGCACTCCCGTTTCGGCATCGTTGATCCGGTCGCTCATCACGGAGTGCCGCTTTGACGAAGCGGAAAGATTTCTCGGCCGTAAATATATGATCTCCGGAACAGTGATGCATGGAAAGAAGGAAGGCCGCATCATAGGATTCCCCACGGCCAATCTCAATGTTCAGAATAAAATACTTCCGAAGCCGGGGGTTTATTCGGGATACTCGTATTACGGCGGAGAGAAATTCTTCTCTTTGGCCTGCATCGGCGCCGCATCAATGCTTCCCGAAGAAGATACCCATCTTGAGATCTGGATGGACGGGTTCACCAAAGAGATATACGGAGAGACTTTGAGCATTCATCTGGAAAAGTTCGTAAGGAATCTAAAAAAGGTAGGAAGCAAGGACGATCTCAAAGCGATCATAGAAAAAGACATCAAGAACACGCGTGGCTAAGATCGACTTTAAGGATATTTATTCGAAAGCGTTCGGGATAGATGAAAGGACTTTCTTCATGGCGGCCGGGTACCGCGCGGTTCTGAAATACGCCATGATCGGGTACGCATTCGCCAACAATGCCATCGATGTCCTTTTTCTGAACAGTACAGGTTTTAGCCATCTTCCTCAGATATATATACT
The DNA here is from genome assembly GCA_937863565.1 of uncultured bacterium. Taxonomy (GTDB): domain Bacteria; phylum AUK180; class AUK180; order AUK180; family AUK180; genus CALMGJ01. The sequence goes on along the minus strand of CALMGJ010000009.1, from coordinate 74,076 downwards.
GAGCCCGATGGTCATAATGCTGTTCTCTCTTCTCTTTTCGCTATTCACCTCAAGGATCGAAAAAAGAAGGATACTCAATATTCTGCTGGCCATCTCGGGTGCGCTATATATCCTGTTCTGGGCTTTCCCGAAAAGCGGTCTTTTATACTTCTTCGCTTTTCTCTACAAGGATGTTTTCCTTGCCGTGTTCCTCATTCTGTATTACACGATAATCAATGAAGGAATGGATTCAAAGGAAAGGAAAAAGGTGATCCCTTTCATCCTGGCAGGCGCCGCCGCCGCCGTCGGATTCACGAGTTTCTTCATAGCCTTCGTCTCCAGGTATTTCAAGTTCGTAAAACTGGTCTATTACCTTCCCATCGCCTCTATCTTCAATCTTGTGGCCATATATTATCACAGGACACTTCCGAAAAGGAATGTTAGGAGTTTTTTAAAGAACGATCTTTTCGAGAAGGTCATGCCCAAAAAAGTTAAGACGGAACTCAAGGAGATATTCTCAATAAGATCGAAGTACCTGATGTGGTTCACCGTAAGCATTGCTCTATCCGTTTTTTTCATGGTCCTTGTCGATTACAATTTCAGAAAGAACTTGAGCGAGATCGGCCTGAAGGCGGAAGATATGTCCGTCTGGTTCGGCATGCTGAACGGCATTATAAACACTTCTATTTCCCTTTTCCAGAATTTTCTGTTCTCAAGGCTCATCCCGTTCATCGGCACGATCAATATCTTTATCATCTTCCCGGCCGCGATGACCCTGGCTTCAATCTTCATCATTCCCATCAACTCTTTCTACGGGACCCTCGGAGTGAAAATGGGAGCCGATATTTTCAAAAAACTCTTCGAGGAACCCGGAGTACAATTCGGCTACAATCCCTTCCCTCTTTTCTATAAAGGCAAGATCATATCGTTCGTGGAGGGGGTCCTCAGGCCCGGATCAATGATACTTGCAGGGACGGTCCTCTTATGGATAAGAGGCATTCCGCTCAGAGCGCTTACTATCATAACGGCAGCTTCCGCCTTCCTGTACTTTGTCGCCTCGCTTTTTCTCCGGAAGGAATACTTCAAGGCTTTTTATAAGAAGATCAAAACGGAAAATGAACTTCTGTCCAACAAGATAGAAAGCGATGAATTCAGTTACACTGCGGTCACACCGTTCCCCGACGGGGTGGCGCTTGCCGAAAAAGATCCCGAATTCCGTATATACAGGCTGATAAAGAACAGGGAAAAACTGCCGCCGGAAGAACTTGTCCCTTTCGTCACAGTACAAAGCATACGCAATCCCGAATCGCTTTCCGCCTATCTTGCGGAAATTTATACGGAAGCAGAGGCTCTTGAATATTCGGCATCCTGCGGTCTCTTGTTCAGATCGGAGCTGGTGCTGGCCCTGCTTTCCAAAAATAAGATCACCCCAGCAGCCGTAGATAAACTTCCCGGCATGGAAGAAGTACTGCGCCGGATGACCATTGACCGCGCTAAAGTACTTTACGGAAAGGTCAGCGGAGAAAAGATCAAGGTCTCCTCCCTGAACGAAGTGATCGCGGCGGTCATGGAAAGGCCATATACGGCACCTTTCATCGAGTATGACACTTCAAAAGCGGAATATTCGGCCAAGGCGGCGGAAGATCTGATATTCTTGATACGTGCATATAAATTATTTGAATTAAACGCTCTTCTGTATTCCCACTACGAGGAAATGTCCGACGACCTGAAATATCAGGTGTTGAATCTCTCGACATTCGGGGAAAGGATGCGGCTGCGGATAAATGCGGCCTATTCCGTGATAGAGAAAGAGATCCGGGAACTGTGGCTTTTCCTTCTTCTATACAAGGAAGTGCTCGGCCATCAGCAATTTGATCCTTTCTATTACGATTATATGCACGAGAAGTGCCTTAATATGATCCAGACCGCCCTTTGTTATTTCATGGACGAAGAGGATTTCGGGCTCTGGAAGGAACTTAATCTGAAAACGCCATATATAACATCGGAGATACTTCTTTATTACGAAGAAAAAATTCAGAAAACCCGGGGTGTGAAGAGTGCCGTACTTGCCGAGGTATTCGAGATAGCAGATATCATCATCGGCAAGAGGTCGATAAAAAAGATAAAGCGCCGAGAACCTCTTGAGGTTGCCTCCAACGAGAGCTCGGTGATAAATTACATAACCGGTAAATACGGATTTTTAAAAAGCTACGAGGACCGGTTCATTAAAAAGGAGAACGAGTTCATGGACAGAATGGTTCAAAACCTTATCCTATTAAAGGGAGTTGACATTTTCAGCGGCATCCCGGTGAGCAAGCTCGAGGTCATTGCCATGATGGCCAAAGAAAAACAGTATAAGAAAGACGATCTCATCATCAAGGAAGGCCAGCAGGGAGAGAAGATATTCATCGTAAAAAACGGCAGCGTAGAGGTTTTCAGGCGCTCGGGCATGATAAACTCGCCTATTAAAAGACTCTATCCCGGCGGGTGGTTCGGGGAACTCTCCATACTCTCGGAAGGCGAAACGCTTGCCTCCGTTAAAGCGCTTGAAGAATCCGTTATGCTAGAGATACCTAAAGACCTTTTCAGGATCTTTATCCTCAACAATCCGGACATCAGTTTTAAAATATTCGAAATTCTGGTATCATATATAAAAGGCGGCAATGCCGAGGGAGAAACGATATGAAGCTTGACGGTTCCTTTCTTGATATAAACGGTTTTTACGCTCTTATCAGAGCGGAAAAGATTGATGTTCCTGCCGGAGACATGAAAAAGGTCGCCGAATGCAGGAAATTCGTAGAGAAGATGATCAAAGAAAAGCGTAGGATGTACGGAGTGAACACGGGCTTCGGCGAACTGGCGAAGGTGAGCATCCGTCCCCGAGATCTTAAAAAACTGCAGGAAAATATCATCCTTTCCCATTCATCAGGCGCCGGTGACCGTGCAGAGAGGGATATCTGCCGCGGAGCGCTTATCCTGAAGGTTAAAACATTTTTAAAAGGTAATTCCGGCGTAAGGCCCGTTCTCGTAGAGAATATGCTGAAAATGCTAAATGCCGGACTGGTTCCCGTATCGTATGAGATGGGCTCTCTGGGAGCCTCCGGAGACCTCGTCCCGCTGGCCCATCTTTTCTCCGTTCTATACGGCAAAGGGGAGTTCTACTACAAAGGGAAGCATATTCCCGCTCAAAAGGGGCTTCTCATTGCCGGGATAAAGGACCCGCTACTTGACTCCAAGGAAGGCCTTGCGCTCACCAACGGGATGCAGTTCACCGCATCGATCGGAGGATTGTACCTTTATAAATTCATGAAAGCGCTGATGCTGTACACTGATGCATTCTCGGTGATCTGCGAGCTCCTTAATGTCAATGAAGGGCAGTTCTCCGAAGAAGTCCATTACCTGAGGCCGTTCTCCGGTATAAAAACGGCAAATGATGCGATCCGGAAAAACCTTCGCGGGCGGACCATCTTCAAGGATAAATTGAGAACCCAGGACCCGTATACGATACGCTGCGTTCCCCAGATACTCGGAGGAGTATACGACAACTTGAACTATGTGAGGTCCATGATCGAGACGGAGTTCAATTCCGTATCGGATAACCCTCTGTTCATCCCCGAAAAGAACATATACCTTTCCGCAGGGAATTTCCACGGAGAACCTCTTGCCATTGCCTTGGATTCCGCGGCGGTCTCCGTATCGGTAGCGACTTCTCTTTTGGAAAGGCAAGTGAACAGGCTCATACATCCGTGTCTTTCGGAGCTTCCGCCGTTCGGCACGAAGTCACCGGGTCTTAATTCCGGCCTTATGATCGTTCAGTATGCGATGGCCTCCCTTGCCAACAGGAATGCGCAGCTCGCCGCACCTTCTTCCGTATATTCGATCCCGGTCTCGGCCGACCAGGAGGATTTCGTTTCCATGGCAGGCAATACCGCGCTCAAATTCAGGGATTCCGTAAAGAACTATATTGAATCGCTCTCTCTATTCTATCTTGCGGTTTCCCAAGTATCTTCGCTTTCAGAAAAGAAGTATGCTCCGAAACAGAAGCGGACCCTTGAGGGCATATCAAAGGTTTTCAAACCGTTCAAGGATGATATCTATATTAAGGATGCGCAAAAAAGAATACACGAATACCTGTTGAAGAAGATCGAAGATGGAGCAGAATAAAGAAAAATTCGCTAAAACCGTAAAAGCGATCGGTATCGTTTCAATGGAAAAGATAAAAGGAGACGCCTCGGAAAGGAACTATTTCAGGGCGATTATAAAAAAAGGAAGCTCCGTTATTATACAGGAGAACCTCGGAGAGAGAGCATACCAGAAAGCCCAGATCAAAAGCAATGAATTTTTAGAAAAGCACCTGATCCCTGTTCCGAAGATGCTCTTTCTGGACGAAAAAGCGGGAATAATAGTCTTCGAAGATATTGGGGACCTTTCCCTTTTTTCATATCTTAAAAATGGCGGGAAGATAAGAAAATGGCGCCGTCGGATCGAAGACCTTCTCACTGCTTTCGCGACGCTTCCCCGGAAGAAATATCGTCCTCAGTGGGAGCCGTTCGACCGCGATAAATACCTCTGGGAGCTTCAATTCTTCGAAAAAAAGTATCTCTCAGAGGAAACGGGCATAAGGCTGAGCAGGAGAAAAAAAGCGGCGCTCTCCACGGAATACGAGGATATTGCGGTCTTCCTGGACAGGCCGGACAAAACGCTCATCCACAGGGATTTCCATTCCAGGAACATATATATTTTTAAAGGCGAGCTCCGCATTCTCGATCACCAGGATCTCAGGGTAGGCAATTATTTCTACGACAGGGTCTCTTTCATGTGGGACGCATATGTCGATCACGGGAATAACAGGGAGATGTTCATGCCTTTCCTCGACCGCGACATTCACTATGTGAAAGTGCTTGCCTTAGAGAGGTGCCTTAAGGTGCTCGGGACATTCGCCTATCTGAAGAACGAAAAAGGCAAACCCTCATATCTCAGGTTTTACGAAAAAAGGATGCTTTCCTATCTTGATCATCTTACAGCCTTTGCCGGATATAAGGCCATCTACGATATATATCAGGAAATCCTGGAGAAAAGATGGAAATAACGGCGCGGGTAAAAAAGTACATTTCAGGCTCCCGGTTCTTCAACGAGATACCTGTGACCCTGAGAAAGAGTATCTTTATAGTGGGAGGGCTGATGCCGTCTCTTCATTTCAAGAAGAACACGGACGATATCGATTGTGCCGTACCGGACCTTCCGGCCTTCAAGGGATCGCTCGAAAAGGTTCTTGGGAGAAAGCTTCATCTCATTGAGGACAAAAAAGGCAATAAGGTCATCAAGTTCATTCACGGCGGCATTAACTTCGATATCAGCGAGATCGCAGGAAGCATCGACCGGGATGCCCGGCGCCGTGATTTCACGGTGAACGCGATATTCTACGATTGCGGCAAGAACGAGATCAGGGACCCTTTAGGAGGGATCGACGACCTTGAAAGCGGCGCCCTGCGCTGCTGCACGCCGGACTTCCTCTCCGCGGATCCGGTTAGATTTCTAAGATATTACAGGTATCTTCTGAGATTCCCCAAGCTGATCCCCGATAAAAGGACGGGATCTCTGATCAATGCGTTCGAAACGGGACATCTTTTCGATTCTTCGGTGGAGCGGATCGTCCTTGAGCTCAAGAAGATCATGACCTTCGAGAATTCTTTCGATGCGGTGAAAGAAATAGAGGGAAAAGGGATCTTATCGCGGCTTTTCCCATCGCTCTCCCTTCTTAAGGGACTGGAACAGAACGAATACCACAGTTTCGACGTTTACCGGCATTCCATTCTTGCATACCGCTGGGCGGAATACTATATGTCGCGTTTCGTATATGAAGGCGACCCCGCTGTTCTGAAACTGGCTGCGCTTCTTCACGATATAGGGAAACACCCTGCGGCAAAGGATGTAGAGGGCCGGACCCGTTTTCACGGACATGAGACCCTGGGAGGCGACATCGCGGCCAAAGAACTCGAAGCCCTTCATTTCTCGAACAGGGAAATATCGGCGATCACGGGACATATAAAGAACCATATGGACCTTGCCTACTTGAAATTCTCGGAGAATTTCCAGCTTAAAGCGGTCCGAAAATTCCTGCGGAAAGCCGGGGACGATATAGAAGCCGCGTTCATTCTTTTCCTTGCCGACGGCGCCGCGGCGCATGACCGCCCCGATATGGAACAGGAAGCATTTGTAAAAAGGATCAGAGCGGATGTTGCAGCCATTAAAAATGCGGAGTTCTCGGCATTCAGCCTCAAAGGGGAGGACCTCATCAAGATAGGGTACAAGGAAGGTCCCTCGGTAGGTAAGATGATAAGGAGGATCTGCGAGTTAAGGGATGAGGGGAAAATAAGAACGAAAAGGGAAGCGATCAGATATGCAAAAAAAAGCCTTAAAGATCATTAGCCTGCTCCTTGCGGCGTTTTTCATAGTTATGTCCTTTATACTTATCCCGGCAGGTGTTTTAAGGAACAAGGGCGAGGATCTCTATTACGAGGCTCTGACCGGCAATAATACACAAAAATATCTGAAGGCCGCCGAAGCCCTCGAGAAAAGCATAAAGATCTGGAAATACGATGCCGGCGCAGTGAAACTTCTCATCAGGATAAATGATATCCTCTACGGGAAAATGAATGGGAAGAACCTGATACTCTATGAAATGCTTCACGCTCAGCATCCCGAAAATCCTTATTTTGAAAAGGCGTACGAAGACCTGCTGACGGTACGAAAAATGAAAAAGGAAATGGAATGAAAGACCATTTTATGAAATTCCTGGATGAGCAGAAATTCATGTATCCAATAATAAGGTTTTTGACCTTCCCGGCAGTATTGCTGAGCTCATTTCATATTGGAGCGCTGAAGGGCGTGAATTGCCGGAATCCTTTAAACACGGTCATGCTCTTCATTATTTTAATGCCTTTCGCAATATCCCTTCTGATCATTCTTTTTAAGAGAACACTGAAGATCATTGCCGTTCTCGACATCTTATTGTTCATTATTTTCTTCGGGCAGTTCTTTTTCATCAAATACACTTTTTCGGATACCGGCAGGACTCTGGCCCTCATTTATTTCGTCCATTCATTTTTCCAGTATGCCCTTTTAAGGACCTTTGTCAGGTAGTCCCGGGACCATTTTTCTTATATTCCGGCTCTTCAGGGCGGAAATGCAGAAAAGACCCTAAAAAATAAAAAACAGCATTATCCCGCAGATGATGAGCACCGAGGCGAACAATTGCCTTCCAGTTAAACGTTCCCTGAGAAGGACCGCGGCGGAGATGATCGTTATCAGCGGGTATCCCGATATGACGGGTATCACGAAAGTGGCCGGCATGCGGCCTATGGAGAAATAGAAAAGAAGCGATGCCGCGGCCGTGATCACGACGGACAGGATCGCGACCTTATCCCCTCTGTGCACTGTTGCGGAATCCTCCTCATCTTTCTTCAGCCGTCCCGCGTAAAGGCTGAAGATCAAAATGACCATTAATGCAAAAGAGCCGAGGAGTTCCGGTTCGCCGGCATGCTCATAAGCCTTCTTAGATAAAAATCCCCAGCACCCCCAGAGTATTGTTGCCGAAAGAGTAAGGATCAGGCCTTTGAAGGAGATATTCTTTCCGGACCCTTTTTTATAGATGAAAAGCAGCCCCGCGATGATAAGAGCGAAGCCGGTATAATTGTTCCACGCGGGACATTCCCCGAGGAAGATCACTGAAAGCACAAAACTCACTACGGCATAAAGCGAAGTAATGAGCGCAACGAGAGAAGCGGAAGAGAATTTCAGCGCTTCATAGTAGAGAATAAAACCGAGCGCCGAAGTCAGGGCGGAAAGCATCGGATAGAAATAAGGCCACGCTCTGTACTCGCGGGAAAAGAAATACCAGAACAGCGCGTAAAGTATGAACGTGACATAAGCATGGATCTTCAGCATGTTCCTGAGGGAAATGTATTTCAAGGCCTTCTTCTGGAGCGTTGTTGAAAGTCCGTAAAATACAAGCGCGAGAAAAAGCGAAAGATAACGGAGCATTATATCCGGTCGAAGCCGCAGTAAGGAACAAGCGCCGCAGGAACGGATATGCTCCCGTCGAGATTCTGGTAATTCTCCATGATCGCGATAAGGGTCCGTCCTACTGCCAGCGCAGAACCGTTAAGTGTATGCACAAGGGCTTTCCCGCCATCCGCCGTTCTGTATTTCAGGTTCATTCTCCGGGCCTGATAATCCGTGCATGATGAAACGGATGAGATCTCGCGGTATGTTCCCTGCGAGGGCAGATAGACCTCTATATCGTATGTTTTTGAGGAGGTATTAACAGTGTCCGCCGAACAGAGGAGTGCCACACGGTAGGGTAGTTCGAGTTTTGTCAAAAGAGAGCTTGCATCGGAAAGCATTTTTTCATGCTCAGCGGGACTTTTTCCTGGAACAGAGATCGAAACGAGCTCCACCTTGTCGAACTGATGAACGCGCATCATCCCGCGTATGTCCTTGCCGTATGAACCGGCCTCCTTTCTGAAACAGGAAGTGAACCCCATCATCCTTTTGGGGAGATCCTCTTCCTTGAGTTCCAGGAAAGCGGCATAGTTCACGAGCGATACTTCCGCCGTCGGGATCAGATACAGGTCTTCGCCTTCGATCTTATAAAGGTCCTCCTCTTTGTCCGGCACCTGGCCGGTGTATTTAAGCATGTCCCTTTTTATAAGGAAAGGAGGATATACCTCCTCATATCCGTTCTTGCCGTTCTCGTTCATCATGAAAGTGATAAGCGCCCTGTTCAAAGCGGAGAGCTTGTTCTTCAATATCACGAAACGGGACCCGGACATCTCGGCCGCCGCCTTGAAATCAATAATTCCTCTTTCCTCGCCGATCTCATAGTGAGGTTTGACGGGGGATCCGGGCTCTTTCAATGCCGGCCCCTCAAAAACGATCTTCTTCTCATCCTCGGTCTTACCTTCAGGCACATCGGAAGAAAGGAAATTCGGTATCCGAAGAAGGAGATCACTTTTGATCTTTTCAAGCTCTGCCGATTCATTCTCGATCGCGGTCAATCTGGCGTCCGTCTCCTCTATTTTCTTTTTAATATCTTCAATACCCGTTTTTCGGGACATGGCCTGGGAGAATTCCCGGCTGAGTTTCTTTTTTCCGGATCTGAGATCGTCCGCTTCCGCTTTGAGTTTATTCGCCCTGGTCACGGCATCGATAAGCCCGTCAATATCGATATTCTTGAATCGTTTCCTGATATTCGCGCGCACCGAATCCGGATCATTAAGAAGAATTTTAATATCTATCATTTCTTGAACCTTTTACTGAGCGCATTTTTAAAATTCTCGAGTTCGGAATAGTTGTTCTTCGTCAGACGGTGGAATTCGTTCAGGACCTTTTCCTGCGTTCTGTTTATTCTGTCCGGAACAATAAGCCGTACGGTCGCGATGAGATCTCCGCTGTAACCGCTTTTCTTAATTCCACGCCCTCTTAAGCGGATCTTGTCCCCGTTGCCCGTTTTGGGAGGGATATCGATAGAGATCTTCTCCTTATTGAAATAAGGGATATCGACGGTATCCCCGAGTATCGCGGCCGTGAACGGTAAGGGGAGTTCTATGAGGATGTTAAGGCCGTCTTTCGTGAATATATTGTCCTTCTTCACGTCAAGCACCACATAAAGGTCCCCTGCCGGCCTGTCTTTGGAGATGGAATTTCCTTTGCCCCTGTAGAGAAGAACACTCCCTTCGTCAATACCCGGTTCAATTTCTATCGTCATCTTCTCACGCTGTTTCTGGAACCCCTTCCCCTTGCACAGTTTGCACATCTTCGCTATTGTTTTTCCCGTCCCCTCGCAGTACGGGCAGGTCTGAGAAATAACGAAAAAGGCCTGTCTGTTCCGGATCTTTCCCTTACCGTTGCAATGAGGACATTCAAGGATATCGTCCGGGGAATCGGCGCGCGTACCCTTACAGTGGGGGCAAGGGATCTCCCGGTCGTATTCGATCTCTTTTTTCACGCCGTTCACAACATCATTGAAATCGATCGTGATATTGTACTGAATATCCGAGCCTTTCCTTCTGTTCGATTGAGCGAAACCCCCGAACAAGTTCTCGAAAAAACCGAATCCCTCGAAAAGGGATGAAATGAACTCGTCCTCATAATGTTCTCCGTACTGCCCTTTCAGGCCATCTGTGCCGTACAGGTCGTATATCCTTCTCTTCTCCTGATCGGAAAGGACGCTGTACGCCTCATTGATCTTCTTGAACTCGTCCTCGGCCTGTGATCTGTTCTCCGGGTTCTTATCCGGATGCCATTTCATCGCGAGTTTACGGTATTCCTTCTTTATTTCTTCCGTGCTGGCGTTCTTCGAAACGCCGAGGATCTTGTAATAGTCCCTTTCCATGTCCTATTTATATAGATTGAGAAGCGTCTTGAGCGTTGCGATGAGCTCCGTGAACTTAAAGGGTTTACAGAGATATTCGTCCGCTCCCGCATTGAAACCTTCGAGTATCTCCTCCTTAGAATTCTGTCCTGTCAGTATAAGAATGGGGATCTTGTTCGTTTCATTCAGGTTCTTCAGCACCTTAGTGGCCTCGATGCCGTTCAAGACAGGCATTACTACGTCCATGATTATCAGATTGGGTTTTTCTATCTTTGTGATCTCAACCGCTTCTTGTCCGTTCTCTGCCTCGATAACATTGAAACCCTCTTTTTTAAGGCCGTTCACGAGGATCGTCCTTGCGAACTTGCTGTCATCAACAACGAGGATCTTCTTGGGATTAGGCGTCATATGACCTTGAGCTCCTTGCCGATGCTCTTGAATGTATCAAGCGCAAATTGCATCTGGCTGTCCGTATGCGTCGCCATGAAACTTGTCCTTACAAGACAATCGGTCGGGGCAACGGCGGGCGGAACAACAGGATTTACGAAAACCCCCGCATCAAGGAGCATCTTTCTCATCTTGAAGGTTGTGAACATATCGCCTATGCGAAGCGGGATGATGGGAGTAACGCTCTCGCCTGTGCTGAAGCCCATTGCCTGGAACCCCTCGCGCATCATCTTTGTGATCTCCCAGAGCCTTGTCCTTCTCCATGTCTCTTCCTGAAGTATCTCGAGACCCTTCTTCACCGCGCCGAGCGCCGCAGGCGGCAGAGAAGCGCTGAACATAAGGGCCCTTGAATGATGCTTGAGATAATTTATTGCGGCTTTCTCGCCGGCTATATAGCCTCCTATCGTTGCGAAAGTCTTGGAGAACGTGTTCATGATGAGGTCCGTTTCCTCTTCCAAATGAAAATGCTCGGCCGTTCCTCTGCCCGTATCACCCAGAACTCCGACAGAATGAGCGTCATCCACGAGGATACGGGCATTATGTTTCTTTTTCACCGGTATGAGCTTATCCAGGGGGGCTATATCGCCCTCCATCGAGAAAACCCCGTCAACCACGATGAGTTTCCCTGCCTCCTTGGGCAGATTGCCCATTTTCCGATCAAGATCGGCGGCATCATTATGATTGAACCGTACTGTTGATGCAAATGAAAGCTTGCATGCGTCTATGATGCTGGCATGGTCCATTTTATCTGCCAGGATATAGTCATCTTTATTGGTAAGCCCGGTAATTACGCCGAGATTCGTCTGATACCCTGTGGAATAAAGAAGAGCCTCGGGTTTTCTCAAGAATTTTGCCAGGATCTCCTCAAGTTCGAGATGAAGGTCAAGCGTGCCGTTTAAAAATCTCGAACCGGCGCATCCTACGCCGTATTTTTTAACAGCTTCGATCGCCGCCTCTTTAACGCGTTCGTCGAAAGTGAGTCCCATATAAGAATTGGATCCGAGCATGAGAACTTTTTTGCCTTCTATATAGACCTCTGTTTCCTGGGCCGACTCGATCGGGGTAAAATAGGGATAGATCCCCATGTCCTTTACCATGTCGGCATCCTTGAAATTATAGCATTTTTGGAACAGATCACCCGTCATTTCACACTCCTTTTTCCAGATAACCGTTCTGTATATACCAGTCGACGGTCATTCTAAACCCCTCGGGCATAAAGACCTTCGGCCGCCATTCGGGAAGGGCCGAGAGGATCTTCGCGTTCGAACACAACCAGCTGCCTGCGGAGATCTCCATTACTTTCTGCTCATTAACGATATTGCGTACTTTTATACGCTCGCTCAGATGGGCAAATATTTTAGCCAAAATAATGGGTATTTTAACATAAACGGCCTTTTTATTCAATAATTTTCTCGCCTCTCGGGCTATATCGCCGTATGTATAAGTCCTCCCGTCCGAGATGTAATAAGTACCGCTGAGGCCTTTTTTCATGGCTGCAAAAAGTGCCTCGGCGATGTCCCCGGCGTAGATAAGGGATGTTTCGGGTTTTTTGCCGAAGACCGGAGCAAATCCTTTCTGTACGGTCTTGAAATATTCAAGAAAATCCAGGTCTCTTGGGCCGTAAACGCCGGGCAGGCGGACGACGAGAACAGGGAAATCCTTTTTACCGGCCAGATATTCCTCATTGAGGGCTTTGCTTTTGCCGTAGTGGGAGACGGGGTTCAAAGGCGAATCCTCTGTAATGGGACTACCGTCCGGATTCGGGGCGTTCACCGCCATAGTGCTGATATAGCAAAGCCATTTGCAGTTCTTCCCGCAGGATTTTAGTTTTTCGTAGAATTCCACGAAAGCAGAATGATTACCCTTCACATATTCTTCATATGAGGATGCTTTGGTAACGCCGCCGAGATAGAAGATATATTCGGCCTCGCCCAGCAGTTTCGAGATATGTTCCCCGGAAAAATCACTGCATTTTACACAGGTGTAGTTCTTTCCCCGGATCCATTTCGGCTCGGTTCTGACCATACAGAAAGGTGAAATGCCTACACTGTTCAGGTGATCCACAAGATGGCTTCCGATGAATCCTGTCGCACCGACAATGAAAATCTTCATAGTTAATTTTAATATTATTTCATGCTAATTTCAATATTTTTCTTGATTATTTGCGATAAATTACCGAATAAAGGAATTCTGTATTGACTTTTACGCGGAAAAATACTAAACTTTATCATGATAAGTTGATCTTATCGAAAGGAGGAGACATGAAAAAATTCTCGAAAATGCTGGCGGTCGTACTTGCCCTGCTTTTGATCGTTCCTATCTCCGCGGGTGACATGAAATTCAAACTGTTCCTCAACGGCGGATATACGATGATCTCAAATGGGGATTTCAATGACATGATCGAGGGTATGTCCCAGGCCACGGCCGATCTTTATACGTATTTCGGCTATGATAATGTTGTTGTAACCGGTGACCAGATAACCGGTTTCATCGGGCCTAATGTAGAGATCGGGGCGGAGATATCCGATTTTCTTGTAGCGCTCAAGATCGGCATTCCCGGAACGGTTACATCCGTTTTTAACACGCAGATGGATACGGCATCCGGCGCTGTTGTGATAGAGAACGAAATGGAGCTGAAGAACTGGGCCTTCCCCCTCGGATTGAACGTATACTACAAAATGAATTTAAGCGATGCGATGAATCTCTATCTCGGTCTCGGGTTCGAATACTATATGAGCAAGATCACGAACGAAGAGACCATAAACACGGTCAATGGAACGGATCTGGGACTTTCTGATCCGGAAGAGTTCAAAGGCAGCGGTATTGCAGGGCTCGTCAATGTCAAAGGGGAGTATGCGCTTTCCGAAATGTTCTCTCTGTTCTTGGGAGTTACGGGCCGGTTGGGCAAGATTTCGGGTTATGAAGGCCAGGGAGATATCAACGGCACCACGATGTACTCCTTCGATACGGCGGACTATCATCTTTGGGACAATCTTACGCCCGAGGAGAAGGAGGCCTATGAGGCCGATCCGGATATTTCCAATTTCCAAGAAGCCGAGATCAATATGACCGGTTTTGAGATCTATTTCGGAGTAGGCATTAATTTCTGATCGATATCCGGGAGGGGCTTAAGCCCCTCCCGTCGATTACAAAAATCTATTAGCCTGATCGGGTAAAATCTTTTTTTCATTTTTTTTGCGCAGATAAAGCGAAGAGCCGATTTATTGGGAAATAAAAAGAAACAGTGTTTAAAGCGCATTTACTTTGTCCCTTTCACGGACAGGGGCATGAATGTTCCGGACCGGGATATATCATTGACTTTTCAGCACATATTCATTATAATTTTATGAGGAGGAAAATAATTTAATCGGCCGGAAAAAATATATGGCCGAAAAAACCGGATGAAGAAAGAATACTATCATAAGATCATTGAGGAAATGTTCGACGGGGTTTTCGTAACAAACAAGAGCAGACACATCATCTACTGGAACAATGGCGCCGAGCGTATCACGGGCTTCAGTTCAGAGGAGATGCAGAATAAAAAATGTTCGGATAATAATTTCTGCTTCATATCGGATAACGGAGAAAGCGCTTGCCACAAAGGATGTCCCCTCATGGAGGTAATGTACGGAGAGAAGAACTTCGAAACAGTTCTTATGCTGCGCAACAGGAAAGGGGAAAGGATACCCGTCAGAATAAAGACCACACACATCGTTGATTTAAAAGGAGAGATCGGCGGCGCGATAGGCGTTTTTTCGGACAACCGGAAATTGTTCAATGCGATAAATGTGATCAGAAAACTAAAGAATATTGCAACGACGGACAAATTGGTAGGAGCAAAGAACCGCAATTTCGGAGAAGGCTATATTGAAAGGGAAGTAGGCGAACACAGGGAAACGGAAGACCTCGGGCTGATATATCTCGACCTGGACCTCTTTAAGACCATCAATGATGCTCACGGACATGAAGCCGGGGATAGGGTGCTTGCCGCAGCTTCAAAAACGATACAAAGCTGCATCCGTCAGGATGATACGCTTATCAGGTGGGGTGGCGACGAATTCATTGTCGTTCTTCCCGAGATCAACAAAGATATACTTCAATTCATTGCAAAAAGGATCAAATATCTTATCAAGGCGCTTATGATCTTGCATAACGGACGTCAGTGCGCTACGACGATATCGGCCGGTGCCACAATGCTGAAAAAGAACGATACGGTGAAATCGTTCATAGAAAGAGCGGACAAGATGCTCTATAAAAGCAAAACGGAAGGCAGGGATAAGATCTCCTTTACATTCTGATGCCGCAACACGGGCGCCGGCCGCTTTCTGCGGCATGGAACGCCCGATTTGAAATAGAATGGATAATATGATATAAAATAATAGAGATTGGGGCATTGTTTATCAGTGTCATCTGACCTGTAAGTAATGATTAAGTTCAATAGCGGAGAAACCCCAAGAAGTTTTCGGGCATTCTCGAACAAGTCCTCAATGAAAAGGAGTATCCGTATGAAAAGGCTTATAATAGTGTCAAATCGGCTGCCCGTAACCGTTGAGGAGAAGAACGGCCGGGTCAGGTTTTCAAAAAGCGTAGGCGGTCTTGCAACGGGACTAAGTTCGATATTCAACAGGGCGGCGGACCGCTGGATCGGCTGGAGCGGCATATATGCATCGAAATCGTTTGGCCGGACGCTGGGGAAAAAACTGACAAGGGAATACGGCTGCTATCCCGTGCCTTTATCCCAGAAGGATGTGCAGCTCTACTACGAAGGATTCAGTAATGATACCGTATGGCCGCTTTTTCACTATTTCCCTCAATTCGTAGTATATGATGATGAAGCCTGGGAAAGATATGTAAAAGTGAACAAACTGTTTGCGGATACCGTTCTCAAGGTTGCAGGGAAGAATGACAATATCTGGATACACGATTACCATCTGATGCTTCTGCCGAAAATGATAAGAGACCGGCTTCCCGATGCCAAGATAGGTTTTTTTCTTCATATCCCGTTCCCTTCATTCGAGTTATTCAGGCTTCTGCCGTGGAGAAAGGAGATCATAGAGGGACTTCTCGGAGCGAATCTCATAGGGATGCACGCCTATGATTATGTAAGGCATTTCCTCAGCAGCGTGAAACGTCTCACGGGAAGTGAAACGAATCTTGGGAAGATATATCACGCAAACCGCGTTATCGAGGTTGATGCGTTCCCGATGGGCATAGATTATAAGAAATTCCACAATGCCATCCACGATGAGAAAGTAAAAAAATACGGAGAGAAGATACACAAGGAAACGAAAGGCAGGAAACTGATCATTTCGGTCGATCGCCTCGATTACTCAAAGGGTATCCGTAAGCGCCTGGAGGCTTTCGAATATTTCCTCTCGAAAAACCCGGAGTATCACGAAAAGGTCGTTCTAATCATGCTGGAGGTGCCGTCCCGCGTAAAGGTTAAGACCTATAAGACCCTGAAGGGTTCCATAGACGAGCTCGTGGGAAGGATCAACGGAAAATTCGGGACGATCGGATGGGTCCCGGTCTGGTACCTTTACAGATCGCTTCCTTTTAATGAACTGGTCGCACTCTACAAACAGGCTGATATCTGCCTGGTCACTCCTCTCCGTGACGGAATGAACCTTGTTGCAAAGGAATACATTGCCTGCAGGGAAAAAAGCGGCGGTGTTCTGATCTTGAGTGAAATGGCCGGCGCCGCTTCGGAACTCGTGGATTCCTTTTCTGTCAATCCGAACAGCGCATACGAGGTCTGTGAAGCGATAAAGGCGGCGCTCGGGACCTCTGTCAAAGAACAGAATGAGCGTATAAGGAATATGCAGGGACTGCTTGCGGAATCTACGGTCCAGAGATGGGCCGCGCTTTTTACGGAAAGGCTGGAGCGCGTGAAAGTTAGGCAAGCTTCGCTGCAGTCCAAGGCGCTTGATGCCAAAAGCACAAAGAAGATAGTGGGGAGCTATCGGACCAGTGTTAACAGGTTGATCCTCTTGGATTATGACGGCACGCTGATGCCTTTTTCGGATAAACCCGAAAAAGCTTATCCCGACGAGGAGCTGTACGATGTGCTGAATGAATTGATCTCGGATAAAAAGAACGAAGTGGTCCTGATCAGCGGCCGGAAAAAACGCGAGTTGGAAAAATGGTTCGGCGGAATGAAAATGTCTCTTGTGGCGGAACACGGAGTCTGGTTGCGTGAAGCGGGCGGGAGTTGGGTGCTGGCAAAGAACATAAAACAGAAATGGAAAGACTCGATCCGGCCGCTTTTACAATTTTATGTCATGAGAACACCGGGAACCCTGCTGGAAGAGAAAGATTATTCCCTGGTCTGGCATTACCGTACCGCCGACCCGGAATTGATCGTATTCAGAAAGAACGAAGTGACGGAAACATTGCTGCAATACACATCGAACCTGAATATAGGGATAATGGAAGGCAATAAGGTCGTTGAAGTGAAGAATCTCGGTGTGGATAAAGGATCCGCCGCGATGCATTTCATTTCTGGGAAAATCTATGATTTCATTCTTGCTGTCGGGGACGATATAACGGATGAGGACGTATTCAGAACACTTCCGTCCAACGCGATATCAATAAAGGTGGGGATCGGACACACGAACGCCGCCTTCATCTTACCGACATACAACGAAATAAGAGCAATGCTCAGAAAACTCAAAAGGAGCGGAAAATGAGATTAATAAAACATATCTGCCTTGCGATTGCCTTGATCCTTACTATTGTTTCGTGCGCCCGTCAGGAAAAAAAACTTACGATCGTCCTGGGCGGCGCTCCCAGCGAAGTCAAGTACCTTGAATCCCTGATCGGCGATTTCTCCCGTAAATCCGGAACGGAGGTATCCGTGATCAGGCAGCCTACGGATTCTGATCAGAGAAGGCAAGGGCTGCTTATTCCCCTTAAAGCCGGAGAAGCGGACCCCGACGTATTCCTGATGGATGTCGTATGGGTGGGTCAGTTCGCCGCTTCCGGATGGCTGCTTCCTCTGCAGGAATACATGAAGGAGGACGGGTTCGACAGTTCAATCTTCTTCTCATCCGTATTTGACCGGGCCGATACTTTCCGGGGTGCCGTTGTAGCACTTCCGGTATATGTAGATACGGGGATCATGTTTTATAGAAAAGACATTCTCGATAAATACGGCCTCGATCTGCCTGCGAACTGGTTAGGCCTTATCGACATTGCCCGAAAAGTTCAGGAAAAGGAACGTTCATCGAATGGCGCTTTCTACGGGTATGTATGGCAGGGGGCGCAGTATGAAGGATTGGTGTGCAATTTTATAGAGATCAGTTCAGCTTACGGAGGCTGCATCATCAATGAAAACGGAAAAGTATCACTGAAATCGCCGGAGAACATTGCGGCTTTGGAACAAATGATCGCGCTTATTTCGGATAACGGTATATCCCCGCCAAACACATTCACGGAAATGAAAGAGGAGGAATCAAGGATTTTCTTCCAGAACGGCAATGCCCTTTTTGAAAGGAACTGGCCTTATGCCTGGAGACTTCATGAATCGGATGGATCCCCGGTAAAAGGAAAAACAGGGATCATGCCTCTCCCAGTCGGCCCATCCGGCCACCGCGCGTCAGCGCTCGGGGGATGGCATGTCGGGATCTCCCGCTCCTCCGATCTTCCCGAAGAAGCCTGGGAACTTGTAAAATTCCTTGTTTCACGGGAAGTGCAGAGATCATTGTGCCTTGAACTTGGATGGAATCCCGGAAGAAAGGATCTGTACGAGGATCCCGATATCGCGGCCAGGATCCCGCATATAGCGGTTCTGAAAACAGCCTTTGAATCCTCTGTGGCAAGACCGTCAGCCCCATTCTATACCCATATCTCGGAGATCGTTCAAAAATATATCAATGCGGCGCTGTCCAGAAACATGACCGCACAAGAGGCTCTGTCAGCCGCACAGAAAGAAGTTGAAAGGATCATGACCCTTTATAATGAATAAACACCGGGCCGATCTTCTGTTCCTTGCCCCTCTTTTTTTATTCGTTCTTTTATTTGTTCTCGTTCCCGTGATCGGGGCATTAATCAACAGCCTTTTCAGGGATGTATCATTTCTTCCGGTGAAGTTCACGGGATTAATGAACTATATACGGCTCTCCGGAGATTCCGCATTCCGGAAAGCGGTCGTGTTCACTCTTCTTTTTAGCGCAGTCTCGGTATTTCTGGAAATGGCCGCCGGCATACTTACGGCATCGGTAATAAACGAGGAATTCAGGATGAGAGGGCTTATCAGGGGTATCGTCCTCATCCCCTGGGCCATTCCGAACGTGATCGGAGCGAGGATGTGGCAGTTCATCTATCAATTCGAATACGGTGTGCACAATTTCTTCATGAAAGCGTTGTTCGGTATGCCCGAGAATTGGCTCGGCAGCCCGGCGGGAGCTTTTTCAGCGCTCGTTGCGGCAGATGTGTGGAGGACCACTCCGTTCGTGGCCATAATCATCCTTGCGGGGATGCAGAACCTTCCCACCTCCATATACGATCAAGCCAAAGTCGACGGCGCCGGTATGATCGCCAGATTTTTTAGAATAACGCTTCCGGCCTTGAAACCGATCCTTTTGATCGCCCTTATCTTCCGGACGATCGATGCTCTCAGGATCTTCGATGTAATACTTGTTATGACCGGCGGCGGCCCGGGCGGAACCACATCCTCCATATCTCTTCTCGGATATAAGGCCTTTCTGCAGGGAGATTTCGGCTACGGCTCGGCCATCTCGGTAGCAATATTCCTTCTTGCCTTTGTGATTGCCATGGTCTATCTCAAGGCCGGCAGGATAAAAGAGGAAATATGAACGAAGCCGGTTTTAAAAAGCTCCTTCTCGGCGCCGGCATCGCTCTGATACTGCTGTTCTATCTTTCACCGGTCATATGGATGGCCGTTGTTTCTCTTTCAAAAAACGCCGATTTCCTGTCCCGCGGAAGAATTGAAATTACCTGTGAAAATTTTAAGAACATATTCCGGGAGCGAACCCTATATTTTCCCTTTTACTTGAAGAACAGCCTCATCGTCGGTTTTTTCAGCGCTCTTTTCGCGACATTGTTCGGAGGCCTGGCCGCATATATACTGACAAGAACCGATTCACGGTTAAAGAAAATACTGATGGTCGGCGTGCTGGCTGTTTCCATGTTCCCTCAGATCAGCCTTGCCGGATACCTGTTCCGGATGATGACCTCGGCGGGCCTCATCAATACTTACACGGCGCTCATACTCCCGTATATCTCCTGGTGCCTTCCCTTCGCTCTTTGGATACTTATGGGATACTTTTCGCAGATCCCGCGCGACATAGATGCGGCCGCTCTCATAGACGGCGCCGACAGGTTCCGGGCCTTTTCAAGGATCATAGTCCCTTTAGCGCTCCCCGGGCTCCTTTCAACTTTTCTTCTTGTGTTCATCTTCGCCTTCAATGAATTCCTTTTCGCACTGATGCTCACAACGGACCACAATGCCCGGACAGTGCCGGTAGGCATATCGCTTTTCGAAGGTCTTCACGGCGAACTGCCTTGGGGAAATATAATGGCGGCATCTCTCATTTCGGCCCTCCCGCTCATATTGCTTGCACTCTTCTTCCAGAGATATATCTTTAAAGGCCTGTCGGGTGGAGCCGTGAAACAATGAAAAACGGGTATTGCGGAAAACTAAAAATACAAGGCCGTAAAGGCCGCTTACAAAAACAAAGTAAAATTCATACGGAGGTCATATATGCGCAAACGTCTTGATGACTACAGGGATATCGTCGGAGACGAGATCCTCTTTGGTATTTTTAAAAAGGCTCTGAAACTCAACGGGAAACGCATTGTTCACATCAACTCCACCGCGATGGGCGGCGGCGTTGCGGAAATACTGCGTTCTTTGATCCCTCTTATGAACGATATCGGTATGGATGCAGGGTGGCGCGTCATTCACGGAACGCAGGATTTTTACAATATCACGAAAAAATTCCATAACGCTCTGCAGGGCGAGAAGATAAACCTGACAAAATTGAAAAAGCAGATATATGAAAGCACAAATGAGGATTTTTCTTTCTTCACTCATCTTAATCACGACTTTGTGATCATACACGATCCGCAGCCTCTGCCTCTGATCAGGTACAGATCTAAACAGCAGCCCTGGGTCTGGAGATGCCATGTTGATCTTTCTGAACCGAATCCGGACCTGTGGCATTTTCTTAAACTGTTCCTGATGAGATACGATATGATGATAATCTCGAATGACAAGTACAAAAAGGCCGATATCCCCATAGAACAGAAGATCGTCTTTCCTTCAATAGATCCGCTGACGGTGAAGAACATGGACATCGATGCCGCTACGACCGCAAAAGTCCTGAAAAAATTCGGCGTACCGACGGATAAACCCCTTATTACCCAGATATCAAGATTCGATAAATGGAAGGACCCCGACGGCGTGATCGAGATCTTTAAAAGGGTAAGATCGGCAAGGGATTGCAGGCTGGTGCTTTGCGGCGGAGCCGCCAGCGATGACCCCGAAGGGATTATAATATATGAAAAGACGGTAAAAAAGGGGGAAGAACTCATAAAAAGGGGCGAGATCATCATGATCACAGCGGTAAGCGATGTTCTTGTCAATGTGTTGCAGCGTGAGTCCTCCGTGATCATTCAGAATTCCAAAAGAGAAGGGTTCGGCCTTACCATTGCCGAAAGCCTGTGGAAAGAAACGCCTGTCGTCGCGACAGCCGTGGGCGGCATACCGCTTCAGGTAATTGACGGAAAAAACGGATATCTGGTCGCTACGGGTGATTACGATACGGCAGCGGAAAGGATCATGAAAATACTGGATGACGGAGAACTGAGAAAAGAACTGGGCAAAAACGGAAAGGAGCACATCAGAAAACATTTTTTGATCACGCGCCTTCTTTCGGATTACCTTGATCTTTTGAATGAATTGCGCTGAATGTTCGGCCGATGGAGAAGACCGCGGCCGCCCGGCTTGAATAAGCCATGAGAATATGATAAACTCTCGCTATGAAGAAGGAATACTATGAACAGATAGTGGGCAGAATCTTCGACGGCGTCTATGTCACCGATATAAACAGGAAGATCGTTTTCTGGAACAGGGGAGCAAAGCGCATATCGGGCTTCACATTCAAAGAGATGAAGGGAAAGATCTGCTCGATGAACGGACTGTGCCACATCACCGAAAACGGTGAATCGGCCTGTAAAGACAACTGCCCCCTTAAAAAAGCAATCTCCGAGAACAAGGAATATGAAACGGAGCTTTTCTTAAGGCATAAGAACGGGGAAAGGATACCGGTGAAGATCAGAACCTCCCCGGTACTTGATGAAAAAGGGAAAATGGCAGGTGTCATAGAGGTCTTTTCAGATAACAGCAAACTCATAAAAGCGATATCGGCTATGGAAAAGATAAAAAAAGCGGCCTCGTACGATAAACTCACCGGTGCGAAAAACCGCAATTTTGGAGAAGGTCGGATCCGGGAAGAAGTTGAAAAACATAAAGTGAAGGGGGATCTGGGGATCATCTATCTCGACATAGATCATTTCAAGCAGATAAACGATATCCACGGCCACGGGACCGGCGACAGGATACTATATGCGGTTTCAAAGACCATATTGAACAGTATAAGGTTGAACGATGTGCTGATCAGATGGGGAGGCGATGAATTTATCATAATTCTTCCCGGCATCAATTTTAAGACGCTCAAATTCATCGGGAAAAGGATACGCTATCTTGTAAAGGCGACATTCATACTCAAGGATAATGTGAGAATGGGCGTTGCGGTATCCTCCGGAGCAACAATGATAAAAAAGGAGGATGACATGAAAACATTTATCGCCCGGGCCGATAAACTGCTCTACAAAAGCAAATCAGGAGGAAGGGACATGATCTCTTTCTGAACGGGGCTCCTCCCGTTCAAAGAACCTTTTCCGGTACCGTTCCGGAGACCCGTACTTTGAATTAACATAATAGAAAAGTTGAAATTATCCCCGAAAAAGTTATAATAAAAAATATGAGGATACAAATGAAAAGAAAATTTCTGCTTGCAGCATTGTTATCTGTTCTTATATATGCGGCTCCCGCCGCGCTCGCCAAATGGACTATCCTGGTCTATATGAACTGCGATAATAATCTCGAACCATACGGGATCACCGATTTTCTGGAAATGTCCTCTGTCGGTTCAGATGCGAACATCAATATCGTTCTTCAGATGGACCGCGCTGCGGGATACAGCACTACATACGACAACTGGACCACATGTAAAAGATTCCTGATCACGGCGGGAATGACCCCGAATGCGGCAAATGCCATTTCCGATCTGGGCGAAGTGGATATGGGCAGCCCGACTACGCTTTCGGATTTCGTAAAATGGGGATATGCAAATTACCCCGCAACGAATTATTTTGTCGTACTCTGGGATCACGGGAACGGCTGGACGAAAAGCGCAACGCCTCCGAACGGCGGACTTTTCAAGGATTTCTCCAATGACGATTCCTCCGGGAAATCGATATCTGTCTGCCTCGGGGAACTTAAAACAGCCCTTTCTTCGATCTACAGTTATACGGGGAAAAAGATCGAACTGATCGGCTTTGATGCCTGTTTGATGCAGATGTACGAAGTGAATGAAGTCTGCGCCCCTTACGCCAACTGGTATGTAGGCTCGGAAGAGCTCGAAGGCGCGGACGGCTGGGTTTACGACAATTGGCTCGGACCACTAGCCCAGGCGAACGGTTCAATGACACCTGAAGCCCTTGGGGATAAAGTGGCCAGCACCTATGTGGCATCCGGTCAGCCCACGCATTCCGTGGTTGACCTGCAGCAGTGCTCAACATTCTCCGCTCTCCTGAATGCATTTGCCACAGGTATGATGCAGGCAAGGGGAGGGGGATATACTTCTGCGATCAATACTCTGATCACCAATACAACGCATTTTCTCCAGGACTACGATCCCTACGGATATTATCCGCCTTCACATGATTACAGGGATCTCGGGGATTTCCTGGACAAAGTGATCGCGTCCGCGCTTCCGGCATATGCCAAGACCCCGGCACAGAACCTTAAAAATTATTTTTCCACTTATGTCTATTCGAATTATGTGAAAGGACTTTCATATGCAAACTGCGACGGAGTTGCCATCTATCTTCCGCTTTCTTCGAATTACGGGAGCTACGCCACAGATTACGAGAAGCTGCCGATCGCGGCGACCAACTGGGACGAGTTCTTAAGCGGCGATTCCCTTACTCCTCCCGCGGCATCGGTGAACCTTTCCTATGTTTCCTGCCGCATTGTCGATACAACTGGCGGCAACGGCGACGGCAATCTCGACGGCGGGGAGACCGCGGATATTTTTGTCACGATACAGAACGATGAAAGTTTCAATGTAACAGGCATAAGCGGAGTAATATCAGAAGCGGACACCTACGTTACTGTCAATTCTAATTCTTCCGCATATCCCGACCTCGGGACGAAGGTGTCAACGAAAAAAGGGGAATCGATAACGGGCTACAATATTTCCGTGAACAGGCTGTGCCCCGCCGGCCGGATCATCAATTTCACGCTTGAGATAACCACCGATCAGGGACCGAAGGACCTGACATTCTCCATTCAGGTAGATCAGATGGCCCCGAAACTCGTGAATCTGGTCTATTATGACCATCTCCTCGATGATTCGGCATTCGGGAACGGTGACGGGAATACGGACGCTACGGAGACCATAGATATAACCCTTACTTTGAAGAACACTCAGATAGACAATGCAACTTCCGTGAAGGCGATCCTGACTACCGCCAGCGCATATGCGACCGTTAAAACGGCTCTCGCGAATTTTCCCGATCTTGCCGCTGGTGGCTCCGGAGCATCTCTTACCGATTACCGGGTCTTCATCTCGACGACCTGCCCGATCGGACAACAGATCGTATTCGATCTCGATATAACGGCAACGGAAGGTTCGTGGGACGATACGTTCGCGATAACCGTCGACAGGCCATATGAACCGGTTCTTTCAACGGGAGCCGACGCGGTATTCTTCCCCGCCTGGGCTCACAGCGGCAGTCCGAGAAAAGTGGCCTATATCGTTTACGATGCCGGCATAAGCAGGATCATGACCAAGAATTCCGACGGCACGGGGATCGAGCTCATCGTGGCGAATGCCGGGAACCTTGTCTCGCATGTGTCTCAGATATGCTGGTCGCCGGATGATTCCCATATCGTTTTCGCAGGCGGAAACCCTCTCCGGATCTATGCCGCGTCAAGCGACGGTTCCGATCTCGGGGCATCGATGCTGATGCAGCCGACTTCCGGAATGGCTTATTATAAATGGGTGGACCCGCATTGGACGGATGCTTTAAATATGACCGGCGGCGATCAGCGTATAGTCGTTTCCATCTCCGGCGATATCTGGAGCTATGTTCCGTTCGATACGACATACGATAGTTCCCTTGTCAGGATGACCGCTCTTTCTGACCCTTATTCGGACCTGACCCAGATACAGAAATGCTATCAGCCTGTATGGAGTCCCGACAATACGAAGATCGCTTTTGTGAGACGGCCAGCCACAAGAACGAACAGGGTTGCGAAAACAGACATATATCTATTGGCTTCAATTCAAGACATAATCGGAGGATCTGCTCAACCGCCGACATCGCTTACCGATCCGCGGCTTATATTGGTAGACGGGGCGGATGCGCCAAATTATTCACCCTGCTTCTCCGGGGACGGGACCGTGATCTCCTATGTGAAGGATATTGCTAATGCTTTTAACAACTTCACATTCTATACTGATCCTGTAGGCGTTCTTGCCGTTTCGAACTTCGATGCCTACGGGAATGATGTCGTTCTGGGCACTCCCCCGCTCAACGGGTCGTACAATGAGGGCTTCCTTAAATGGGCTCCGACAGGCGGGGACAAGTTCACTTTCGTAAAGGAGGAAACGGGCTATTATGAACTCAAGGTGCTCTGCGATCCAACGATAGGCGGATTCAAAAGAGACGGGCACACCGGGCAGTATTTCTTTACGGACAGGTCGTTCACGCGTTTGGATATATCTGAAAATGAGAACGCTGCCGTTCTGGATTGCGCCATTACTTCGCCTGTTTCAGCCCCGGAAATGCGGGAGGCCGGAAAGATGCCGCTCGGGATTTTCAGGAATATCGTGGTCAACGGGATCAACTCTTACGTGTTCGCTGAACCGGCGGTGCTTCGTATATACTATTCGGAGAACGAGCTTCCGGCAGGCATGACATCGGCAGATCTGGGACTGTATATCTTTGAAAACAATGCCTGGCGTCTTCTTCCGTCATGGATAGAAGGGGATGCGGACGGGGATCCCCTGAACGATGAACTGGACGGAGGGTTCATATGCGCGCAGGTCGCTTCCGCCGGCCTTTTCGGAGTGTTCTCGGTGAGGACGATAGACGACAGCCCTTGCGAGGCGGGAGACTTCATCATGTGGCCCAATCCTTCCCGCGGAGATGTAACGATAGTCGCCGAAGATGCCGCTTCCATAAATATCTATACCATATCGGGAGAACTTGCCGCATCGCTTTCGACCGCTTCGATCGAAAAAGTCCACGGGAACGAATATGTGTGGCGGCTGAAGAACACGTCCGGCTGTCAGGTCGTTCCGGGGATCTATCTTGTCAGCATAGTTTTCCCCGACGGTTCGCATGCATATAAGAAAATCGCCGTGATAAAATAGGAGGATGAAATGATATTCAAGAAGATGTACGATCTCACACAGCCCATAGGCGTTCAGACGCCGCCCTGGCCGACATATGAGCCGCTGCAGCTCAAGTATTTCAAAAGGCTTTCATCGAACGGCGCGAACGGCCAGATACTCACGACGAGCAATCATGTGGGAACGCATCTTGACGGCGAATGCCATTTCTGGACAGCGGGCCGCGATATAGCGAGCCTTCCCCTTGATTATCTCATAGCCGACGGCGTGGTCGTCGACCTTTCGGATATTGCGGAGGACTACGGCATCTATACTTCCGCCGATGTGGAAAAAAGGGTTGAAGTGAAGGAAGGCGATATCCTCATCATCAATACAGGCTACCATAGATATGCCTGGGACCAGCCCGGCGCGGACGAACAGAGATATATGATGATGCATCCGGGGCCGACGATGGAATTCGCCGAATGGGCAATGAAGAAAAAATTAAGATGGATCGGCGTTGATTGCGGGAGCGCGGACCATCCTTTCAATACGAAGATACGCGACTGGCGCCCTGACCTTGCCAAAAAGGCCGATGCCTATCTTCAGAAAAAATACGGCAAAAGCCTCACCGAGATCTTCCCCGACGATCATTATCAGCTTATGCATGTGGCGCTTTTCCCGAAGAGCATCATCCATGCGGAGAATCTCGGCGGCGAGATCGACAAGATCCTGAATAAAAGGCTCACCATAGGTTTCTTCCCGTGGAGGTTCGTCGGCGGAGAATCGTCGATAGGCAGATGCGTGGCTTTCGAATAGAAGAATTGAAATGAAAAAATTACGGCTTGCCTGCGCGCAGATCTCTTCCGGCGGGGGGATCAGGGAGAATATCGGAAAATCCCTAATGTTCATCGACCGTGCAGTCGCCGCATTCAAACCGGATATCATCGTGTTCCCGGAATCGGCTACAACGGGGTTCAATCATAAAATGAAAAGGTCCGAGGTCATCAATGCCTTCAAGAACCCGGATAATTTTCTTGCCCCGGTCCTTGCTGCCGCGAAAACGAACAGAACATATATTCTTTATCCGAGTTATGAAACGGCGAAGAATAAAAAAGATATCTTCAATTCCGCCTTCCTGATCGATCCGAAAGGGAAGATCTCGGCCGTATACAGGAAAACACATCTTTTTCCGTCGGAGCGCATAGAGAACGGAGGGATGATCACTCCCGGAGACTCCGTGTGCGTTACCGATACGCCATGGGGAAGAACGGGCATCATGATCTGCTTCGACGGGGATTTCCCCGTTCTCTCGATGAAGATGGCGGATGCCGGCGCGGAAGTGATACTCAGGCCCTCGGCTTTTTTAAGAAGTTACGAGATCTGGAAGCTGACCAACCAGGCCAGGGCTTTCGACAATCATGTCTTTGTGGCCGGGGTCAACCAGTGCGGGACAGACCCGAAAGGGACGCTTTACTACGGTAATTCGATGATCGTCTCCCCGACGGGCCAGGTGCTCGCGCATGCGAGAGGCATAGAGGAGATCATCTGCGCGGACCTCGAACCGGCGGAACTTCAGAAGATAACCTACGGAAGCAAAGAGAAAAGAAAATACGATCACCTGAAAGACAGGAACAAAAATATTTGACAAATTTTTAAAATATAAGGTTTAAAAGTATGGAAAAAGATTATTCAAAACTATCAAAAGAAGAACTGTTAAAGGTTGTCGAGAAACTCGAATCCCGCAAAAAATACGGTCTTATTTGGGATGAGGAGCGGACAAAAGAACAATTTGAAAAGGAATCCGAAAACGCCCTGCCAGTCTTAAAAGAAGTCAAAGCCAAAGCGATCAATAATGATCCATCTAAGCCGGTCAATATCCTCATAGAAGGCGACAATTATCACGCCCTATCGGTTTTGAATTATACTCATCAAGGAAAGATTGACGTTATTTACATTGATCCGCCATATAATACCGGGAATAAAGACTTTAAATATAATGACCAGTGGGTCAATAAAGACGATGTTTACAGACATAGTAAGTGGCTTTCATTCATGATAAAACGGCTTAGGCTTGCAAAAGGTTTACTAAAGGATGATGGGGCGATTTTTGTTTCCATCGATAATATAGAATTTGCACAATTAAAACTCTTGTGTGATTCAATTTTTGGGGAAGATAACTTTGTCGGTTGTATAGTTTGGAAGAAAAAAACAGGATCGGGGACAAAAATAGCACAGATGTTTGATGAGCATGAATACGTTTTGGCATATGCCAAAAATATTCATCTAACGAGAACATGGCGGATGATTGATGAAGCTCACGGAAGTTTCAAGAATCCAGATAGCGATCCACGAGGTTCATGGGAAAGTTGCGCCATTACTGCCCCATCGAAAAATAGGAATCCCAATCAGCTTTATTGCATTGAGGTTCATTCTAAAAAACCACACTCTTTAATCAAGAAACAAAAGAATCTTAAAGGAAAGATTATTGGTGTTTTTGACTACTTGGAACATACAGTTGTTTTTTGGAGCGGAGATAATTTAACTAATGGAACTGTTGTGGACGATAAAAATAAATGTATTCGTTTCATCAGGCGTTGGGCATATGTGCCTAAGACTATGGAAACAATATTCAAAGATAAAAGAGTGTATCTCAATGGGAAAAACATTCCCAGGTATAAGAAGTTTGAATCGGAATATGTTGGTAAGGCAATACCAAGTATTTATTTCAGTGAATTTTCAACACAAGAGGGTTCGAATGATTTGAAAGAAATATTACCAGATACTCCATTTGATTATCCGAAGCCGAAAAAGATGATAAAGCATTTAATTCAGTGTGTAAGCCATGAGAAAGCAGTTATCTTAGATTTCTTCGCTGGCACTGGGACAACGGGTCAAGCGATTTTAGAGTTAAGCAAAGACAAAAATGATAAGAGGTCGTTTATTTTATGCACTAATGATGAGGGTGGTATATGCTCAGAGGTGTGCTACCCAAGAATAAAAATAGTGATAAGTGGATATAAAAATCAGAACAACATATTAGTAAATGGGACGAGTGGCAATCTTAAATATTTCAAAACCTCTTTCGTTAAACGCACAATAAGTAAAGACAGCCTTAAAGTCCGCATTACCCGGGAATGCACGGAAATGCTTTGTTTGCGGGAAGGGGTTTTTGATGAGGTTAAAAAAACTGATGATTACCGCATCTTTCAACATAACGACCGCATAATGGGCGTCTATTATTCCCTTGAGCGTGCCGAATTACAGTCACTCAAAAAAGATCTCGACAAGATGAAAGGCAAAAAGATTTTATACTGCTTTACGCTTGATCCTCTGGGGCTTGACAAAAAGGACTTCCGGGACTGGAAAGGCGTTTCGCTTGAGCCAATCCCGCAGAAGATTTTAGATATCTACGAGGGCATTTATGAATATTGAGTTAAAACAATATCAAGAAACAGCGGTTGATCAGCTTACCTCAACGGTTAAAGAATTGCTTGCTAAAGACGGCATGAAAAAGGTCTGCGTGTTCCAGGCTCCGACCGGAAGCGGTAAGACCATTATTACGGCGAAATTCATTGAGGAAGTTATAAAAGAGCTTCCTGATGAGGATATGTGCTTTGTCTGGGTTACAGTTGGTAAAGGCGACCTTCATTTGCAAAGCAAGCACAGCTTAGAGAAGATATTCGGGGGTGCTCCCCGGGTGTCTTTGGTTGAGGAAGAGTTTACCGGCGGGCGTGAACGGATTGTTAAAAATGAAGTGGTTGTCGTGAACTGGGAAAAGCTCCGTTCAAAAGATCGTTCTACCGGCTACTGGAAGAATATTTTAATGAAGGACGGCGAGAAGATAAATTTCCGTGATGTTCTCTCCAAAACACGAGAACAACGGAAAATTATCCTTATCATTGACGAAAGCCATGTTGGGGCTACTGCCGAGAGGACAAACGAGCTTCGGGATGAAATTAACGCCGATGTTATCCTTGAGATGAGTGCGACTCCAAAAATCCAGCCCGATCCAAAAGATTTAGCAAGGCATACGGCCGGTTTTGTGTTTGTCGAGCCGAAGGATGTTATCGAAGCAGGTATCATTAAGAAAGAACTTATTATCAACGAGAAAATCGACAAGATCGCTAAGGACGAAAGCGACTCGCAGGAAGTTGTCCTTGAGGCAGCTTATCAGAAGCGGTTAGAGCTTAAAAAATTGTTTGAAGCCGAAGGCTCTAATATCAATCCGCTTGTTCTTATTCAGATACCGACTGCCGAAGCCGGAAAAGACAAGATTGAAGCGGTTCAGATGTTTTTATCTAAAAAAGGCATTACCGAGAAAAACAGAAAACTTGCGATATGGCTTGCCGAGCAGAAGTCAGAAACGCTTGACTGGGTGGCAGAGCCGGACAATGAGATTGAGTATCTTATTTTTAAGCAGGCGATTGATACCGGCTGGGACTGCCCGAGGGCTCATATACTGGTCAAATTCCGGGAGTCACACAGCGAGACCTTTGAAATTCAAACGGTCGGACGAATATTACGAATGCCGGAGCTTAAACATTATGCCAGTGAGCCATTAAATATAGGTTATATTTACACAAACGTCCAGAGTATTCACGTTAAGCGAGAGGAGTATAATCCTAATATTATCAAGCATTTAAAAGGTGTCCGCAAGGATTGCTATAAAGACATTAAGTTGCTTTCTTATTATCGTTCAAGGGTTGATTACGGAGATATTACAGCAAGTTTCGATCCGGTATTTGAAAAGATAGCTTGTACAGAATTTAGCATAACAAAGCGTGAGTTTTTTAACGAGAATAAAAAACTGCTTGAGAAAAAAGGCGTCGTCATAGACCTCAAAAAGTATGAGCAGGAAATTATACAAGACGCAAAGATTGACGGCGAGTCTTTCGATGAGATTGTCGGTAAGATTGACTCTGAGCAGAAGGCACGATTACAGATAGCCGGAAATGACCTACAGGCTTTGTTTGAGCAGATTATAAAGAACAATCTCGGCTCTTTCCGCAATGTCAAACGCTCAGTGCCGAAGATAAAAACAACGATTTACATATGGTTTCAGAAATATCTCGGCTCCCAGGATTGGGATGAAGAAGCGATGATGGTTCAGAAGATAGTCGTTCATAATGGCAACAGGGTTTTATTTGAAAGTATCCTCTCCAAAGCTATCGAAGAATATAAAGTCGTCCGTGAAAAAGAAATTTTAAAGCGGTCTGAGGAAAGCGAGCAATTCTATGACTTTGAAATAGCGAGAGAAAGTTTCTACAATCAGCACACGGATGAAACCGTAAAGGCGAAAAAATTTGTTTATGAGCCTTGTTATCTTAACGCCGATAGATCAAACCCCGAATGCGAGTTTGAGAAGTATTTAGAAGCTAATGGAAAGCATATCGTTTGGTGGTGGAAAAACGGCGAGAATAAAAAAGATTATTTTGGCATTAAATATGAGTATCCGAAAGGTGTTTTGCATACATTCTACCCGGATTATTTAGCCCAGCTTGCAGATGGGCGTATCGGAATATTCGAAACAAAAGACAAAGGCGATCAGGACGGAAGCACTTACACGAAAGCTAAGTCAGAAGCATTGTGGAGGTATTTTAAAGACCATAGCAAGAAAAAGCTACTCGCCGGGATTGTTATTCAGGTTAAAGGCGAATGGCTTATCAATCAGCAAGATATTTATGAATGGGAAAAGTGTATTCGTAATGACTGGAAAGATTGGTTTGTATTATCATTCGAATAATAAATGAATAACAGAATAATACAGAAAACATACTAAACAAATAACTATAATGAAACAACATAAAATAAAAAAGTTAAGCCCAGAAGTCGAATTATTTGGAATGTCTTGTGACTTTATTATGATAATAAAAGATTGGAGATCTGTTTTTTATAAAATTGAAAAAATAAAACCCAATGATATTAAAACAATAGGCCAAATATACCCACAAATCAATAGAACGGCATATCTGGTAGTTTTAATGATCATATTTGAATCAGAAATTAAAAATATATCTGATTTTTTTAAAAAAAATGAAGAAGAAGAAATAAAACTCAGTGATTTCAAAGGAAGTATGATGGAGCGTTTTCTATTGTTTATGAATAAAGTAATAAAAATCAAAATGAACAACTATGAGGAAATTGAATTTATTAATAGTATTATTTCATTAAGAAATTGCATTGTACATGCCAATGGCAATATAAATGAAATTCACAGTAATGATAAACAGGCAATTGAAAAGTTAAGGCAAAAAATAAAAGGGATAACTATTAAAGAAGGGTGGGTAAATATATCTCGTGCATTTTGTTTGAATTGTAGTAAAAAAGTGCAATACTTTATTACTGGCGTATATGATCTAATTAGAAAGAAATATAAAAACACAATCAATATATAGAAGCCATATGATTATTCTTAATTATTGCCAGAAACATGTAATATAAATTTACTATTAAAGGGGGCGCTATTTATCTCTAGGAATTTTCATATAGTGATCATCAAAGGATATTTTATCAATTAAAGCAGATATGATTGTCTCAAGCTTTTTACCACTAGAATAATCTGCTGGGGCGATAAAGGAAACCCTTCCTTCTTCTAATAATTTTTTGGGAAGTTTACGTGAGTTCTTTTTAGTTTCATTATAAACAACAATAGAGCATCCTCCTTTTTCTTTAACTAGTTTAAAACACGGTATATCGGTTTCTCCATCTCCAATGTAAACAATATTTTTAAAAGGAATAGGTCTTTGATTGTCAGGAATAAATTTATTGATACTTTTATCGTCCGCAATATCATAACTCTTTTTATTGATTCTAAAAATAAATTGTGTTTTCGAAGTAAAGTTTACAACTACTGCTGGCCATTTTGCCAATTTATTATGATCATAATAAAAAGAGGAAGCAAATATTCCCGTGAATTTACTGCTTATTCTTGTACCCTCAATCATTTCTTTAATTCCAGAAGATACAATAAAATGTTTAACATTTACCCCAACCTTTTCCCCACATTCATTAATTCTATCAAACCATCCAATCTCAGGGGTACCAACCTTAATAGGATCGGGAATTATCCCTGGAAAAAATGTAATATTCTTTCCAAAATTTTTAAAATCATTACGCTTAATAGAAATTTTACCTTGCTCAGCTTTTTCAAGCATTAAAAGCATATATATTAAAATATTGTCTGCCTTATGATCTTTACAGGTTTTAGTGACCTCCTTCCAGAAATCATCTTTTTTAATATTTAATTTTGGAAGAAAATCTTTTTCTTGCATGTTTCCCGGGGATAATGTACCATCGAAATCATATACGATGGCCAAAGGTATTTTACTCTTTGTCATTATAATTATTCCTCACTTTTACCTTGCCATCAGTATCTTTGAATACTGCGACAGCTCCTTTACCTCTAGCAAGTCTTCGTGCCTCTGCCCAAGCATTAAATCTCGATGAAAAAAATAAAGAAGGAATTTGCGAACCAGTTCTTTGAATACCCCACTTACGTTGACTAACCTGATAGACAATATATGAAATTTTCTTTTTCATAAAAACCCCCTGTTTCATTTCATAGAATTATATTCAAAAAACTCTTTATTGTCAAGAAGAAAATAAAATTGCTTATATAATGCCATTCTTCCTGAACGTTTCGATATCCTTTTTCGAATAACCGAGGTCCAAAAGCACCTTTTCTGTATGTTCGCCGAGAACGGGCGCCGGCTTTTTCACGGCATGATCGGCAAGGATATTCATCTTTATGGGATTCCCCGCCATCTTCATAACGCCTATTCTCTTGTCTTCGGCCTCGACGATCATATTGCGGGCGAGCAATTGCGGGTTCGAGAGGACCTTTTCCATATCATTCACTGGTGCGGCCGGGACCTGAACCCGCTCGAAGATCTCCAGCCATTGATCGGTAGTCCTCTCCTTTATTATATCCTCCAGTATGGGAATAAGTTTTCGCGCATTCTCCGTTCTCTTATCATTTGTCTCGAATTCCGGGAACTCTATCAGTTCCGGCCTTTCTATCGCCCGGCAGAAATCAACCCATAATTTATCATTCCCGACAGCTATTATAATATTGGAGTCCTTCGTGTGGAATGCCTGGAATGGTGTGATCGAGGGATGCCTTGTGCCGAGAGGTTTTGGGGGAATCCCGGATACGATGTATCGCACTACCGCATTTTCAAGTATGGCCAGTTGCGAATCGAGCATCGCCACGTCTATAAAGGCGCCATGCCCGGTCTTTTCCCTGTTGAATAAAGCGGACGATATCCCTATCGCCGTGAATAGCGCCGCCGTTATATCTCCCACCGATGTCCCAACGCGGACGGGTTCACCATCCTCGGGACCGGTGATGCTCATGATGCCGCCCATGGCCTGGACGATCATATCATATGCGGGATAACGGGAATAAGGTCCGCTGTGACCGAAGCCCGAGCAGGCGGCATAGATGATGTCCGCTTTTACTTTCTTCAATTCCTCATAATCGATGCCTAGTTTTTTCGTCGTTCCCGGCCTGTAATTCTCGATCACGACATCTGCCGTCTCCACAAGCTTGAAGAATATCTCCTTTGCTTTAGTATCCTTGAGATTGAGGGTGATGCTCTCTTTACCTCTGTTGATGGAGTAAAAATACCCGCTCACATCATTAATGAAGGGGCCGAAATGCCTTGAATCATCCCCTGTGCCGGGAGTCTCTACTTTCAGGACCTCCGCGCCGAGATCGGCAAGAACCATCGTCGTATAGGGCCCCGCAAGCACCCTTGTCAGATCTATGACCTTAATACCGGTGAACGGTCCGTGTCTTTTTTCCATATAGCCCTTCCTTTTATTTCGCGTATTTTTCATAGAAGGCGTTCAGCGCGTCGGTGAAAACGTTCTCGGGCGGGAATGTAAGTCCTGCGCCTACCTGCCCTATACCGGCTTCCCTGTGCGCTATACCGGTATTGATCCTGGGGAGTATGCCCGTTTCCACGACCTTCACGATATCGATCGCGGTGGGCGTGCCTCTGAAATTCAGCTGCGGGATCTTATATACATCGTTCTCGCCGTAAGTGATATCGTACATTTTCATCGTATAATTGAGGGCATCCTGGGCGCTGCCCCCGACGAACCCTACTATGGCGGGCGCCGCGGCCATGGCAAAAGCGCCGATGCCTGCCGTTTCCGTGATCGTGGAATCGCCTATATCGGGATTGGCGTCCTTCTCTGAAAATCCTGGTAAGTACAGGCCTTCTACCTTCTGGGACGGTCCCGTGAACCATTTACCCTGCAATCCCGCCACTTTTATCCCGAGTTCCGTTCCGTTCCTTGCCATCACTGTCACAAGAGAACATCCTTCGGTCCCTTCGATCGTCTGCACCGAACACTTCGCGGCCGGCATCGTGAGGTTCAGAAAGAAATGATCGTTCGAATCGATGAATTTGAAAATATCCTTTTTGACTTTCTCGGCGATATCAAGATCGAAAAGATAGGGAGTGATGAGCCGGAGTAGAAGCGATGTGCCCGCGCGGTTCCGGTTATGTCCCTCATCCCCCATTTGAAGAGCCTGCGCTATAAGAGGCTTCATCGCGATCTCGCCGGAGAGCGCCACAATATCTTTAAGCGCAGGATAGAGGATATCGGCCATCCAGCGGAGGCGGTCTATGACTTCGGAGGAAAATGCGCCGTATCTTAATACTTTGCCGAGCCCTTCGTTCAGAGTGCAGTACGCCCTGTTCCCGAAAGTCCTGTTCTCGAGGATCCATACAGGCATGGAAGGGGAAAGAACGCCGGCCATCGGGCCTACGGTATTGTGATGATGACAAGGATCGAATAGGAACTGCCCGGAAGAGAGCATTTCCGCGGCTTCACTTTCATTTTTTGCTTTTTTCTCGTAAAGAAGCGCTCCGGTCATCGCGCCTTTCATGGGTCCGCACATCCTCTCCCATGTTACCGGAGGACCGGCGTGAAGGAGCATATTGTCCCTGAAGTCGGGGATAACATTTTTAGCAATGTCGAGCCCGATGATCCGGGGTTCCGCTCGCAGTATTTTCCCGAAAGCTTCCAGATTGATCTTATTGAAATCCATGATCAGCCTCCCGCTTTTTTTGTTCCGAACTTGATCTTCTTGATCTTCTTCAAGATCTCCGCGTTCCCTTTGGCAGGCGGCCGCCATTCGATATCCGCCGCCTCGCCTCCCGCCTTACGGATATTCTCCGCGAACATGGCGATCCCGGCGTTCACAACGAACAACTTCTCCCCGAACAGTTCACTTAACTTTTTCATATCCCATAAGCTCCATACATTTGAATATCATCTCGTCATGTCGTAAAAAGCACTTGACCCCTGCGGCGGCAAGCTTTTTCTTCTGCTCCTCGAGGTTCTGCATATCCATGGGCGTTCCCAGAATATACGCGAATAACTCTTTATTTTTCAGTTTCTTCAAGGGACCGGTCAGGGCGCCGGCCATATCTTCGTGCGAACCCCATCCCAAGACGATATCGAGTATGATGAAAGATCCGGCGGGATCAAGGGCCTCTTTCTCGAGCATTTTGATCCTTGATTCCGGGTCTATCATCGGATGAGCCTTGCCTCGCGTAAAAAAATCCTCACCGAGATCTATGACGGAATCCCCGGAAGGAGTCCACGGGTCCTTAAGAAGAAGATCGGGCTTTTTGGATATATTGGACCGTACCTCCATGCCGTTCTTTGCCAGGATGTTGATGCATTCGTAGGCGAGGGTGCCGCCCGTATAATATGCTCTGAGGTGACCCGGCTTCCTCTCCTTCAGGATGAATGAGTGCTCCGCGGTCTCGTCCTTCAGGTTTTTCATCACGCCGATATCCACGGCTATTCTTGCAGCGTCGTCAAGGGATGACGCATAGAAAATATTCCCTTTGCGCCCTTTTTTCTCCGATCCGATGAAATAAACGACGAAATCCTTCTTCTGCGTAGAGATGAACCCCGTAATTTCGTCCATGATCTTCTTGTCCGGAGGTTTTGAAATGAAAGCGATCACCTCCGTTTCTCCGTCTTCGCAAAGGGCTTCGACGGCGGTCTTTGCGGAAATGCCCCCCACTTCCGCAGAGAGGTCCCTCCCTCCCGTCCCTATCGCCTGGGAAATCCCTCCACCGAGATTATGGACGGCGCAGGCGACCGCTTGAAGTCCCGTTCCCGAAGCGGAAACGATGCCGATATTTCCGCTTCTTACCGTATTGGCGAATGCGAGAGGGGTCCCGTTCACGATGGCCGTTCCGCAATCGGGCCCCATCACGATGAGACCCTTTTCCCGCGCAATGTGCTTTAATTCGATCTCTTCGTCAAGGGATACATTGTCAGAAAATATCATCACGTTGAGCCCCAGATGCAGGGCGTTCCGTGCTTCCCAGAAGGCATATTTGCCGGGGACCGAGATCAGGGCGAAATTTATTCCCGGATACGTTTTTATAGCGCCCTCCAGAGAACCGTGCCGGAAAGCCTCCCCGGTATTTTCTCTCGTTTTTTTTAAAGCTTTGGCAAAAAGCTCCTCGGGATCGGTATCATTTTTCTCCGCTTTGATATAGATCACAAGGTCCATCGGACCGGCTTCGTCGACAGCCTTACTCCGGATCCCGGACCCGTAAAGGAATTCCTTGTTCTGGTCTGTTCCCATGATCAATTGCGCGTCTGTAATGCCCTTCTCCTTTTTTATAAGGTTGGAAATACGCATCAGCTGGACCGAATCAAAATAAGAATTCTTTTTAACGACAATGGTTTCTTTCATTTCAGTTCCTTTTCGAATATGTGCAGGTTCTGCAGAAACAGCATGAATCCCGCTATATGGTCCTCCCCGGATAGGTGCCCGTAATTCTTTATCGCGGCCATCGTTTCCGCAGGCCGCTCCTTTGCTGAAAGGAAATCAAGATACAAACACATGAACTCGGGAATGAACCCGTTTTTAATATCATCAAACTCGCTTTTTGAAATGTCCGACATGCCTTCTTTGCAGGCTGAAAGAAAACCTTCCGGGAAAGGCGATCTTTTCAGAAAAAGGGAACAGGCCGTATAGAAACCGAGGAACAGGTCGTCCCCGGAAGGCGTAAGCCCTTCGCCCCTACCGATATTCGAGATCAAATGACCGCACAGGATCTCCATTTCGGGAAATGTGCCGAAAGGATCCTCCTTTTTTAAAAAACGCATCAAATATTCCGATCGCGTCCCGGTCGGAAGAAAAAGCCTCTTCGTTTTTTCCAAAAGTAAATCGAAAGAGACTTTGCCCGGCACCTTGAACTTCGCGATCCGGTTCTCCAGGATCACGGCCCCGCCGGTATCAATGAAGACGCCGGCCCCGGTTATCATTCCCGCTTCCGCTGCGCATACTTCTCCTGTCCGGAAAACCGACGTATCCAGTTCCGGCACGCATAAGCCTCTTGTGGGAAGATAATCCCCGCCGGTCAAACATGTCATAGAGCCTTTCTTGTCAGCGAGATCTATCGAGTTTTGGAATATATAGCGTACTGAGAATATCCGTGAAACGATGAAAGTCCCGCGTAAAGAAGCGGTCATCCTTGAGGCTTTCAGAAGAACGGCACGCTCTATTTTTTCTTTCCCTTATCCGCTTTTTTCGCCTTCAGATGCCTGAGGATGTTCTCGTCGGTAAGCGGAAGCGAATGTATCCTCACGCCTACGGCATCGTACACGGCATTGGCGATCGCGGCCGGCACCGAGATCATCGGGTGTTCTCCGACAGCCCGAGCGCCGTAAGGCCCCTTAGCATCAGGCGTTTGGATGAATATCGAAGTGATCTTTTCCGGAAGGTCCGCGGCGGTCAGGATCTTGTAGTCCACAAAACTCGCGTTCCGCACTTTGCCGTCTTTGTATTTCAGCTCCTCCAGAACTGCGCTTCCGAGACCCTGGATCATTCCGCCTATGATCTGCCCTTTTGCAGTGAGAGGGTTTATCACAGTGCCGAGATCGAAAGCCCCGATAAGGTCCAACACCTTAAGCTCTCCGGTCTCCGTATTCACCTCGACCTCGGCTCCTTCGCATCCGAAAGTCCATTCGGCGGCCGCATCGCCCTGACCCGTATTCTTGTCAAGATTCGTAAGATGCGGCGTGAATGTCCCCACGCCCTCGACCGGCCCGCCTATCGTATGCCCGTCGGGATACTGGTATCCGAGGACGATATCGGGAAGAGGAATGAACTTTTTCGTGTCCTTCTTTAAAAAAACTTTCTCTCCATCCACATCAAGTTCTTCGGGGACCGATCCGAATACCTGCGCGGCCACTTTCTTTATCTTGGCGTGCGCATCGTCCACGGCATTGATCACGGCATTCCCTACGGCCCACGTAATGCGGGATGCGACCGTTTGCCATTCATACGGGGAGAAATCAGTATCGGGAAGCCCTGCTGCATGGACCTTTGTAATATCCATCTTTAGACGTTCGGCGCAGATCTGCGAGAGGGCGGCGATGCAGCCCTGCCCGATCTCCATTCCGGAGAATTGCACGATCACCGTAGCGTCCTCGTTGAACTTCACCCTTGCGCAGGATGTGGCGTTCGCCGGCATGGCCGGGGCCTTTTCCAGAACGGCCAGTCCCTTGCCTCTTTTAATATGGGCCGGCAGCTTCATTCTCTTCTTTCCCCAATCCAATTTTTCGGCAACGGCATCGATGCAGGCCGTCATGTTCCCCGTATGTTCCGTTATCGTCTGCCCCATGGAGTTCCTGGAGCCGGGTTTGAGGACATTGATCCTCCTGAACTCGGCCGGATCCATCTTCATGGCATGCGCTATGATGTCCATCTGAGACTCGACCACCCAATGCAGTTCACCGTGCCCGAAACCCCTGAACGCCCCTCCCACAAGATGGTTCGTATAAACTCCGTAAGAATCCCCCTGAACATTCTCAATATCATAGGGACCGATGATCGTATAACCGGCGGCCCGGACGACATTCGTACCGTATTCGGCATATGCCCCGCCGTCGAAGAAAAGCTCGATCTTCTCGGCGACGATCCTGCCTTTTCTCGATACTCCCGTTTTGATCTTTCCCTTCATCGCCTGGCGGACAACGGTGCCCGTAAAGGTCTCTTCCCTCGAGAAAATGAGTTTGACCCATTTGCCCTTGGCCTCCTTTGCTAATGCAACGGCCAGCGGTTCCATATTTATCCCGGCCTTGCCGCCGAACCCTCCGCCTACATATGGCGCGATGACGCGGACATCCTTATGGGAGAGTTTAAAGGCGTACCGGATGAGGTTGCGGAGAGTAAAGGGCGACTGGCAGGATGAGTAAACGGTCAGCTTCCCGTCCCTTTCCCATTTGGCGATCGCTCCGTGGGGTTCCATCGGCACATGATGTATCTGAGGAAGATAGAATTCGTTCTCGAAAACCCTGTATGCCTTCTGAAAACCCTTATTGATATTACCCTTCCGCAATTTAAAATGGTTGAAGATATTTGTATCCTTCTTCGGGTAGTAGATCGGCAGATATTCGTAGTTCATCAGGTCAGGATGGACGAGCGGAGCTTTTTTCCGCAGGGCATCCTCTATATTGTCGACGACGGGCAGTTCCTCATACTCGACGCGTACGAGTTTGAGCGCTTCTTCCGCTATCTCTTCGGAAACCGCCGCAACAGCCGCTACGGGTTCTCCCATATACCGCACTTTTCCTGTTGCGAAAACAGGCCTGTCCACAAGGTAAAGGCCCATCTTGTACGGGCACTTGGCGGCATGCGTCACAGCCACAACGCCATTGAGCTTTTCCGCTTTTGATGTATCGATCTTTTTTATGACGGCATGGGGGTGCGGACTCCTCAACACCTTCCCGTAGAGCATTCCCGGAAAATCGATATCGGCGATGTATTTAGCGTTCCCCGTAGCCTTGTCGTAAGCGTCCTCTCTGGGTGAAGGTTTTCCGATACTTTTAAAATTCTTCATGAGTTCACCCCCGCTTCCCTTTCATGCGTTTTGCCGCAGCTTTCACCGCTTCTATGATCTGAACATATCCCGTGCATCTGCAAAGATTACCGCTCAGGGCTCTTTTGATCTGAGCTTCGTCCGGGTCAGGGTTCTTCTGGAGAAGGGCATATGCTGTCATTATCATTCCTGGCGTACAGAAACCGCATTGCACGGCACC
Source organism: uncultured bacterium (assembly GCA_937863565.1). Taxonomy (GTDB): domain Bacteria; phylum AUK180; class AUK180; order AUK180; family AUK180; genus CALMGJ01. The sequence continues at coordinate 32,532 of CALMGJ010000009.1, read as the reverse complement.
GTATTCTATGAAAGCCTGCTGTATGGGATGAATGGAATCTTTCGCCGCGATGCCTTCGATCGTGAGGATATGGGCATTGTCAGCCTCGACCGCAAGAACAAGACAGGAGTTAACGGGCGATCCGTTCAAAAGAACGGTGCATGCGCCGCATTCCCCGCCCCCGCATCCTTCCTTTGCGCCCGTAAGGCCGTAATGTTCGCGGAGGACCTTCAGAAGCGTCTCGTTTGAATGGACGGAAAGGGCCCGTTTAATGCCGTTCACCGTAAAATTTATTTCATGAACGAATCCTTTCTTCATCTTTGTCCTCCTTTAGCGGTCAATTCCCCGAGCAGTTTTTTCACATAGTGAAAAACGATATCCCTTCTGAAATCGGCAGTGCCCCGGAGATCGTCGATGGGTTTGATCTCCTCTGCGCAGATCCGGGCCGCTTTACCGAGAAGCCGCGCGTCCGGTTCTTTAATGCCCCGCAGCATTTCTTCCGCTGTCCTTATCCTGAGAGGTTTAATGAAACATGATCCGATCGCGATCCTGTATTCCGTACCTTTTTTTATCACTGTTATATTGACCGTGGCAAGATCAACGAGTTTTATTCTTGATTTTTTGAAAAAGCGCCCCTTATGACCTTTCGGGTCCGGGATGATGAATCCCGATAACAACTCGCCTCTTTTCAAAGCATTCTTCTTTACACCCGTCATGAAGTCCTCGACAGCCATCACGCGCGTTTTTTCCCCGTCGGAGATGACGGCTCTTGCGTTAAGCGCGATAAGAGGTGTGCCGAATTCCGCAGCAGGCGAAGCATTGCAGATATTCCCTCCGATCGTTGCCTTATTCCTGGTGAGCGGCGACCCGAGAAAACCTGCCGCATCACAGAGGAACGGAAGCGTCCGAAGAAGAGTTCTATCCATTTCCACCGCACTCACCTTTGTCAGCGCGGCAATATGGAGTACGTCTTTCTTCATATCGATGCCCTCGAGCTGTTTCAGTGCTTTAAGGTCAATGAGAAGGGAAGGTTTAAGCAGATCGTCGCGCATCTGCACGATAAGGTCGGTCCCTCCGGCAAGATAGAAAGCCCCCGCATTTCGCGACCGCAGAGAAACGGCTTCCCTCAATGACCGCGGCCTCTCATAATTGAAATTGTTCAATCCAGCCTCCTTTTTGTGAAAAGAAAACACTCATTGACATTGAATATGTCTTGACCATGGATAATTATACCAGATAGAGCCCTATTTTCAAAATAGCAACGCATCCCCGCCCCGAAAAGAGGCGCAACTCTTGACTATTTTCGGCTTTTCATATATAATTAAAATTATAATTGCGGAGGTATGAGATGATAGGAATCATTTTATTCATCGTTTTTGCAGTGGCGACATTCTTCACCGGAAAGATCTGGTGGCCGGACCTTGTTGGCTTTATCAAAGGAGCACTGCCTATCTTTTTCTTCTTCGTAGCGATAATTTCCCTTTTCATCGGCATCAATGACATCAAGGACGCCGGGATCAGGAAAAAAGAGCTCAAATTGGAAGAAGACAAGGAAAAGAAAGTAGAAGAAGTAAAAAAGGACGAAGAGAAGAAATAGTATTTCTTAACACTCTTTGTTATTTAATTTAATGTTCACCGGACTGATAAGGCATAAAGGCCTATATATGGGCCATCAGAAAAAGAGCGGATTCAATGTCCTGCATTGCAGGATCGAGGGCCTTGAAGATGCCCACAAAGGGGACAGCATCGCCGTTGACGGCGTATGCCTGACACTCACCGGAAAAGAGTCTTCCGATTTCTATTTTGACGTTTCGGAGGAAACAATGGACCGCTCCTCTTTGAAGAACAGGAAAGTGAACGATATTCTCAATATTGAGCCCTCGTTAAAAGCAGGAGATAGGATCGGAGGACATTTTGTCTACGGTCATATCGATACCACAGGGAAACTCGAAGGCATCTTCAGGCATCCTTCCAATATGATCTTCAGATTCTCCGTAAAGAAGGACAATAAATACGTGATCGAAAAAGGTTCAATAGCAATAAACGGGGTTTCTCTCACCATTTCGAGGAGCATCTCCCCTGGACTTTTTGAAGTTTCAGTGATACCCGAAACCATTGAGGGTACGAACTTGAAGGACATCAGGCAGGGAGACCCGGTGAACGTCGAATACGACATGCTGATCAAATATTTGAACGGATTAGTGAAAAATGTTAGATAGGATAGAAGACGCGATCGCCGATTTCAAGAAGGGTAAGATCGTTATCGTGGTCGATGACGAGAACCGCGAAAATGAAGGGGATTTCATAGCGGCCGGCGATAATGTTACGCCGGAGATCATAAATTTCATGGCAAAAGAAGGCCGGGGACTGATCTGTGTGCCCATATCCAGGCTGATCAGCGATAGGGTCAATCTCCCTCCCATGACCAGCGAGCCTAAAGAGGTAGAAGGGGCGGATTTCCGTGTTTCGATCGATGCGTCGTGCGGGATCAAAACCGGGATCTCTGCGAAGGACAGAGCGGTAACGATCAAAAAACTCACCGACACGGCCGCCGTTCCCGACGATTTTGTGCGTCCCGGTCACGTATTCCCCCTGGTCGCCAAAGATTTCGGAGTCCTGAAAAGAGCGGGGCATACCGAAGCGGCCGTAGACCTGTGCCTCCTGTCGGGTTTGAACCCGGTGGCGGCCATTTGCGAGATAATGCTTGACAACGGCGAGATGGCCCGCCTTCCCGATCTGAAGAAGATCGCGAAGAAATTCTCCCTCAAGCTCATTTCGATAGAATCCCTTATCCAGTACCGGTTAAAAACGGAAAAAACCGTGAGCGAAGTAACGAGCTTTGATTTTCCCACTAAGCACGGTTATTTCAAAGGGATACTCTTCCAGACGATCGACGGCAAGGAGGAGCATCTGGCGCTGATCGCGGGGGATATAACGGGTAAAAGGGATGTGCTTGTCAGGGTACATTCCGAATGTCTTACGGGCGACGCGCTTCATTCGCTCCGGTGCGATTGCGGAGATCAACTCCAGTACGCCCTTCAGATGATCGCGCGAGAGGGCACCGGCGTGCTTCTCTATATGCGTCAGGAAGGAAGAGGGATAGGCCTTCACAATAAGCTCATCGCATACAATCTTCAGGACAAAGGGATGGATACCGTTGAAGCGAACGAGGCGTTGGGTTTTAAAGCGGATCAGCGCAATTACGGCGTAGGCGCACAGATATTGAAAGCGCTGGGATTGAAAACGATCCGGCAGATCACGAATAATCCCAGAAAGATGATAGGTCTCAAAGGTTACGGGCTCGAGATAACGGAAAGAGTCCCCGTGATCATTAAACCGAACAGATACAATGAAAAATATCTCAGAACGAAAAAAGAGAAATTATCGCATCTTCTTGAAGAGGATAGAAAGGAGTAGCAGATGAAAATATTCGAAGGGAAGTTCGACGGGAAAGGAAAAAGCGTTGCGATCGTGATAAGCAAGTTCAACAGCGCCATTACAGAGAAACTTCTCGGCGGCGCACTGGACGCTCTGGAACGCCACGGTATCGTAAAAACGGATATCAGCGTATACTGGGTGCCGGGGGCATTCGAGATCCCCGTTTTCCTGTCCCATCTTGCGAGATCTGAAAAGAAGATCGACGGCATCCTGACCCTTGGCGCCGTGATAAGAGGCGAGACGCCCCATTTTGATTATATTGCGGCAGAAACCACGAAAGGCATAGCCTCGGCGGCCATGAAATCGAGTATTCCCATATCCTACGGGGTATTGACCTGCGATACTCTCGATCAGGCCATGGACAGAGCCGGCGCGAAGTCCGGCAATAAAGGCTTCGAAGCCGCGATGTCCCTTCTTGAAATGATGGACCTTCTTAAGAATATATGACGCCAAAAAAGCTGTCGTTCACTCAGAAAAGGCGGATAGCCAGAGAGAACGCGCTCAAGGTGCTTTACGCGATTGACCTTTCGGGCGACAAACCCGAATACGCCATAGATAATTATTTTGATCTTTTTTCGGAAACGCCGGAAGATCCAGATATCCGCGAATATACAAGATCGCTCGTAACGGGTGTATTGAAGAACAAGGAACGCATAGACCGGCTTGTTGAAGAGTATTCCGAGAACTGGAGCCTTGACCGGATGGCCATCATAGACAGGAATATCCTGAGATACGCGGTCTATGAGATATTCTATGTTGAGGATGTCCCGCCGCTTGTCAGCATCAATGAAGCGATCGAGATCGGCAAGATATACGGGAATATGGATTCTCGGCGGTTCATAAACGGAATACTTGACAAGATCTCGAAATCACTGAAGGAAATGAAGAAATGAAAATAGCGATAATATCGGATATTCACTCGAACCTCAATGCCTTGAAGGAAGTTCTGAAGGACATTGAAAAAGAAGGCATCAGCAGTATATTCAATCTCGGAGACACGGTCGGATATGCTGCTCAACCGAATGAATGCCTCGATCTTGTCAAAGAGAAATGCTCTCTGTGCATCCGGGGCAATCACGATGCCGCCGTTTGCGACTATATGCCCTATGAATTTTTTAATCCTTTCGCGATCAAAGCGATAGATTATACGAAAAAAACAATATCGAACGTCAATATGCAATACTTGTCAAAGCTCGATCTCGTACAGAAGACGGATGATCTTGTCTTCGTTCACTCATCTCCGGTATTCCCGGATAACTGGACATATATCACGAATGAAGACGCGGCCGAAATGGTGTTCATGACCATGAGCATGACCACGTCGAAGATCGTATTCATAGGCCACTCGCATATCCCCGTTATCTTCAAGCAGAAAGGAGGGAAGGTCTTCGAATTCACAAAACCCGATTATATGGAGTTAGAAGAGGACGAGAAGGCGATCGTGAACGTAGGTTCTGTAGGCCAGCCGAGAGACCTTGATCCACGCGCCTGCTATGTTATTTTCGATCCGGATAAAAAGAGCGTTCAATACAAGCGCATAGAATACGATATCGATGCCGCTTTCGATCTGATCATTTCCAATGGCCTTCCGCCGATCCTGGCGGAAAGATTAAAAAGAGGGAAATAATTCCTTCAGGGCCATCCGGAACCCGAACTGTTCCAGATATCCGAAAGGAAGTCCGCTCTCTTTTTCAAGAGCCCTTCTTTTTTCGCCGTCCAGTTCAACGAGGCTGAGCCCCGATTCAACGGCATTGATATTCTCCTTTCTTGTAAAAAGTTCCTTCACGAACTCATCCGTAGTGAAAAGAAGAGCGGGACATAAGATCCGGGTCAAGGATTCTCCAGAATAAGGATCGTTCAGAACATGCTTCCCCGCCGAGTTCATAACGGCTCCCAGATAGGAATTCAATGAGAAGAACAGCCTTTCTTTGGCTCCGTCAGTTGAAAGCTCAGTTTCGATCTTCTTAAAAGGCGTCATTTTCAGACGCTCATTGAAAATGGCCTCGTTCCTATCGGCCTCGAGCTGTAAACGGAATTCATCGATATCGCCAAGCTCCTTTATGTAAACGGATAAAAGAACGCCAAGGCCAGCTTTGGCGGCTGAAGCGGCAAATGCTGCCGCCTCTTCCCTCAGGCTGCTCTCGAAATCGGATATTCCGAGTATCCTTGAGATCCGGTCACCGTCAAGCAGCAGGACCGCATGGAAGAACAACACAAATCTGCCCCCTTCCATGAGCTCAGCAAGCGTATCCTCGATAATGGAGAATATCTCGAAAAGAGCGTACTCGGAAAACTCCCTTATGCCCTCAAGCAGAAAATAATCCCTGTATGGAACGGAAAATGAATACTCGAGCAACTCACCTGTCAGGGTAACGAAGTCATTCTTGTGAAAGGAAAGAAAGTCTTCCAGTTTCCTTTGAAAATCCGGCATCTTCCCGGCGGTCTCAATTTCGCTATCCATGACATTTTTATAGAGTTCAAGCATGGAATCGTTCTTGAGCGTTTCAATGCCGCCCTCGATATTCAGCGCTTTGTCGATCTTCCAGAATCCGGGAAAGTTAGCGAGCAGTTCATCGGCGATCTCATTCCGGTCTATAAGAACATAAAGTTCGTCGAAATCCTTTTTATCCTTTGATGCGCAGAATTTGCGTAAGGCTGCCTCAATCTTCGGGTTTACTGTGTTTCTCGAGCTCATACTTATAGATCATCATCATCTCTTTCCTGTACAAATACTTGATCTGGACCACGAGAAGCACTTCGATCAGGATCGTGAGAAAAAGCACCACGAAGATCATAACAGCATTCCGGTTCCACCTTTTGTCCCAGTACTTGAGCCAGTCCGTCGTCGAACCGTCCTCCATTACTTCAAAACGAGGCGAACGGATCTCCTTGACGATCTCCCCGAATTTATTGTATATTTTAACGCCCTCGATGCGGTTGATCTCCTCCGAGGCCTTGGACATATGCGCTACAAGTTCCCCCGTGATCACGATTGACGCCAATAGGACGACAAAGAACATCACCCACATCAGGATCTGAGAGTTCTTTGTCCTGTTGATCTCCTCGAAATCGGACCATCTTGTATCTATCATTCCGCCTCCCTCCCGGCCAGGGGCCGTTTATTCTTTATCAATCTATTTTTTCGAACGCTTCATTGACGGAGATCTCTTTTTCGGAGACCATATCTTTGATCGTGACTTTTATTTCGTATGTCCCTTTCGGCAAAAGGTTAAAAATGTCAAAAATCGGAGGTTCGCTGATATGGACAACGGAAGGCATATCGACCGTTTTCTCGCTATGGAACCTGTAAATGCTCTTTCCGCCCTCCATGATATCATATTCAACGGAATACGGATACATGCCATTGCCGTCATCGGTCAAATTGTAGATATCGGCATAGAACATGGGAAAATTTGGAGAAAAAAGAGAACGCTCAACAATGGGTTTGAAGTATAATGAATTAAAGACATAATTCCGTTCATCGTCCGGTTCCGCCTTCCGGATCTGCGTTGCCCAGAAGAACGAAGATACGGAGAAATCATTGAAGACCGGGGACTGTATGGTGCAGACAAGCGTCTCCTCTTTCTTCGAATTAAGGTCAGTGACCGTAACTTCTATTTCATAAGGGCTGGCCTCTGGAACAAAACAGTCGTAGAAGTTCATGATATGAGTTCTGACATTGTAGCGGGAGAAGATCGTTTTCTGTTTCCATGACTCTTTATTGACTGTTTCCGATGCGGTCCTCACCTGAACGGAATATTCAACGTTAACGAAAAAAACGCTTTCACCCTTTTTAGTCTTAGCTTCTTTTTCGATCCCAAGCTCAACAACGGGGATCGAAATGTACATCCGCATATAAACCTTCGGGGATTGGCCGAGAAAATGCATCGGAACGATCTGAAAATTGAAGTTCTTTCCCGGCGCTTTAAGTACTTCGGCAGAAGCCGCAAGGACTACGGTTATCAAAAATAGAACCAGTACAGTTTTTTTCATAATGGACCTCCGTTACTGAGTGGGTGCTTTGAACGGATATTGAGATTCACTTTCCACGGGGAACAGTTTATCCGGTTCATCGGGATAATATCCTATGGCCGGCTTGAATTCCAGCTTCATAGCCTGCTGTCGGCAGAAATCATCAAAGGCCGCATTGCCGCTCGATTGCGCTACGCTCGTCCCGGCGGGCATACCGCTTGCGCCGATCTTAACAAGAATTATAGCGAAGTACCCCGTGCCCTTGAATTCTGCCGGATAATCGGGGATCACCTTTCTGGTTATCTCGGGTTTGGTCTTTATGCGAGTTTGTTTTTTTGTCTGCGTCTCCGTGTTGATCTTGTTCAGAAGGTCGTTCGTATTGACCGAGATCTTCTCGTTTATCTTCTTCAATCCGAACTCGATCTTGTTCTTGAGTTCTGCCAAGGGCTGCCTCAGATCATAAGCATACAAAGAGAGTTGAGTGCATGAACTGGGGGTTTTGGATTCCGAAAGTTTTGATTTTAACTCTTTCAATCCATTCCCGAGATTTATCTGAAGTTCTTTTATCTCTTTCTTTTCAGAGGCCGAAATCCGTTTATTGGCATTGAGCTTCCCAATATCTTCCTGGCTGCCTGAAAGGAATTTCTCAACGGCTTTAATGAATTCCTCTACGTCGGCAATGGATTTCGCCATTTTCAGACAGTCATCCGTGAAGGTCTCTATCTCCGCCTCGTAGTTTATGATCTTTCTTTCTTCAAATGCCTTGTCGATCTTCTGCGATTTATCCTTGTATTTCTCGATCATCGAAGTGATCTCGGCTTTCTTTTGTTGAATTATGGAAACGATCTGCGGATTTGAGGCGAACTGGGTTTCTTTTTCGGAGAGCCTGTCATTGAGGGCGGTAAGCCTCGTTTCGAAATCCTTGAGATATCCTCTTCCGCCGCCAAGGCTGGAAAATACTATAACCAGCAGGCCGGCGGCAATTAATACGATCTCTAATGTCAGAACGGTTTTCTGAGCTTTGTTCATACGACATACCTCATTACATTATATAATTTTAATGATTTTTAAAAAATAATCAAGTGTTTTGCATTCTTTTTCTGAACGCAAGAATGTCGGAAGGCTTTATCAGGATGAAATACGGCAATAAATTCAGAATGAAATAAATCCCCGCCATCAGGACATTTTTCAGGAAAACGTGCTTAATCGGGATAAGGCCTTCGATCGGCCCTCTTAAAAAAAGGAGAAGCAGGGAAACGCTGACGGCTATAGGCAACAGTTTAAAAAAAGGAGTAAAATCGGGCTTCAATCCGTAGAATTTTTCCGAATACGCATAAAGAAGGGTGAAATTGACTGCAGTAGAAAGCGAAGTGGCAAGGGCTATTCCTCCGGCCCCGAGATAACGGGTGAAGATCATCACGAATTCGATATTGAGGATCATCGAGACCGATGTGAAGATAACGGGGTATTTAACGGATTTATGCGCATAGAAGATCTGGGCAAAGAGTTTGACAAAAGAAAAGAATATGATGCCCATAGAAAAATATAGGAGCAACGCGGCCGTATGCGCCGATGATTCATAGGTGAAATTCCCGCGTTCGAAGAGGATACGGATAATGTACAGGCCGCCACCTATCAGATAACTCGTTACGGGAAGGATGATATAACTTAAGCTTTTTATACTCGTGTTCAGTCCTTCGCGAATACTTTCGTTCCTTGCTATGTTCTTCGAGAAAATGGTCAGTGAAACCGTGGCGATCGAAACGGAGAAGATGCCGATCGGGAGCTGCATGATGCGCGAAGCGTAGTACAGGGCGGTCACTGCGCCCGTTGATATCAGAAGAGCGAAAATACTGTCCGCAAGAAGGTTGATCTCAATGATGGCCTGCCCGAATATCGCCGGTGCCATGATCCGAAGAAGTCTTTTCATACTGTGATTCTCGTGTTTCAGATTAAGCATGAAAGGTACTTTCAGACGGATGACCTCGTTCATCTGATAGGCCATCTGACAAAGCCCCGCCGCAATGACTCCGAAGGATGCTACATATACGCGCTTGAGATCGTCGTTTATCCTGAAAAGGAGCAAAAGGACGGCAATAAAACCAATGTTGAAAACGATCTGTCCGGCGGCCGCCTTAGCGAATGAATCGTTCGCCTGCTGTATCGCCATGAAAAAGGAAGCCAGACCCACTAGAAGAAGATACCAGGATGTCACCTTCAGAAGCCTTGCGGCAAGTTCAATGAAAGCCTCTTTCTCGGGGGCCAGAAAAGATATGAAGAGAATGATCTCTTTAGAGAACAGCATGAAGCAGAGTGACAATACGAATAGAACAAAGGAGAAACGGACCAGAACATTGCCGAGAAAAAGAGCCTGTTTTTTACGGTCGCCCGCTGCGATATAATCGCTGTAGAGGGGGATGAAGGCGGAATTGAACGCTCCTTCTCCGAGCAGGCTGCGGAGCGTGTTCGGAATCCTGAAAGCAGCGAAATATGCGTCCGAAACGGTAGAAGTGCCGAAAAATGCGGCTGTTATCATATCCCGCACGAAACCGAATATGCGCGATACGAATACGACCGCGCTCATCATGAGGGAATTACGGTAGAACTTCTCTTTTGACATCCTCACTTTCCATATAAAGGACCAGCTCCTTTTGTCCTATGCCTGCCGCAGCGGCAAGAAGGCTTTTATAATACAGTATCCTGTCCGTAAAAAAATAACGCATCTTTCCATCATCCCCTTCGATGAATTCGCCTTCGAGCGTAAATCCTTTCAAGGCGCAGCGGGAAAGTAGTTCCGCGTAAATGTGCTTTTCCAGACGCAGGAGCCCCATGCCCAATCTGTACAGCGAAGGTATTCTTGCCCTGATCCGGGAAAAAAGCTCCCTGTAATCAGCTTCCCAGCCACCGTATACGATAACGGGATCGGCAACAACGGAGATCATATATCCATTATCCCTCAATATCTCCAGAGCCGCAAGCCTTTCATCGGGAAAAGAAGCGGAAGGTTCAAGCGCTTCGGCGATGCGGTCCGTGGTCATGGTCGCCGTGAAATTGATGTTTTTCGGCGGCTCCAGTTCGAGAAGACCGGTCACGCCCGAATGCTTGAAACGGATCTCGAAGATTTTTCCGGGATAGTTCTCCAGAACACGGAAAAGCCGCCGCATCACATCCTTCTGTCCGGCCATGAACCCGCCGTCCGTCATTACGGAAAGATTAAAATAAGGTACGTTGATTCCGTTGAGTTCACGGTCGAGTTTTTCCGGATTATCGTAGATAACTATATCCGGCGTATTCAGATAATGGCGCAGAAAACAGTAGCTGCAGGAATAAGGACATCCTTCTATAATATCTATCTGATGGGAACAACCTGCTTCGTAATACGGATTACTTGCGAAATGCTTAATGAAATCGCCTTTATTCTCTCTACTTAAGATTTTCAATTTTAACGGAGATCTCTTTCAGAAGCTCTTCATTTCCGGCAAGGCTCTTCCGAAGCGTTTCAACAACTTCGGGCGGAGCTTTTCCCGTGAATTCGCTGTTTCCGAGCCTTTTTTTCTGCGATTCTATATTAAAGGAACATTTATCGTACTGGTCGCGGAGACGTGCCAATTCCTTTTTTATGTCCATGATGCCCTTGGCGGGTATGAACGATACTATGCCGGGGGTTACTATGCTGATCGAGTGCTCCATCCTGTCGAAATCACCGAAGGAAATACAACCGGCACCCGTAAAATTCAAAAATTCGCTTTTCATCTCTTCGAGAACATTCCTCACGGCCGGCCCGGCCCTGATCATTATCTCGATCTTTAAGGAAGGTTTGATCCCGAAATCCTTACGCGCCCGTCTGACGAGCGTGATCCAGGAAAAGACATCTTCGACGGTCTCCGCCTCTTTTTTATATTCGCCTTTCTCCGCTTCCGGGAATTCCTCGAGAATGATGCTCTTTTGTTTTTTAAAGGCGTTGGGAAGCATACCGTAAAGCACTTCGGAAAGCGCCGGCATAACAGGGGACAGCGCGATCAAGAACCTTCTTGCGGCATAAAGAAGATTCTGGATCATCTCCTTCCTGTCTAATCCCGATTTAGCCGCTTCAATATACTTGTCGCAGAACGAATCCCAGAAAAAATGGTAGAGCACCTGGGTATATTCGTTGAAATTATATTCCTTCAGAGCACCATCGGCGCCCAGGATCATTCCCGAAAGTTCATGCATCATCCATTTATCCATGGTGCGTCCGGCTGAAAAGGAATCCTCATATGCTTCCCCTTCTTTCACATTGAGAAGAATGAAACGCATCGCATTCCAGATCTTATTCGCGAAATTCCGCCCTGTTTCGAACTTGTTTTCGGAAAGGTATATGTCCTGCCCGAAAGATGTCATGCTTACAAGAGAGAATCTGACGGCATCGGCCCCGTATTTTTCCGACATCTCAAGCGGATCGATCCCGTTCCCGAGAGATTTGGACATCTTTCTGCCTATTGAATCCAGTATGGTGCCGTGGATGTATACATCAAAAAACGGTTTGAGCTTCATGAACTTCATACCCATTATGATCATCCTGGCAACCCAGTTGAATATGATCCCTCGGTCAGTAACGAGAACTGAAGTGGGATAGTATTTTTTAAGAAGGTCCGTCTTTTCGGGCCACCCCATCGTGGAGAATGGCCAGAGTGCGGAGGAGAACCAGGTATCAAGCACATCCTCATCCTGTGTCATATTAAGACCCCCGCATTTCGGGCATTTTCCCGGTTTTTCCTTCGCTACAAGCCCATGGGAACAATCGTCGCAATAGAAGACCGGGATCCTGTGCCCCCACCATAATTGACGGGAAATGCACCAATCACGGATCTCGTACATCCAGTTCAGATAATATTTTGCCCATTTTCCCGGTATGAAGTTTATTCTTCCTTCTTCTACTTCTTTGATCGCAGGTTCAGCAAGTGCCTTCATTTTTATGAACCACTGTTTGGAGACGAGGGGTTCGAGGACAGTTGAACATCTGTAACAGGTAGTAACGGCATGAAGATGATCCGCGGTCTTCTCAAGAAGCCCCTTTTCCTGAAGTTCGGTCACGATCATTTTTCTCGCCTCCTCCGTTGATTTCCCGATAAATCGCTCGGGGATACTTCCGGTCATAAGGGCGTTCTCGTCGATGACCTTTTCAAAGCGGAGATTATGCCGCACGGCCGTCTCGAAATCATTGGGGTCGTGGAATGGTGTGATCTTCACGGCACCGGTTCCGAATTCCATGTCCACCATCTGATCGGCAATGATCTTGACAGGCCTGTCAGAGACGGGAAGCAGGACTTCCCGGCCGATAAGATGCTTGTAGCGTTCATCCTTCGGATTAACGGCGACCGCCGTATCGCCGAGCATAGTTTCGGGTCTTGTCGTGGCCACTGTGATGTGTGTCACCGCTCCGGCAGGATGCACCAGAGGATATCTGATATACCATAAATGGGAGTTCACGTCCTTGTGCTCCACCTCAGTGTCGGCAAGGGCCGTATGGCATCTCGGGCACCAGTTGACGATATAATTCCCCCTGTAGATCAAACCCTCATTGAACAGGGTTTCGAATACCTTATAAACGGCATTAGAGAGCCCCTCATCAAGAGTGAACCTTTCCTTGGTCCAGTCGGGAAGCACCAGAAGCGACCGGAGCTGATGGAAAATGACGCTTCCGAATTCATTCCTCCACTTCCATATCTCCTTCTCGAAATCCTCCCGTCCCATATCCCACCGGGTCAGGTTCTTCTCCTTTGCGATCTTCTTCTCCACCACCGTGTGAGTGGCTATGCCCGCATGGTCCGTGCCGGGGATCCACAGGGCATTGAACCCCTTGAGGCGCTTGTATCTGATGAGTATATCCTGAATAGTATTGTTCAAAGCGTGGCCCATATGGAGCCTTCCCGTGATATTCGGCGGCGGGATGACTATACAGAACGGGTCCTTATCCGTTATGTCTATCCGGTGAAGCCCGCTTTTTTCCCAGAATTCGTATATTCTTTTCTCATGTTTTTGCGGTTCGTACTGCTTTTCTATTTCCACTATCTTCTCCTTACATTCTTTGGGGGGCATTGATCCCCATGAAGGTCAGAACGGACCTTACGGCTCCCCCCAGTTTCACTATGAACCCCAGAAGTTCTTCCTCCCTTTCCGAGCCGAGAATGCGTTCCCCCTGATAAAAGCGGTGGAATTTCTTGGCGATCTCGTTCATGTGATTCATTACCATCGCCGGCTCGTTCTTTGTCAATGCTTCGGCGCATACAGCTTCCAAAACATATACGGTATAAATGATCTCTTTTTGCATAGGGGAGATCTCCCCCAGCTCCAGTTCGTCGGCCTTTTCCGAATCAAGGAACCCGTCAAGGTCGACGCCGTATTTTTTAAGAAGGACCCCGTTGATGCGCGCGAACATGTATTGAAGGTAGAAAACGGGCGATTTCTCGCTCTCCTTCTCAAATGCGTCGAAATCGAAATCTATATGCTGGGATGTACCTTTCGAAAGAAAGAAGTATTTCGTGGGATCAGCTCCGACTGAATCCAGGATCTCGTCGAGCCCGATGAAATTCCCGGTTCTTTTCGACATCTGTATTTTACGGCCATCTTTGATCAGGTTTACCTGCTGGAGGATGATCACGCTTAAAAATTCCTCGGGTATCCCGAACGCCGTCAAAGCGCGTATAAGGCGCACTGCGCCGCTCAGATGATCGGGCCCCCAGATATTGATCGCCTTATCGTACCCCCTCCTGAATTTATCGATATGGTACATGATATCCCCGAAAAGATACGTATACTCACCGCTTGATTTTTTCAAGACCCAGTCCTGCGAATCGCCGAGCGCGGTATTTTTAATGAACAGCGCCCCGTCCTTCTCGTACAGGAGGCCTTTCTTTCTCAATGTGTCAAGCACATATCCTTCATTCTCTCCGGTCTCATAAAGAGAACTTTCAAAAAACCATCTGTCAAAATCAAGTGATATGTTCTTAAGCGTTCCCTTGATGCGCCCGATCACGGCCTTGACCGCTTCTTTTTTTATTCGATCGCCCCCCGGGGCCTTTTCGATAATATCCCCGATCTCTTCAGCGATCTCCCCGGTGAAGGGGCCGGTATATTCGTTCTCCGCATATTCCGCCGTTTCCCCTTTGAATCTTTCCGCATAGGCCTTCAGAAGGGATGAAGCGAAGATGTTCATCTGGTTGCCGTGATCGTTCACATAGTATTCTCGGGAGACCTCCCATCCGAATTTCCTGTAAAGCGACGAAAGAGCCAGGCCCACGGCAGCCGCCCTGCCGGAAACAACGTTCAAAGGCCCCGTGGGATTGGCTGAAATGAATTCGATATTTATCTTCTTCCCGTTCGCGGGAAAAGTTTTAAAATGATAATGGGAGAAGTAATCCGCATATAGCGCGCCCGAAAGCGAAATGTTCAAAAACGCTCCGTCTGCCGTTGCCGAAAAGGTCCCGTCCATTTTTAAACGGGAGGCGATCTTCTGCGCAACATCTCGTGGTTCGAGGCCAAGTGATTTTCCCAGCTCAAAGGATATCGGAGTGAAAAACTCTATGCCCGGCCTTGTTCCTCTCTTCAATGTGGTATCGGCATCCGCTCCGTAAATGTCTTTTAATGCGGATGATATTGAACGGGAAATGTCCGCCAGTTTTTCATCTAACATAGAACTTCCCTTTCTCGGCGCTCCAACATCTGTAGAGCTGTTCCATCAGCACTACGGCCGTAAGTTCGGCCGTCAATGTGAGATGAGAGATCGCCCAGGTTCTTGCTTTCGCGGGCATCCGGGCGAACCCCTCGGGCCCGCCTATGGCGAAGGTGATCCCTTCCTTTTCCCTGCCCATTTTAAAAAAATCCTGCAGTTTATCCGGATCGAGCTTTCTGCCGTGTTCGCTCAGGAGTACGGCCTTTTCAAAGTCGATCCGGGCGCTCTCCTTCACGGAGATCCGGAAACCTTTTCCGTTCATCCTCTTCATATACTCCTGAAGTGCGTCCCTGATGAATGAGTTCTTGATCTTCCCCTCAAGTGCGATCTCGATCTTCAAATCTTCACCTTCCTGCAAACCCCCCAGATCTTCTCTATATCGAAATACTCGCGTTTTTCCGAGAGGAAGAAATGAACGAAGATATCCTTGTAATCCATTATGATCCATCCGGAGTCGGGTTCTCCCTCAGTGCTGTAAGGAAGTTCGCGGTATTTCTCCTTCATCATTTTATGCGTTTCTTCCCGCAGTTGCTTGAGGTGGGGTCTCGAGGTCGCCGTTGCTATTATGAAAAAATCTGTGAACGCCGCTTCCTGCGAAATATCGTACGCGACGATGTCGGATCCGCTTTTCTCGTCTATGAGTTTGCACATATCAGTCAATCTGCTGTTTTTTTCCAATATCTTCCTCCGATGAATCGATCTTATTCAGTATCGCGAAAAGCAGTCTGAAACCCATGTTCACCGTGGGCAGCACGACCTCTTCGGTATCCATCCCTCCCTGGGTGTAAGTGAAAAGCCCTATGTCGAAAGCATTAAGCCCGGCTTTCTTAAGGACCGAGGTTTCATGCGCGATGAAATTCTCTATAGGGAACAGAGTGAACCCCTCGTCTTTCGAGATCTCTTCGAGGGCTTCGTCAAAGATCTTCTTAACCGCGCCCTTTCCCTCCCATTCAGCGGCATTGTATTTATATACGGCCGAATGGAAGATGTCTTTAGGAAGAAGGGGAAGGATGTCCTTGACCGCCTCTTCCGCGTTTTTATCTTTTGAAGTGACCACGATATCGATGCTGGCCACGCGGGGATAGAAGTCCTTCCGGGGAAGATAGAGAACTTTTTTCAATCCGATCGTCCATTTGTCGCGCAGCTCCTCTTCTATCTCGCACACTTTTCTCATAAGGGCGAAATACGGTTCTTTCCCCTCCTCGGCATTCTTGAACATCCTAAGATGCAGGAAATTCATCTCCCTGGTCCCGATCCGGTTGACCGACGTGCCGTTCAAAGTGATGCCCAAAGAACCGTCCGGGCGTTCAAGATAACTTGAAAGACCCTCATAATTGGAATGCTGCCCGCAGTAGAAAAGGAATTTCACGGTAAGGTTCCCGTATGGATCGTTTACGGCAAGGAACTCTGCCGCTTTAATGGCCAGAACGATCTTGAGATTATCCGAGATCCCAAGCCCGTAGATGTTCTTCTTAAAGAACTTGAAGCGCTTGTCAACTTCGGAGAAATAACCGTCATCAATACCTACGGGGATGAGAATATGTCTTTTTCCGCTGCCGAGCCTCACCACCGCATTACCGGAATGGTCGATCTCGGTTTTTATCGGAAGCTTCTTTTTAATAAAATCGATCCTTTTCCCGAATTCCCGCATATTCCCGTTAAGGGCGGTGATCTCGAGAAGATCGTTCAGGATCTCATTGCTCTTGCTTTTAAATAATGTTCTGATAAGCTCATTGTTCATTTATTTTATCGATTATTATATATTTTTTTGTTTTTTTGTCAAAAAAAACAGGCCTTAGGAAAGTTCGTTGACCGCTCGCCGGGCAAATACATTGACATTTAATCAACATTTTGCTATAATTCCTTAACATCATTTACGGAGGTGCTATGAAAAAGATCTGTTTTCTGCTTCTGATCGCGTTCACCGCGACCTCGTTCAATGCGCTCGGGTTTTTCTATGATGATCCTCAGACACTCTGGGGCGATGCCTCATTCGGCCTTTATCAGGACGACTGGGACCTCATCATGGCTAACCCGGCGGAACTCTCTTCCTTCAGGGGAATGGAACTGTATACGAAATACGACGAATATGATGACTATGAACGTTTCGAGATAGCATACCGGAAATATGTCTCGGACAAATTCGGCGGCATTTCGGTGTATTTCACGAAGGACAGATATGCCTCGGGCTGGTTCGAGGATTACAGTTATGTAGAGTTCTGGGATTATACCGGTGACGGCATATACGATATCCGGGCCCCGTACTACGAGAGCGAATATGAAGATTATCTGCAGGATACGTACAGCTTCTTCCTCGATTACGGCAAGGAGTTCTCCAAGGACCTCAAGCTCGGCCTGGGGATCGCGTATTATCTTTCGAAATACGCTGATACATACCAGTACATTTACGAATACACCGAGCAGGAGATCTCAACGGGAGATGTTTCATGGAAAGAGGTATATGACGAATACGATTATGAAGAGGAGAAAAGGAGCGAACTGGACATCGATCTCGGCTCCGTTTACAGGATGAACGACGATTTCACTTTAGAGGGAGTGCTTACGATCAACAGCGTAAAAAACGGCGATGTGCTCACGGACTCCTACTGGATATACGATGAATACAGGGGCCATACGGAGGAGACTCACGAAAATGAAACCTATACGGGATCGGATATCGAAGACTTACTCTGGGATTCGAGCTATTCCGGCCTTGGCCTTAATTTCGATATCGGGATATTCTACAAGAAGCTCAAGGACCAGCTCCTTATCCTGGACATCGGCTTCCATACGGTAGGCGCCACAGTGGACGACGATGAATATGTAGATGAATATAGTGTTCAGTACGTAGAAAAACAGGGTTCGGACACATGGACAGACACATACATTGAAAAGTATACTACAACAAGGACAGGCACGCTGGCTTCTTACAATGCCCTGACGCTCTTTTTAAGATATCAGAGGAAATTCAGCGACAAGGTGCGTTTCGGCGCAGGATTAAAATATCACCCATTTGCTACAAGAAAAGCGGAATATACCTCGACCTATCAGTATTACGAACAGTATGACGAGAATGACGGGGACGGGCTTGCCGACGACTATCACTATACCTATGAGTATTCCTATATCTACGATGTGATGGAAAAAGACCAGGAATCCTCGGTCAGTTTCCCCTTCACTCTCGAGATCAGAGGCTCGCCCGTTCTTTTGTGGCGTATCGGTCTCGAACATACATTCTATATGACGAAATGGACGGAACAATGGATACTTGATTCGTTCACGTCCGGCCACGGGCATGAGTGGGAGGACAATGCGTACGACTCATGGTGGGAGGACGATCTCGACGGTTATTACGATACGAGCTATAAGTACAGCTATTCCGATGTTTGGCAGGAAACGAATTTCAGGCTTGCCGTGAGTTACAGCCCCGTCAAGAACCTTTGCCTCGAAGCGCTGGCCAGGCTCAACAGTGTGGAATTCGATGATCTCTTCAATACGTGGCTCAGCGTTTCTCTGCGCTATTTCTTCTGAGCTCTGCTATGAGAACGTTTAGAACAAGGGAGGCTTCTATGAGAAAGTTGATCTCTTTTATGATCATTATTGCTTTGTTTGTTTTTGCCTCGTGCAAAATATTCGAACCGGATAACGATCCCACGTCCACGGACGCGAATATCGCCAAGGCGGCAACGCACGATCTTTTCAATATTGACGACTGGAACATCTATTTCGACGGTGCAGCCCCTAATTATCTTGAGGGATATTTCGTATTCGATCAGGATATGAACAAAAGCTCATTTGAAACGAACCTTTACATCTATCAGATCACGGCCGACAATACTCTCGGGAACAGGGTCTTGAACATCACCTTCAACTGGCTGAATGCGAGGGAAGTCCAGTTCCGTACTGCTGCTACTTACGATGACGACGTAGCGTATCTCATCAAGGTACCCGCCGCTACGAGGGATGCCAACGGCCACGGTCCGTACGGGGATTATTCCGGGATTACGGTAAGCTACTTCACTGCGACCGACTGGACCGGCCAGTGGGACCCGGGTGCAACGGGCTTTGCAATGGATTACACTAAACCAACAGCCTATATCAGGGCCGTCCTGGAGGGCAATAATGAATGGGATGACGGCGACTACGGCGATGTCGGCACCGGCGAATATTTCGACATCTATTTCGCCGAAGATGTAGTGCCCGGAGATATCACTTCCGCGAATATCTCGTTCACGCCCTCGGTCAGCTTCTCCGTCAGCACGCAGACCGCGAATACCCGGTTCAGGATCACGCCTTCTTCCGCGCTTAATGTCAATACCGATTATGTGATCTCGCTCAATATGAGCAATGTCGAGGATGTCAACGGAAATGCGGGATCGGACGATAACAACAACGATGACGACAATTATATCCAGATCAGGTTCAATACTTACGAATATCTTGTCGACACGTTGCGCTACGGAGGGTATGCATGGCGGGACACCGATCAGATAATCCAGATCTGGTTCGATACGCCGAAAACGGAGGACGATTATCTCGACCATTCGACGATCAACTACAATACGGTCTGGCTCGACGACGAAGAATATGTGATGTGGGTAGAGGACGATATGATCGATCTACGCACTTATATAGTGATAAAAGGACATGATATCGATGCCGAAGATTACAATTTTTCGTACAAGATCACCGATACGGACGGCAATACGCTGGACGGCAACGGGAACAACAGGCTGGAAGGGGATTACAGGGACGATTATCACGTCTATATACCCTGATCTTAAGTAAATGATCTTCAAAGGGCCCGGCGGAAAGCCGGGCCCTTTTTCTTCTCTTCTTTCAAGCCGAATTTTCAATTTCATCCGAAACGGTTATTGATTTTTTTCCCGAAAAATGTAAGAATATCCCCGAGGAGAGATGGCCGAGCGGTTGAAGGCGGCGGTCTTGAAAACCGTTGTGCCGAAAGGCACCGGGGGTTCGAATCCCTCTCTCTCCGCCAGAAATACGAGTAATAGTGAATAGTGAACAGTGAATAGTTGAGGTAAGGATCACACAGATCGATATGAGAGAGAGAAACATGAACTGCTTCTGGATTCGGGACATTCCTTTCCGAAGGTGTGTCCCAGCAGATTCGAAAGGCGCAGGCATGTCAGAAGACAGCCGAGCCGGGGTCGCGAGGAATGCGGAGCATTAACTCGTGACCGCTAAATCTCTCCAGTTCGCGTTGAACGCAAACTGGAGTAAGCCCCTCTCCGCCAGAAGAAAGAGGTTAAGGACTAAAGGATAGAAAGAGAGAGTAAAATGAACCGTTTTATAAAAAACGGAGAAAATGAAAAAACGGATAAAACAATTTTAAGGATCGAACCGGCTCTTACAATTAGAATCTGCAAAGACGAAGAAAGTTCCTGGGATACAATTTGGAAATGGACCTGGCACTCGCGCAGAGAATGGATGAAAAACGCGTGGAGAGAAAAAAGGGAGGCATTGTCTCCGGCGCTCGAATTCCTTTCGGGAACGGGCGTGAAAACGATACTCGACTGTACGTGCGGATTGGGTTATACGGCGGTGCTCCTCGCCAAGGAGGGATATATAACGCACGGTTCCGATGCCAGCAGTGCCGTTGAGTATGCCCCGGTCCTTGCCAAAGAAAAAGGAATGAAGCTCCGGTTCTTCAGGTCGCGCTGGGAAGAACTCCAAAGAAAAGTACCCGCCAGATATGATTGCATTATAAGCGATTATTTCGACGAGGCCCCGACCATCTCGTGCATCAGGAACTCCGCGCGGGCCATTCATTCCGTACTCAATGAGGGAGGGATATTCATCTTCGGCGCGATGAATCCGCGCATCACCGATCTAAAAAAACTCGTCGAACAAGAATGGAAGAACAAAAGCGGAACGGGTTCATATCCCGTCTCAAGGCATGAAGGACTGGAAGTAAACGCTTTGGAGATAACGGCAAAGGAAAACAACGGCATCTCGGATACCCGCATATTCCTTGTAAGGGGAAAAGAAGGACTTGCGATAGAGGTCGCAAAGATTATGAATCCCAGGATCGTTTTTGATTTCAGGACCTATTCCGCTGCACTCAGAGAGACCGGCTTCAGAAAGATAACAAGCGTGAACGATAAAGGCCGGTTTCTCAACATTGCCTTTAAATAACACGGCATTCGTTCCCGAAATCCTTGATTTTCAGGCATTTCATTCATATAATAATAAGATGATCCACAAAATATATCCGCATCTTGCAATCCTTCTTCTCTCCGCGTACACAAAAAGATCGGATGTGTATAAACTCATAGGCCAAAACGGCGAAGCACTCGCGGATATATTGTCCGGATCGCTCGTCTCGAAAAGAACGGGCAACAGAAAATACGAAGCCGGGTTCTCCGTGATGAGGGGTTATCTCTACTGCAATGCCGGTGAATACGGCAAAATGCTTTCTTCGGGAAAGACGGCCCTCGGGATTTTCTGTCGCCTCGGGGACAAAGAGGGCGCTGCCGAAGCCCGGATACTTATTGGATACTACTATTATCTGAAGGGGGATTACAACCGAGCGCGGGTGGAATACGACGCCGCGGAAAACGAACTGAAAAAGACCGGAACACCCCTTCCGATCACCCGCGCCCTTCTGGAGCGCTCTGCATATCTCAGCGCTTCGCAGGGGGACCATTCCCGGGCTTTCAGGGATTTCAGAAAAAGTCTCAATATCTGCGCCCGGCTGAAGGATATTGCCGGTCAGGCAGTTAATTACGGCAATCTCGGCAATGTGTGCCATATTACTTCAGATTATAAAAAGGCAATAGATTTTTACGAAATGTCCCTGAAAATGAACCGTTCAATAGGAGATAAAAAGAGCATTGCCTCGAATCTGAACAATATCGGGCTCATGAAATACTACCTTTCAGAATACGGTCCGGCATTGAAAAAATTCAGGGAATCATATGGAATAAAAAAAGACATAGGAGATATTAAAGGTATCTCGGCAACCTTGGGGAATATGGGACTTGTCTATGATGAGCTTCACAGTTATAATGAAGCACTGAAATATTACTTCCGCTCCCTGGAAATAAAAACATCACTGGGGGACAAAAAAGGCCAGGCGATCATAATTAACAATATCGCCGCTGTATATCATTCAAAAAAAGAGCCGTCAAAGGCGCTCACGATGCACCGCGCCTCATACCTTCTGGAGAAAAGCCTCGGTAATCTTCAGGGACAAGCTAAAAGTCTGACCAATATGGGCAATGCGCTCCGTTCTCTTAAGGAAAGAAAAAAGGCATCCTTATACTACCGGCGTTCGCTCGCGGTCTGTTTAAAGATGAAGTATAGAAAGGAAGCGGCTAAAAACCGCCTTGAGCTCGGCCGTCTCTGCGCAGCTTCCGGCCAATATGCTCAAGCGCTTGAGTATTTTCGCACATCTCTGCGCGCCCGGCGTCAGCTCGAATTGGATTCAACGGCCGTGCTCTTCCAGGAATCCGGAGAATGCCTTTTCAGAACAGGACGGTTTGAAGCGGCATTGTGGAATATCACTGAAGCCGAAAATATCTTCGGCAAGCTCAAGGATACCGCCTCGCTTCGCGAATGCGGAAAAATCAAACAGAGGATATTGAGGGAACTTCAGTTGTCCCAATGAAAAACGAGTTCGGTATAAGGATCGCCGTTCGCCAGTGATCTTGTTATCTCGACCTTTTCGTTCTTGACGCCGTGAATGGAGAGCGCCATTTCTATCCATCCGGAGATCCGCGCTTCAATGTACGGATCGATGTCATCAAATTTTGTTATCCTTACGATAGCGGATACAGGGGTATTTTCTATTATTTCGATCTCGGAAGGCATATAATAGGCCTGTATGATCCTTCCCGCCCGCCCGATGACGAAATTCGGGGATCCGATCTTCACGAAGATAACAAAAATACCCTTAAGGCTGTACTCGGCGCTTACCCGTCCCATTTCCCTCGCGCCGCGGACATCGCCACCGTAAAAAAATGCGCAGACCTTCTTCGTGGCTTCTTTCAGAGCATTCATATCATACCAACCCGCTACTTTCGTGTCCCTGAGAGCGGACTGTGTTTTCTCTGAAAGAGAATCGAGCCACATTTGAAATTTATCAGGGAACTTGTTTTTAACGAAACGCATTATGGAAGAAAGTGCCGCTCCTTTGACCTGCATCATGTGTAATTTTATTATATTTTCAAAAAAAAACAAAATCCGGTTCAGGATTTTCATATAAATGATCCCCGAGTTAGAAAAAAGTATGCGTGCAGTTAAGAAAAATTGTATAATAAACCGTGGCCGGAAAATATCTGAAACTTTATCTTCGTTCACTTTCACAATTATCCGAACTCTATTATTTTCTCGGTGAGTTCAATAAAGGGATAAGTCTTACGAATGCCGTAATAAAAGACCGGCGCTTCAGGTATAAGGACTTGATGACTTCCGTGACCGCCGCATACGGAAGGAGGGGGCTGGCTCTCAAGGCGATGGGGAAAACCGCTGCCGCACTCCGTGATCTTTGTAAAGCCCTGCGTTTGGCCAGAGAGAACGGGGATGTGTTCGGTATAAGCGCTCAACTCGGGAACCTTGGCCTGATATACAGCGATGCAGCGGAATACGAAAAGGCCTTCGGGTATTTCTCGGAAGCCCTTTCACTTGCCGAAAAAGCCGATAATAAAAAATTAACAGCCAATCATTCCGGTAATCTTGGGGCCATTTATGCAGCCCGCCACGATTATGAGAAGGCCCTGTCATTCCATTTCAGGTCCTTGAATATCCATCAGAACTTGAAAGACAGGATCGGCGAGCTCAACGATTACGGGAATATCGCAATGGCATTTCTTGATCAGGGGAAGATCCCGGAAGCGGAGGAGATGCAGAAAAACGCCGTACAGATCTCCGAACGGTACTGTTTCAAGGAACTGCGGGCGATAAGCATCTGTAATCTGGGCGTGATATATCTTGAAACCGGCCGAAGGGATACGGCCCTGCCGTATTTCAAGGAAGCATATCTGCTTTCCAAAGAGATGGGGCTTCCGCAGGAAACGATCAACTGCCTTGTGAACATGGGTCTCGTGTACAATGAAAGAAAGGAATATAAAACAGCCCTCCGTTACTTCAGGGAAGCAAAAGTACTGTATGACAAATACGGAAGATTGTTCGCCTATGAATATACGATGGGTTTGATAGCGGAAACAGAAAAACTCATCGGGAGATAAATATTCGGGTTTGTGCTATTCGGTTATCCCTTCAAGAAGGGACTTTGCTTTCCTTATCAGGCCTTCCGCCTTTACTTCTTCCGCCAGCGCCAGCCCCCGTTTTATAAACCGGACATTCTTCCGAAGAAGACCTTTTCCGAGGTATTCGGCTTTTTTCAGGATCAAGTCCGCTTCGCCTTCCTTGAACCCCGATACGAGGAAATCATTTATCCCTGCGTCGAGGATATCGAGCGACTTCCTTTTCTTGCCGCTTTTGAACAAGCATTCTGCATGCAGGCCGTAAGCTGTCAGAAGATGCGGTTTGTCCCCGGCTCTTTTCACTTTCTCAAGAAAACGCGCACTAAACCCGGCAGCCTGACGGAAATCCTTCTTTTTAACATTAAAAAAAGCAAGATCGCTCAATGCGATGATCTCTCCCTCGGCGTATCCGATCTTTGTGCTGTATTCGAGGAACATCTTGCAGTACTGCTCGGCCTTAGCAAAATTTTTCAATTCTATGTATACGCTTCCAATACCCCAATACCCGATAGCGGCATTTCTCCGATCGCCTGTGCTCTCCGAGATATCGTGGTATAAACGGAAAAATTTCAGTGCTTCAGAGGCTCTGTTCATGACCTTATATGTATTGGCAAGATTGCCGTATCCGATGGCAATACCCTGTGTATGTCCCAGTTGCTGAAAGATCTTAAGCCCGTTCTGATAGTTCGCAAGCGCTTCCTCGAATCGTTCGAGCCTGTAAAGGATGTGCCCGAAATTGATGACGGCACAAGCGATGCCATGCTTATCCTTAAATGTTTCAAGCATCCGGATATTACGTTTTGCATAACAGATCGCAGCCTTATAATTCGCCCGCTCAAAATACAACTGGCTTAAAAGCCCTAATGCGTTCGCCAGGAATCTTCTGTTCTTAAGTTCTATTGCAAGGGTTCTGTATTCCTCGAAACACTTGAGGGCCTTATCAAGTTCCCGGGCATACATGAAGATATAACCTTTTGCCGAAAGGGCATTGAGATAGATATCGTGAGGCTTCCGGTCCTTTAACCGTCTCAAACCTCTTTTTAAAAATAGAAGGGCATTCGGAAAATCCGCCATGGAATTCTGATAGATGCCGGCGATCTCTATTTCCATTCTGGCGCATTCATTGGCATCATGTCCCGGTTGCCGGGAAATAAGCTCGATCGCGCTTTTCAGGTCGTCTACACTTTCCCGGTATTGCCCAATATACTGATAAACATGGGCTCTTCCCCGAAGCGCAAAACGATATAATTCCGCCGGAGTGTTCCCGGGTATAATGCTGCTTTTCTTCCGTATCCTTTCCATGAATGCATTCTATCATAAAAGCGTAAAAAATAAAATGCTTGAAAATTATGCGAACATATGATAAAATCTTCATATGAAAACCGGCGCGAAAAAAAATGAGGGGTTCGCAAGGACCTTAAGAATGTTCAAGGCATTGTCAGATCAAATGCGGCTGAGAATAATTATGATACTCTGTGAAGGAGAAAGATGCGTATGCGAGATAAGGCATATACTGGGCGTGGAACAATCTGCCGTTTCGCATGCATTGAAGCACCTTAAGAATGCGGGGGTCATCATTTCCCGCCGGGATGGGAAGTGGATGCATTATGCGCTTTCAGCCTCGGATGAAGTGAAATATCTGCGGAAACTCCTTCCCGCGGACCCCGAAATAAAGAATAAAGTGAATAGATGTATCCGTGATAATATCAGGAGCGCCTGTAAAAACGGCGGCCCGGTAAAAAAAGAGGGTGTAAAATGAAAACATGGCGATTATTAATCATATTCATCGCGCTCTTTCTCGGGCTGTATTTTTTTCCAGCGGGAATTCTCGAAGAGAACACGCCTCTCGGCGAGGCACTTTTAATGTCCCGTGACTATGCAAGGCATCATGTCCTATTGTGTCTTATTCCAGCCTTTTTCATCGCCGGCGCCATTTCAGTCCTTCTCAGGAAGGATTTTATTCTGAAATATCTTGGAAGGAAATCCAATAAAATTCTATCTTACCTCATAGCATCGGTCTCAGGTGCAGTTCTATCCGTATGCTCCTGCACCGTGCTCCCTATTTTTGCCGGTATATCGAAAAAGGGTGCGGGTCCCGGCCCGGCGTTCGCCTTTCTCTACTCCGGACCTGCGATAAATATAATGGCCGTAATACTCACGGCAAGGGTGCTCGGGTTCAAGCTGGGAATATGGAGGATAATCCTGTCGGTCCTTTTCGCTCTCGTTATCGGGATCATTATGGGCATTATCTTCTCCCGGGAAGAACCCGCCCAGGGAGAGCTTGCGGATGAAAATGTAGAAAGCAGGCCCCTTCATCACGATATATTATTTCTTTCGGCAATGACGGGTTTCCTCATTTTCGCCAATTTCCCCCGTCCGGAGAACAGCGGGATCTTCGAGCTGCTTTTTAATATGAAATGGGTACTTTCAGGCCTTTTTTTGATCCTTTCTTTTATCTTCCTTTTCACTTTCTATGATAAGGACTCACGTAATATGTGGCTCGGAGAAACGATGAACTTCGTTAAAAAGATATATCCGCTGCTCCTTTTAGGCGTATTTGCTTCGGGCTTCCTTCTGGGCCGCCCCGGCAAAGAGGGGCTTATACCGTCGGATATCATCGTTTCTCTGGTAGGCGGAGAGGGGTTTTTTGCGAATATTCTGGCATCGGTGCTTGCAGCACTCATGTATTTTGCCACTTTAACAGAGATCCCCATTCTTCAAAGCCTCATAGGTTCGGGAATGGGTCAGGGGCCTTCGATGGCTCTTCTCCTTGCGGGCCCGGCCCTGAGTCTTCCCAGCATGCTTGTCCTTATCGGAGTGATCGGAAAGAAAAAGGCCTTTACGTATATTGCCCTGGTCATCATCATCGCCTCGCTCTCCGGGCTGATATTCGGAGCACTGTAAATATGCAAGGATCATCATAAAATGAGGAGATATTGTATTAACGAAAGATCAAAGAAGGAGTTCATATGGAGATAAAAGTGCTGGGTACCGGATGCCCGAAATGCAAGAAACTCGAGCAGCTTGTAAAAGAGGCCGTGACCGAATTAGGGATCATTGCCGAAGTAGAAAAGGTCACCGATATAAACGAGATCGTGAACTACGGCGTGATGCTGACGCCTGCCCTGGTCATTGACGGCAAGGTCATTTTCGCAGGCAGACTGCCTAATAAGGAAGAAATAAAAAAAATTCTAAAATGATAGGTATCAGAACATCATCCTGCCTTCTTTATAAAAGCGTTCCGGACTGTGAAGAAAGGCGGAAACACCGCAGAACGATTTTTATGAGAAAAAGCGGATTTCCGATATTACTGTGCGCGATCCTTCTCGTATCCGTTCTCGGATGCGGCAAAGAGCGTGATCTGGGAAAAAGAACGGGAAATGAACTGCACCTCTCCGGAACGGAAAAGAAAGAAAGAGCGGTTCGGGAAAGCCCGTTCAAGATCACTTTTATTGAACTCGGTTCTGTCAACTGCATTCCTTGTAAGATGATGCAGCCTGTTATGAAGGAGATAGAAGAGAAGTATCCTTCAACTGTTAAAATTATTTTCTATGATGTGCGGACCGAAGAAGGGAAACCTTATGCGCAGAAATACGGCATCAGAGTGATCCCTACACAGGTGTTTTTAGATGATGAAGGAAATGAATTCCACAGGCATGAAGGATTTTATCCCAAAGAACAGCTGGAAAATGTTATTATTGAAAAATTGAAAAAAATAAAATGAACGATATATTCGTTTTTATTTCGGGACTCCTAAATATATCCGCAGCGACGGCATTTTTAGGGGCATTCCTATGGGGTGTGATGAGTATCGTTCTGAGCCCATGCCACCTGTCTTCCATACCGCTTGTGGTGGGATATATAGAATCGGGCAGCGGAAAGAAGAACCCTCTTTTTGTATCGGCGGTCCTTGCTTCGGGGGTCCTCGTTTCTATCCTTGTGACCGGAGTGCTCACGGGTCTTGCAGGAAGATTACTGGGTGACCTTGGGATCTTCGGAAAAATTTTCATGCCTCTTTTTCTATTATTCACGGGACTCTTGCTTCTTGATGTTGTGAGTATCCCTGGACTTTTCGGGCACGGTGACCTGAAAAACAAAAAAGGGCTCGCGGGGGCCTTTTTCATAGGAGTGCTTTTCGGCCTTGCTCTGGGACCCTGCACATTCGCCTTTATGGCACCGGTCCTTGTATATGTATTTTCCGGATTCCGTTCGGCGCCGGCAAGATCCTTGCTCGTGCTTCTGCTTTTTGCTATAGGCCATGGGGGCGTTATTGTCGTAGCAGGGGCTTTCACCGGGTTCGTCAACAGGTATCTCGGGTGGGATAAGAAGACGAAGACCATATCTACGGTCAGAAAAGCCTGCGGAGCATTGCTCATTATTGCAGCTCTCTACGCCGGATATCATAATTTTATTTAAGGAGGAACATATGAGATTGTTAGCGGAATTCTTTCCCGAATTTGCGGAGAAACTCGATGCGATCGATGCCATGTATGCGGAAAAAAAGTCTATTGATGAAAAGACATATCAGTTCATCTGCCTTGCGCTTTCCATAAAGAACAGAAGCAAACCCTGCGTACTGAAACATTTCAAAGGCGCCCTTTCAGCGGGGGCTACGGTAAAGGAGATCGCATACATCATGGCGTTGACATTCAGGGAAAGCGCAGGAAGCGATGACTGCTGGACGCATGATATTCTGGGAGATTACAAGGAGATCATGAAGGGAAATGTAAAATGTGATTGTGAGAAATAAAAGAACTCAGACCGTGAACGGGATCTTTTATTCGAAGTATTCGAAATACTGGCAGCTTTTTTCCCCAAAAGAGCATTACAAGGAGGAAGCGGCACAATATGTAAAAGTATTGAAAAATGCCTTTCCCGGCTTAAAGAGCGTCTTGGAACTCGGAAGTGGAGGCGGAAATAATGCGCACTATTTGAAAGAACATTTCCGCATGACCCTTTCGGATATTTCACCGGGGATGCTCTCGGAAAGCCGAAAGATAAATCCTGAGTGTGAACATTTACTTGGCGATATGAGGACTCTTCGTTTGAAACGGAAATTTGATGCCGTTCTTATTGCCGATGCGGTGATGTACCTTACTACTGCGCCGGATGTCATAAGGGCTCTGAAAACAGCTTTTTTGCATCTGCAGCGCTCCGGTGTGCTGCTGATCGTACCGGATTTGTTCATAGAGGACTTCCGTGACAGGATCGAGAAAAGAACAAACCGGCGAAAAGACAGAAGTTTAACATATATTGAAGTGGACCATCACCCGCACCGTAATGATTCGGAATTCACTGCTGATTTTTTCTTTATTCTGAAAAAGGGGTGTACCGTTGAAAATGTTTTCCGCGATACTCACAGAATGGGTGTTTTTTCTAGAAAGGAATGGGAGGGATTTTTTAAAAAAGCAGGTTTCCGGAATATTAAATTCATATGTCTTTCAAACAAGAAGGATACACAAGGAAATACGGGGATATTAGCGGAAAAATAAAAAAAAATCGAAGATTAGAACATGCGGAACAAAATCCACGAAAACTTTGATAAGGATAACTATTTAGTTAACAATAATTTGACAAATTAGAACAAATATGTTAAAATTCAATTTGTAGGAGTATATAATGGCGAAAGGTCTGGTCATTGTAGAAGCTGATCCCGGATTAGCCAATAACCTCGAAAATGCCTTAAAAGAGCATTTTGACATACATATCGCCCTTAACGGTAAAGATGGTCTTAACACGATCAAACAAGTAAAACCGCATGTGGCGATCATAGACTTTTTTCTCCCCGAACTTAACGGATTCCAACTCTGCTCACAATTAAAGGCCGGCGGTCTTCTGGCAGGAATCAATATCATACTTCTTGTTGATTCCGCGGATATTGGGAACAGGTTCGTGAGCCAGTTCAACATCAAACAGTACTTCCTCAAACCATACAATATAGACGCGATAACTACTGCGGTGAGCGACCTGCTTCCTAAGGAGCAACCAGTTCCGGCCGCAAGTGAAGAAAGCGATGATATCAAATTTGATGACGAGGAAAGCCTTAAACTTCTCGATGATATTTTTGCGGACATGGGTATCGGGGAGGGCGGAAAAGCCGCTGAACCCGAAGTGGCTGCAAAAGAAGAACTTCCAATGGTTGAGGAAAACCCGCCTCAGGATGAAAAAACAGAGATCTTATCCGGCGGTACGACTGCTGAAGAAACCGGGATATCAGAAGGCATCGGAGACATGGAGATCAATAAAGATCTGCTCGGAGACCTCGACAAAACACTTGAAACTCTTAATTTTGATGCCGGCGGCGGAGATGATTCCGGGATAGAAACGCTCTCGGCGGATGAGACCGGCCTTCCCGATCTTCCCGATCTTGAAGACATAAAGATAGAGGAGCCCGCACCGGCTGAAGAGGCTAAAGCAGAAGAACTTCCCGAGATGCCCGACCTTGGAGATATCAAGATAGAGGAGCCCGCACCGGCTGAAGAGGCTAAAGCAGAAGAACTTCCCGAAATACCGGACCTTGAAGATATAAAGATAGATGAGCCCGCACCGGCTGAAGAGACTAAAGCAGAAGAACTTCCCGAGATACCGGACCTAGGAGATATAAAGATAGAGGAATCCGCACCGGCTGAAGAGGCCAAAACAGAAGAACTTCCCGGAATGCCTGATATCGAAGATATCAAGATAGAGGAGCCCGCACCGGCTGAAGAGGCCAAAGCAGAAGAACTTCCCGGAATACCTGATATCGAAGATATCAAGATTGAGGAGCCTGCACCGGCTGAAGAGGCTAAAGCAGAAGAACTTCCCGAGATCCCTGCTGAGGAACCTCTCTCAGTTTCTGAGGAACCTCTCTCAGTCGCTGAGGAACCCATCTCAGTTGAACCTGAAAAGGAACCTGTTTCTACAACAGAAGAAGGAACTTCTGAAGAACTTGACCTCAGCGCCGACCTTGAAGAACTTTCGAAGGGTTTTGATGACCTTAATATCGGAAAGATGGATGATGAAGAAGCCGAATCCCTGGAAGAAGTGATTCCGGCAACCGAAGAACCTGTCCAGTCCGAACAACCTGATATTCCGGAAATCACCATTCCCGAAGAAACAACAGCATCGGTGGAAGCAGGAGGGACTCCTTCAATTGAGCAGGAAACACCTGCACCTGAACCCGTTATCGAGCCTATAAAGGAGGAAGAGATCCCAACCGAGGAGCTTCTTACCGACCTGGTAGTAGAGGAACCCTCTGCCGTCGAAGTCCAGCACGACGATGAAATAAAGGTCAAAGAAGATATCGTTGTAGAAAAAGCGGCTCAGCCTGAACCCGAGCCCGAAGATGCATTAAACGCTCATGAGAAGTTCAAAGAAAAACTCGGGAAAAAGGAAGAAGAACCAAAAGAAGAGGTTCAAAAATTCGAATATTCAGGCACATCGCTTGTCGATGAAAAACAGTTATCATTCGCATTGGGGCAGATGCTTACAAAAGCCCTTGAGAAACAGATAGCTATCGCTCTTCAGAAGATCGATTTTACCGGGATCATCTCCGAAATGGTACAGAAGATGATAGCGGATGAACTGACCAAGAACCTTTCTCAGGGAGAGATGAATAAACTTGTAGCCGATAAGATCAAGGAAAGCCTTGAATCCCAGGGTGATCTGAAACAGACCGTTCAGACCATGGCAACAGAAAAGATAAACGAACTTATCGAAAAAGAAGGAAAGACCATCATTGAAAGCAAGGTCGACAAAGAAGTTACCGATACCGTTAAAAAGAAGATCGCCGATGCGTTCAAGAACCTCGGGTCGATGTTCGGTCCCGGTTCCGGCTCCTGAGAGCGTTTTCTACACGATCAAGATTAAAAAATCCAATATCGGTTTCGTTTCCGGTATTCTGGAGGGTTTAGGCAATATAGCTTTTACAAGGACGATTGATGAGAAGACGGGTCTCTTGTGCATCATTGTCCCGATTTCCCAAAAAAATAATGCAGAAAAATTCTTAAAAGATCTTAAAGAAAGGATTAAACTGGAGATCGTAGACATCAAAGAAGGTGACGAGAAATTTTGAAAAATGAATATAGGTTAGTGGCTCAAGAAAAATGGATCCGCGGATCTCGGTCATGTGAGCTTCTCGGCATATTAAACCGAGTCCTCTCGGTAACTTAAACCGAGTCCTCTCGGTAACTTAAACCGAGTCCTCTCGGTAACTTAAACCGA
>CALMGJ010000008.1 GCA_937863565.1 uncultured bacterium | reverse complement strand
TCTCAGCGGAAGAGCTCGAGATCCTAAACGATGATTCCTTCATATTGCCGATGATGGCTTTCAGTTTGTCAATGTTCTCCGCGATCACCGCTCCGACATTTCCTGCACGGAATTCTTTCGCCACGGTCACCTGCAGGTCGCCGTTTTTTATATAACTCATGTACTCGGAGATCATGAAGAACTTCTCCACCATCTTTTTGAACTCCGTTGCAAGGCTGCCTGAATTGATCTCATCCAGATCGATCTTCTCAAAACGGTCTTCTGCGATATCCTTCGCCACATCCCTTATGAATGAAAGCCTTGTTTTCATATTCTTGAAAGCTTCGCCGAAATCTCCCTTGAATTCATGGGAGAGCACGTCATCGTCAAGATGGTCGTCCGCAATGGCGGCGGCCTGCCTTTTCGCTATTCCGAGACTTTCCATCATATTGTTGAAAGAACCGGCAAGGTATCCCAGTTCATCCCTGTCCTTGATATGAACGCGTTCCTCCAGTGAACCGTTCTCAACTTTATGCATTGCGCTTCTGAGTGCTCTCACCTTGTTGATGGCACGCTGACCCAATTGTCCGGCGCTGAAGGATACGTATATGATGAAGGCCATTTTGACGATCTCATTGTACAGGATCACGTCTCCGATCTTCCCCGAGAGTTTTGCCGTCCACACGGCAGTGCCATAGAAGATCGCGGAGACCACGCCCATGTACAGGCTCATCTTCATCCCGAGCTCATAGCTGTTGTGCACGATCATGAAGATAAAGCCGAGGATGAAAGGGCTTTTATCACCTCCGGTGTAGTGAATGATAATGGCGGATGCAGAGGCATCTACGATCGATATGATGTATTTCATCCACCGATAATACTTTCTCATTTTTATCATAGGGATAAGATAACCGTTCTGAACAAGCAATATCCCTATGCAAAGGAGCATCACCGGCCAGTTCAGACCGAAATGCTCATATGCGTAAATGCCCTGGTATTTTATAACTTCTTTACCCAAGAAGAGGAGCACGAAACCGAGCAGAAGTATCTTGAACCTGTCCTGAATGCCGAAACGAAACCTTTCCATTTCCTTTTCGATCATTTCGGTCCTGAATTCCTTTTCGTAATTCATAGCGACCTCCCTTCTTCTAAACATTATAATATATTCCATTCGATTTTTCAAGGGATTTTTTGAATTATTGGAAAAAAATGCGATGCAAGGATATATTCGAAAGCCGTGTGTTCAAATAGAAAAATAAGATGAAAAACCTATTTCTTCCAGCCGAAGAAACCGAGGATATTCTTTAACAGGTTCTTCTTTTCCGTTTTATAGGGGAACGGATACAATACTTCACTGCTGAGTATCCTTCTCGGATATTCCTCCGTTATCAGATGTTCATATTCAGGATTTACATGGGCGCGGAATTCCTGAAGACCTTTTTCTATATTCACGGGTTTCGCATCCCGGCAATGACAGTCGGTCCCGACAAGGTGCACCATATCCATGGAAAGGAGTTTCCTGGCGCAATGGGTCACCTCCTCACCGTAATCCCCCGCCAGACTGCCCAGATTGATCTGAACGAGTACATCCATGTCAATGTAGTCCTTCAGCCTTTCCGGATTCTCCATGATCTTTGAATTGCGCTCGGGATGGGCCCAGATGAGCTTGTATCCGGCTTTCTGCGCTCTTTCTATTACCTCTTCGAAATCAGGAGAGATGAAAGTGAAATCGATCTCGAAAAGAAGATAGCTACCGCCGTTCACCGGTATGACGCGTTTTTCCTCGATATAACTTAATGTTTCGGATGAAAGATATACTTCTGATGCAAGATAGAATCGAACGCGGTCTTTGAAATAGGCTTCCAGGATCCTTTTGAAATCATCATACTTGGCGGTGATCTGCTTTGGTGTGTTATCGTAATAACCCGCGTAAATATGCGGAGTGAAAAGGATCTCCGTAAAACCCAGGGATAAATACCTTTCGATGTATCTTATGCTCTCGTCCTTCGATTGCGCTCCGTCATCGAGCATAGGAATATAATGGGAGTGCATGTCTATCATCTTGAGATTTCTTTTTTCTCCCTCACATTGAATTTCCTCTCCTTGTAGTATGGAATGCTTTTCGGCCTTTCATGATCAGGAACTATAGCTTCGAAACGGCAGACCTCGACGCATTTGAGGCACCCGATGCATCTATCGGGATCTATGATATGCTTTTCCTTGATCTTTCCTGTAATGACAGTTACGGGGCAGGTCCGCGCACAAAGCGTACAGCCCGTGCATTTATCTGTGATTTTAGGAATATACCTTTCCTTCTTTTCGTCCGTTATAGATTTTTTAGGGCAAACGGATGCGCAAATGCCGCAGTCCACGCAGGTCCCATACTGCATCACGGCAAGATTGCGGCCCATGATGATGGCGCCGTCGATCGGGCAGTTCTTCTCGCAGATGCCGCATCCTATGCAACCGATCCCGCATTCCTTGATAACGTTCTTCGCGGGCTCGGTATTTATGCACCGTATTAAAACGTTTTTGCTCAGGGGCTGCAAAACGAGAGTGTTCTGGGGACATTCCTTCACGCAGACCCCGCATCCCGTACATTTCTCCCTGTCGATCACGGGCAGCATCTTCTCTCCGATATGAATAGCGTCGAAAGGACAAGCGGCTTCGCAATCCCCGTAACCGAGACATCCCTGTTTGCACGTTTTATCCCCGAAACCCACCGCTTTCGCTTCCCTACATGTCTTTGCGCCGATATATACGGATTTTCTCGGGGCGATATCGCAATCTCCCTGGCATATCAGCCAGGCAATGTTCTTCACTCTTTTCGCTCCGGTTTTCATCCCCATGATCTTCGAGATCTCTTCTATGGCCGTTTGGCCTCCGGGTGCGCATTTGTCTATTGCTTCACCGGCCACGATAGCGGTAGCATAGGCAGAGCATCCGGGATATCCGCACGCGCCGCAATTCGCTCCCGAAAGCGCGGATTCGATCATTGCGATCTTCGGGTCCTCTTCTACATGGAAGACCTTATTGGCTATGCCAAGAAGAACGGCAAAAAGAACGCCCAGTATGCACAGTACCAATATCGAAACGAGCACCATGTCATTCTCCTATAAGGCCGGAAAAACCGCCGAATGCAAGAGCCATCAAAGACGCCAGTATAAGTCCTATGGCCGTACCGCGGAAAGCTGGCGGGACCTTGGCGTATTCAAGCCTTTCCCTGATGCTGGCCATCATAAGAAGGGCAATAGTGAATCCGACGCCTCCCGAGAAACCGAAGAAGACTGATTCGATCAGATTGTAATCATTCTTAATGTTCAAAAGTGTCGCGCCCAATATCGCGCAGTTCGTAGTGATGAGCGGAAGATATATTCCGAGCGCTTTGTACAATTCAGGTGCGGATTTTTTCAGGAACATCTCCACGAGCTGAACAAGAGCCGCGATCGTCAGGATGAAAGTGATCGTTTGAAGGATATCGGATATACCGAACCTGTCCAGCAGATATTTCTGTATGATCCAAGTAATGAAGGATGCAAGCGTCATAACAAAGATGACCGCGATACCCATTCCCATTGCTGAGTCCCACTTTTTTGAAACGCCGAGATAAGGACATATGCCGAGGAATCTCGAAAATACGAAATTGTTCACGAATATGGCAGAAACGGCGATCATCAGAAGTTTTGAAATCTCCATATTATCCCTCCTTCTTCTTCTTCAGCGACATGGCATTGAAGATGCCGAGAAGGACCCCCATCGTGAAGAATCCTCCCGGAGCGAGTACGAAGAAAAGCATCGGTTTATAGGCTTCGGGAAAAACAAGAAAACCGAAGAACTTGTTAGCCCCGAGTATTTCCCTGACACCTCCGATCAGGATAAGAGCAAGAGTGAACCCGATGCCCATACCGATCCCGTCAAAAAAAGAAGCGCCCACATTATTCTTGCAGGCGAAGGCTTCCGCGCGTCCCATGATAATGCAGTTTACGACGATGAGCGGAATGAAGATCCCAAGTGTTTTGTAAAGTTCGGGAACGAATCCCGCCATCACGAACTGGACGATCGTAACGAAAGTGGCGATAACAACGATATAGGCCGGGATCCTTATCTTCGAAGGGATCACGTTCTTGATAAGAGATATGATGACATTGGACATAACAAGAACGAATGTCGCAGCAAGTCCCATTCCGATCGCATTTCCTGCCGAAGATGTGACAGCGAGCGTGGGACACATGCCGAGCACTATCCTGAACGTCGGATTTTCATCAAGTATGCCGTTTTTAATAATTTTAAATACGTTCATTTCAACCCCTCCGCTTTCAGCACTTCCCCGATCTTGGCCCGGATGCTCTCCATCACCGCCTTCGAGGATATCGTCGCACCGGTTAATGCCTGGATCTCTCCAGAGGCCTGCGAAGGCGTTTTCACAATTTTAAGATCATTGTAATTGATGCCGAAGAATTGCCTCTGGAAATATGGTGTAGGGTCTACTTCCGGCCTTTTCTTCCCTGTGAAGATATCCCAGAGGAATTTATTTGTTCTAACCTCTTTGAGATTTGATCCGAGGCCTGGCGTTTCCTGCTGTTCAATAACGCGTATCCTTATGATCGTACCCGATGCACCGAAACCGCAAGCCGTTTTTATCGTGCTTGAGAAGCCCTTTCCCGAACATATCACCGCAAAGCCTTTTAGTGTTCCGTCCTCATTGAATGCTTTGAAATATTCAAGCCCTTCCCTCTCGATCTTATCGATCTTTGCCGATCCGTCAAGGGCATAGTTCAGCGCTTCTTCCTGCGCAAGTATCTTTCCCTTCTCTATCCGGTCCTTCACGCCGTTGTAAAGAAGTGAAAGAGAACCTGAAGAAAGAAGACAAACGACGAGAAGTGTTACGGTGAATCTTATTATATCCTTCATTTCTTCACCTCCTTTCCGTCCCGCGGATGAGGTTTTTTCCTCAAACCGAAAGGCTTGGGAGCCGTGAATCTGTCGAGTATGGGAACAAAAGCGTTCATGATGAGGATGGAATAACAAACGCCCTCGGGGTATCCGCCAAAGCGTCGGATGACGACAACGAGGATGCCGGCAAAGACAGCAAAAAGGACCTTTCCCGCAGGGAACATGGGAGAAGTGACATAATCCGTCGCCATGAAGAAAGCTCCGAGGAAAAGCCCGCCCGAGAAAAGGTAGAAGAGGATATTGCCGTCAAAGAACCCCCGGCCGCCGAGAACGAAACCGAGAATGGCAACTGTAGATGTATATATCACGGGTACATGCCATGTGATCACTCGGGTGAATATCAAAAGAAGCCCTCCTAAGAGAAGGAGGAGCGCCGATACTTCGCCGATGCTTCCTCCGATATTCCCGAAGAAAAGGTTTTTAATCGTCCCGGGATCGAAAAGAGCGTTTTTCACGGTATCGAACTGCTCAATACTCAGAGAATGTTCCTTCAGAAGAAGCAATGACTGTTTGAGAGCATTGAGAGGAGTGGCTGAAGTTATCGTATCCACTACCGTTTGAGGGATGTTCCTCTCGGTTAGCATGTTCACGATACTCTCGGGGATACCGGCCATGTTAAGGCCTTCTCTGAGAGGTTTTTTCCATGTAGTGATGTACACGGGCCAGGAAGCAAGAAGAAAAGCCCTTCCGATAAGGGCCGGATTGAAAGGATTATACCCAAGGCCGCCGAATATCATCTTGCCGAAGAACACTGCAAAGAATGAACCGGCAAAAGTCACAGCGAGAGGCGTTTCGGGCGGCAGCGTAAGCGCAAGAAGAAGTCCTGTCAACACGCTTGAACCGTCGTTTACTTTCAATTCGAATTTAAAGATCCTGCAGGCAAGCCATTCTGTAAAAACAGCGGCGACTATACTTGTAAGTATGGTCAGGAAAGCCGGGATGCCGAAAACATAGAGCCCCCAGAATGTCGCCGGCAGAAGCGATGCCGTGACCGTAAGCATGATCTTTTTAGTATTCGTTTTGCTGAATATATGCGGAGAAGCCGACATGTAAAGTTTTTTCATTTAGCACCCCTCCTTCTTATTTCGGCAAGGACTTTCTGCTTCGCTATTTTTACAAATTGCACGATAGGCCTTTTGGCGGGACATACATATGCGCAACTGCCGCATTCCATGCAATCCATCACTCTCCATTTCTCGCACTCGATATACTGTTTTACTTCGCCCAATGCGATATAGTGGAACGGAGAAAGATTCATCGGGCAGGCATCAACGCACTTGCCGCATCTGATGCAGGCTTCGTATTCCTCTTTTTGGACCTCTTTATCCGTAAGAACAACGATGCCGGAAGTCCCTTTTGTTACGGGTATATCCAGTTCCGCTACCGAAATCCCCATCATCGGACCGCCCAGGATCACTTTCGCCGCTTCTTCGGTAAGGCCTCCGCAATGCTCGATCACATCCTTGACAAGAGTGCCTGTTGAGACAAGAAGATTAGCCGGTTTATTTATCCCGCTGCCGCTTACTGTCACTATTCTTTCAAAAAGAGGTTTGCCTGCCTTAACCGCCTCGTATGCGGCTACTGCCGTGGCAGAGTTCTGAACTACCACCCCCACATCCATCGGAAGGCCTCCGGCCGGAACTTTCCTTTTAGTTACGGCATATATGAGCTGCTTTTCCGCGCCCTGAGGATATTTCGTCTTCAACAGAACGGCTTTTAACACGCTATTATCTTTAAGTATCGCATCCATCTTCTCATATACGTCCTGTTTATTCGCTTCTATACCGATATACCCTTTTTGAGCGCCAAGTATCTTGAGAAAGATCCTTGCACCCTCGATCACGCTCTCCGGGCTCTCCAGCATCAACCTGTAGTCGCTTGTAAGATAAGGTTCGCATTCCGCTCCGTTGATTATCAGAATATCGATCTTCTTATCAGGCGGCGGCGAAAGTTTTACTTGTGTGGGAAAAGTCGCTCCGCCCATACCCACTAGACCGCATTCCTTGATCCTCTCGATAAGGACCGCTCTGTCTTCGGAGTTTAAAGGAGAAAGATAGTCCTTCTCGTCAAGACCGTCATTTTCGATCACGACCGCGGGAGCACGATTGCCGAAAACAGTGGGAATATCGACTATATCCTTCACTGTTCCGGAAACGGAAGAATGAACATTGGCAGAGACGAATCCGGTCACCTTTGCTATCAACGTTCCTTTTTTAACGCGGTCGCCCTTTGCGACGACAGGCTGAGAAGGGCTTCCCAGATGCTGACAAACGGGAATGTAAACTGTCTTCGGAGCCGGGAATCTTTGTATCGGGGATTCTTTGGAGAGTTCCTTGTGATCATGGGGGTGAACTCCCTTTTTGAACGTAAGAAGAGCCATAAACTAACTCCTGCTTAAAAAAATTTGATTATTATAACCTATTTGTCTGTAAAAATCAAACCTTGGATTTATGTATTTCGTAGAGATCTAACGGTCTCAAGTCGATGCTCCGCATCGCTCGCGACCCCGGCTCGCCGATCTTCGCAGTTCACTACTGACTATTCCTCAATATCAACTATTCACTATTCACTATTAACTATTAATTTGAATTTCTGGCTTCGATCCAATGCCTCATTGGATACGGAGAGGCCGGTTGCTCTTATCCGCGCATACGCGGACAAGAGGGATTTAGCGGTCACGAATAACAGTTCGCTTTGCTTGCCGTTTTCGCGACCCCGGCTCGTTTGTCTAAAGACATAACTGCGCCTTTCGAATCCCGACAGAAGCCAAGCAGTTGGCTTCCTGCCTCTCATAATTCAAATGAAAACTTCTTACCTCAACTA
>CALMGJ010000007.1 GCA_937863565.1 uncultured bacterium | reverse complement strand
GGCCTATCCTCGGCAGCGTCTCGAGTTCCGATTGCGAGGCCGTATTGATGTTTATTCTATCCGAGCGTTCTTGAGGCAAGGGCGCCGGTGCGGGCGTCGTTTTTTCGGTTTCTTTTTTTACTTCAGGTTTCGGCAACGGTTTTCTTGAAGGAACATATGAGATATTCTCCATCTTCAGAAGTTCTTCCATCGTGTAAAGGCCGCCTTTCTCGGGAGTGACCGTAATTCCAGTTCCGTCTGTGACGAATGTGATATTGCCGTTGTAATCGGTGCGGACGATCTTCACATCGGGAACGGCGTCGCAGAGCCTCTTTATCATCTCTGCATGCGGGAACCCGAATTTATTGTTCTTGCCGCAGGAGAAAATGACATATTCAGGGCTTACCGCGGAGAGGAATTCATAACAAGATGATGATTTACTCCCGTGGTGGCCGAGTTTCAGGACTTGCGAGCCGACGGCATTGCCGTATTCGTCGACGATGCGCTCCTCCATTTCGGTTTCGGCATCCCCTGTAAGCATGAAAGAGACATTCCCGTATTTCAGGTAGAGAACGATGGAGGTATTATTGTTATTTGAAGAATTCCTCACTTCGTCTTCCGTCGGCCCCACGGCATTTACAAGGATGTCCGGTGACCAGTCGAGTATGTCCCCTGCCCTCACCTCTATGTACTCCACTCCGTTCTTATCGATCAGTTCAAGGAACTCATTGAAGATATTGGACGTATGGAGTTTCCCCGTATAGTACGCCTTCTTAACGGGGAAATTCTTCAGGATGTATACAAGGCCGCCGATATGGTCGGCATCCGGATGGGTGCCCAGAATGCCCTCGATCTCGGTAATGCCCTGGCTCTTCAGATAAGGGGCTACGATATCCCGGCCGGCATCAAAGCGGGAATAATAGATGTTCTTTTCCTTGTCATAGTACTCGGGCTGACCGGCATCGATGAGGAATACTTTCCCGTCCGGCGCGCGGATCACTATGCCGTCCCCCTGATTCACGTTCAGGAAAGTAACGGAAAGTTCTCCTGCCAGGATGAAAACCGAGAAGAGAATAAGGAAAAGAAGTCCTGTTCTTTTCATTTTACTTCATTAATTTCCCTATTGCCATGACCCAGACCAGCACGGCGATCACTCCGAGCACGATGATGAGGATGGTCCCTCCCTGCGAAGGTTTTGCCTCCGTTTTAACCGCTTCTTTCTTTTCGAGGTCTTTTTCGATCTCATCGAAGGATTTCCCGCTGGCCTTTTTGTATTTGTCAAGGTTCGCGTTGTCCTGTGATTTTTTGTACTTGTCAAAACTGCCCATAATGCCTCCTATATCAGATAATAGACATGATATTCGATATTCTCGATATTGTTCAGGGTTATGATCTTGATCTCGTCCTCGTGGAGTTTTTCCTCCTCGTTGATCTTCTTCCTGCGGGAATCAATATCGTCGATGAAATCCCTCAGGCCCGAGAGGCCTTTTTTCTTGTTCTTTTTGACGAAATCGGCGGCATAGAGATAGAGGAACTTAATGTTCTCTGCTTTCAGTCTCCCTATCATCTTGCCCTCGTTCACGAGCGAATGGAGGAATTCCGTCTCATTTGTGAGAAGTTCTATCAGCACCGCACCGTCATAATCCTCGATCTCCTTGGCGACGGTGATGATGAGGTCCCTGAAATAACCCATGATCTCCCTGTCCTTGAGCGGGAATCGCGTTTTGAACCTGTCCTCGTTCCCCTTCTCTTTATTAATGATCTCGAAGATATCGGTGTTCTCCTCGAGGGCCATCTTTTCAAGCTGAACATAAGTGTTGAACTCGAGCTGAAGCGGCGTGATCTCCAAAAGAATGTTCTTCAGGGCATTGTTGAAATCGAAGATCTCATCAGATTCCAACACCGTTCCCTTGATCTTCTTGGCGCTGTAGTAAACGGTCTTGAGAAGCGACATCACATTGATTATCTCTTCTCTTGTGAGCAGTTTGTCGCCGGTTATGAAATATGGCAGGTTAGCGCCTTTAAGCACCTTTTTCAGAGTATCGAGCTGTTTGTTCGTCCTTACCACCACCGCTATCTGGCCGAGCCCGACCCCTTCCTGATGTTTGCGGATGACCGAGTTCACTACCAGAGATGCCTCATTGGTCTCATCCTCTTCTTCGAGCCTTATCAGGGCCTGGCCGTTTATATAATCGAGGAAATCCGCCGTCTGCGCGGGTTCGATGTCCACAACCGTTTCGCCTGTCTGGATGAATATCTCCCTTTTCAGGATCTCCTCGACATCGATGGGTTCTCTTTCATATTCAATGATCTTCCCTTTGGGGAAATCTTTGATGAATTCGTTTGCGTAATTCTCTCCGGAGGAATGCCACCCGTACACATTTATCTTATTGCTCGATGTGAATGTAAGATTGGTCTTCTTCTCGGTAAGAACTTTTATCAGCATATACTGGGCATAGCTCGCATAATGATAATCGTCTATTATTATCATCTTGTACTTATTGCGGTAGAATTCGAGTATCTCCGGCGATTTCTTGAACAGCTCAAGCGTGAGCCTTACAAGGTCGTTGATATCGCAGGTATTGTTCTTTAAAAGCTTCTCCTGGTATATCTTGTAAACCTGGGCGATCTTCTTGTAGAGGTCCGTTTTCGCGTCCTTTTCCGCGGCATCCGGCGAGATGAGCTTTCTTTTAAGGTCTATGATCTCCCTCAGAAGCGTCGGAAAACCGAGCTCGGAAGAAGGGATTTTCGATTCCTCGAGCGAAC
The DNA here is from genome assembly GCA_937863565.1 of uncultured bacterium. Taxonomy (GTDB): domain Bacteria; phylum AUK180; class AUK180; order AUK180; family AUK180; genus CALMGJ01. The sequence goes on along the minus strand of CALMGJ010000007.1, from coordinate 13,196 downwards.
GCTTCAAAAGAAGAAGCTGTTCTCTGGCAACGAGCACCCTGAATTTCGGAGAGGCTTTATAACCGATCTTCTCCACATTGAGATTGCCGAGAACATTGTCCGTGAGTATCTTCAGGCAGACCGTATTGAATGTATCTATATCCATCTTGAATATCATTTTCTCGGGAAGGTAATTACCTATAAGGTCAACGACATTCCCCGCGTTCACGTTCGAGAATGTGAGTCCCAGGATCTCCTCCACTTTGAGGTTCCTCGCAAGAAGATGATACGCGATCCTGTTCCCCAGGATCGTTCTTTTGGATGAGATCTGATCCCCTATGATCATTAGCGGACCCGATTCGATCGAGTTGTGTATGACCGCGCGCAGCTGGATCGGCGAAAGTCTGAGCAGCATATTGAGGATAAGACCCATTTCGGTATCATTAAGTTCGTAGATCTCTTTAATGAACTTATCCTTCTCCGCATCATCAAGGTCCTTGATAAGGTAGACGAAGTATTTCTGCTCTTTTTCCGGCAGTTGCATGATCAGATTGTTGATGTTCATCTCATTCTCCTAATGTAACGTACGGTTTGATCGTTTCATATGTAGCTTCGCCTATCCTGGGAACCTCCATCAGCTCCTCCAGTTTTTTAAAGCCTCCGTGAGCATCCCTGTAATCCATGATATTCTGGGCAAGTTTCGGGCCAATCTTGGGGATCTCCTGGAGTTCTTCATAGCTTGCCGTATTAATATTGATCTTTTTAGCAACCGATACTGGGGCAGGTGCAGCGGTCGGGGCGGCAGTACCGCCTCCGTAAGTTCCGCAATAAACGAGAGGTTTCAGCGATGCGAGGGTCTTTTCGCCTATACCGGACACTTCTACAAGTTCTTCCACGTTCTTGAATCCGCCATTCTGCGTCCTGTAGTCGATAATGCGCTGCGCCATCACGGGACCTATCCTGGGAAGCTTCTGCAATTCCTCGCTTCCGGCATTGTTTATGTCTATCTTTTTCGAATTGTCCGCTGCCGGGGCCGTTACTGCGGGCGGCACTTCCGTTTTTGTTTCCGTGGTCTGCGTTTCTGTTTGTTTCTTCAAAGGTTCATATGTATATGTTTTCTCGGTTGACGGAGAGACCGTTTTCTCGGTGGTCGTTGACTGTTTCTTCTGGAGATCGGCAAGTTTTTTAGCTGCTTCCGCTTTAGCCGCTTCCGCTTTTCTTTTTTCCTCGTCAAGGCGCGCCTTTTCTTTAAGCTCCATCTCTTTTTTCAGGTCTTCCTTCTGTTTGTTCATGGAAGCCTCAACATAGTATTTGTCGACCTCGTTCTTCAGGTTCTCGAGCTTTTCGAGAAGATCGGTATAACCGCTCAGGGTCTCTTTGTATTTTTTGTCGACATATAAAAGCTTCAGATCATTATATTCTCCCTCAACAGCAAGGAATTCCTTGACATAGCGCTGTTCCGGATCATGGGTCTGGTACTCGTCTATCTTGGCCTTCAAAGCCGTGACCTTCTCGCTCAGGATATCTTTTTCGTAATTGCCCTGGAATATCCTTTCTCCCCATATAAGAAGGACCGCTCCTGCAAGTATTAAGATGATCTCTATGAAAACGATGGTAGCCTGGCTTCTGCTCACTTATTTCACCTCTTTGGAATTTTATCAGATTTTAGGGAAAAATACAAATTTTTCAACAATAATTTATATGGAGAATGCTCCGAACTGCTCGGATGAACGGGACCTGGTTTGAAACAGGCGGCGGAATGGGCTTATACCCGCGCTGCCTTGAGCGATCATTCTTCTTTTCCCGGCTTTTTTTCTTTTTTCCGGTCGTATTTCTTTCCGTTCTTAAAAGGACGTGACGGAGGTATGGGGCCGATCGTTTCACGGGCGGCTTTTCTCAGTTTTTTCACGATATCCGTTTTGCCCGGTTTCCGTTTTTTGTTCTTCTTCCCTTTACCCGTCATCTTCTTCTATTTTCTGAACAAGAGGAAAGCGAAATATGCGGCATAGGCGATAAGAAAAACAGCCGCCTCGGCACGGTCGATAAGCTTCTTTCCCCTTATGCCGGCAGCGGCAAGAAGAAGGAGCGTTGCGGCGGCGACAACGGTAAGATCGACGTTGAGGAGCGGATCATAGCGAATGGGATTGATGACGGAGGAAATGCCGAGTATGAACAGCAGATTGAAAATATTGGAACCGATAATATTCCCGATCGCGATGCCGGCCCTTTTTTTGACCGCGGCTACCGTGCTCGCCGCCAATTCGGGAAGCGATGTGCCGCCGGCGACAATGGTGAGGGCGATGAGTTTATCCGAAACGCCGAGAGCTTTGGCGATCCTGACGGCACTGTCCACGACGGATTTCCCTCCGGCGAAGAGAAGACCCAGCCCTGCGATTATCAGGATGACGGACAGGAAAAAGGGATAGGTCTTGATATTGACATCTTCCGAATAGTCTATCCGGGCGATCTTCACGGTATAGTAGATGAATCCGGAGAAAAGGACAAGCAGTACGATCCCGTCGAAAAGCGAGAGCATGTCAGTTCTTCCGAAGAGCCGGTCATTGACGAGAAAAGCCAGGATGAGAATGATGGCAAGGGAAAACGGTATCTCCTTCTTTACCGTGCCGCCGGGTACGGGGATAGGCATGAGTATCCCGGCGATGCCGAGTATGAGCAGAGTATTGAACATATTGCTGCCGATCACATTTCCGAAGCACATTTCCCCGTTTTTCTTGAATCCCGCGATGATATTCACGATCAGTTCCGGCGCAGATGTACCGAAAGCCACTATAGTAAGGCCGATCACGATATCGGATATCCTGAATTTTCTCGCAATCGAAGATGAACCCTTGATCATGATGTCCGCGCCGAAAAAGAGCATCACGAATCCGGCGACGAGAAGGAGTATGTTCCCTGCCATTAATTATTTCCTCAACATGGAATAATATATCATAAACTGCATAAAAGTCAATATCAACCCCGGCGCCGCGAATTCGAAGAATCCCAGCCGGTAACCCTTCTTCTCGGCATTCTGCACGATGATGATATTGCTCGCCGCGCCCAAAAGGAGCATATTCCCCGCGATCGTACTGCCGGAAGCAAGAAGCAGGTAGTTCAATTCTCCGCCTCCGAACCCCCTGACGACGGGAATGAGAAAAGCGGCAAGCGGCACATTGGAAAGGAACTGGCTTAAGATGATGCTGACCGGCAGGATGTTCTTCTCTGAGATCACGGTCCCGGACCGTATGAGTTCCTGTACGCCGCCTTCGGCCCAGGCATTGCCGGTAAGAATGAACATGAATATGAAAAACAGGATCGTTTCCCAGTCGATCGATCTGATAAGGGAAAGCCTGTCCTTTCTCGCTATGATGAGCGGAATGGCGCTCAGAACAGCGATATATGTAAGTTTTATGTCAAGGGGAACGCCGAATGCGACCGCGGTCATTTTGAATATTATCGCTCCGGTCAGAATGAGAAGGGAGGCTTTGAGATCGGGAGGCGTCCGGCGGAAGCACTGCCGGCTTTGAGGCTCCCCGGAGCGCTTTCCGGAGAAGGCCGGACGGTTTCCGGTGAAGGACGAAGGATAGAAGATGAAAAGTACCGGGACAATGAGGGCGAGCGAGATGACCGTAGGCAGGGCAAGCCGTGCAAAGAAGCTCCCGAAAGGGTCGGACATGCCGGATGATAACGCTATCATCAAGTTCTGGGGATTTCCGATAGGGCTTAAGACGCTTCCCGTCGTGATCGAGAATGCAAGAAGAAGAAGCATGAGCTTGTGCGATATGCCCGTTCTTTCTGAAAGGACAAGAAGGAAGGGAGTGCCTATGACAGCCACCGTATCGTTCATGAAAAAAGCCGCGAGCGCACCGAGTGTGAATGAGAGCAGAATGAAGAAGAAGAATCTTCCCTTCGCTAATCCGGAAACACGGGCTATCGTTCTTTCAAGAAGTTCCGCGCGTATCACCGCTTCTCCGATTATGAAAATGAAGATAAGAAAGACGATCACGTCAAGATCGATGAAAGACGCGATGTCCGCGGGGTTTCTTCGGTATGATATGAGCGACAGCACTGCGCCCGCCGCCATAATATGCCAGATCCTGATCTTTTTCCCGATGAACTGCCGGAACATGATCCCGGCGAAGACCAGCGCCAGGATGATCGGTTGAGCGTTCATTTATACATTATGATCTCGTTGTTCAGAAAAACCGCCGAGGGATCGCTTTCAATGCCTATGCCCACCTTTGTATCGGCGGAACCCACTTTGTATTCGAACTCGTGTAAAGAAAGCCTCTTTTTGAATCTCACTCCGAGAACCTTCACTTCATATTCCAGAGTAAGGGGCCCGGCCTTTTTCAGAAGGACTTCGGGAGGAAGTCCGGTCGTCAGAAAGACCATCACGAAGATCTCTTCTTTCCGTGAGAGCGCGGGAAGCCGGATATCGAGTTTCTGGTCCCCCGAGACGATCTCCGTCTTCTCCGGATTGAATTTCAAGTCCATAGGGCTTGCGGGAAATATCGAACCGGAAGAATGTATGATGAATTCCCCCGGATTCATGATAAGAGGGACATTGCCGCCGGTATCCGTGAAGTATCTTAATTTAAATATAACTCCGGGGAATGTTCTTTTAAGAACTAAAGAGACGGGGTCCTTTTTATAGAAAGCCTTGCCCGTGGCATTCTTGATCCGTATGATATATTTCCTGAACCGGGGATCCCATTTCATATACGGGCCGAGAACATAGCCCGCCTTGTAATCGGCATTGAGGGATTCGAGGGAATTTGACGACATCGGGCTGATGAGGACGGATAACTCCATTCTGGGCGCAGATATCCCGGACGCTATCAGAAGGCCGGCCGAAACGAAAGTAACGGCGGCGATCAAGATCTTCATGATCAGTGAATCGGCCAGTTTGCCGATATTCTTTTTCAAACCTTCAGTTCCCATGGTTCATTATATTGCTTTTCAGCTTTTTTTCAATAGCAGCGTGGCATCGCCGTAGGAAAAGAGCCTGTACCGTTCTTTCACGGCATGGGCGTACATCCTTTTTATGAGGTCATTGCCGGCGAAGGCGGAGACCATTACCAGAAGCGATGTCCGCGGAAGATGGAAATTCGTGATCATATTATCGGCGACCTTGAAATCGAAACCGGGGTATATGTAAAGGCCGCAGCGGCCTTTCAATTCTGCGTATCCCGTTGCGGCGATATGTTCGAGCGTTCTTACGGTCGTTGTTCCGGCGCAGAACACCCTGCCCTTTCCTTTTGCTGACCTTACCGTTTCCAGGGTCTCTCCTGAAGCCTCGTAATATTCGCTGTGTATCCGGAAATCCCTTATATCCTCCTTATTGAGCGGAACGAAAGTCCCGAGCCCCGTGTGAAGAGTGATCTTGACCACCGATACGTTACGGGAAGCGATCTTGGCAAGTATCTCTCCGGTAAAATGCAGGCCCGCTGTCGGAGCCGCCGAAGAGCCTTCATTCTTCGCATAAACGGTTTGATAGTCCGTTCTGTCGGACGGCCCGTCCGGTCTTTTTATGTAAGGAGGAAGAGGGATATGCCCGTACTTCGAGGCAAGGGAGAGGAAGCGTTCATGGCCGATATTGAATTTCACCGTTACTTTCCCTTCGCCATTCAATGATGAAACCTCCGCTGAAAATTCATCCGAGATCTTCACCACCGTACCCGGCTTAAGTCTTTTTGCCGGACGTGAAAGCGCAAGATATTCTTTTTTCCCGGGATCGTATTCGATGATCAGAAGCTCTATCCGGGCGCCGGTGCCTTCCTTGACACCGAAGAAGCGCGACGGGACCACTTTGGTCTCATTGAGCACGAGAACGTCTCCCGCCCTGAAATATTCGGCGATGCCGCCGAACATCCCGTCCTTCATTTCCCCCGTATCGACGCGCGCGGTCAGAAGCCTTGAATCGCCGCGTTTTTCCGGGGGATGACCGGCGATAAGGTCCTCGGGGAAGTCGTAATCGTATGATGTGATATCGAACCTTTTATCCGTCATACCTTGAATCTTACGAAACCGAATTTTTTCTTTGCCGCGGAAAGGATGGGCAGCACATCCTTCTTTTCGGCGTATTTGAACATGACCTCGAAATAGAAAATATTGTTCACTTTCCTGATAAGCGATGGTATCGGGCCGAAAGATTCCACCGCGCCGGTGTCAAGGTGTTTTTTGACCTTCTCCGCATTCGCGCGCGCCTTTTCTTCATCTCTATCCCCGATGACAGCCCGGCCGAGTTTTTTGAACGGGGGGAATGAAAGCTGTTCCCGAAGCGCGATCTCGTACGCATAGAAGGCCTCGAAATCCTGGGCGAGCGCGAAACGAGTGACCTCTCCGGCAGGATCGTATGTCTGTATGATCACCTTGCCTTTCTTGCCGCCGCGCCCGGCGCGCCCTGAGACCTGGACCAGGATATTGAACGCCTTCTCCGAAATATCGTATTCGGGAAAAGCGAACAGTATCTCTGAGGAGATCACGCCGACCAGGGTGACATTCGGGAAATCCACGCCTTTGGCGATGACCTGCGTTCCCACGAGAACATCAACTTTTCCTTCCCTGAAATCCCCGAGTATCTTCTGAAGTTTCATCATATCCTTTGTTATGTCCTGATCAACCCTCTCAACTGTTCTGCCCGGGAAAAGTTCCTTGATCCGTTCAGCGACCTGCTCCACTCCCATTCCCTTCTGATGCAGTTTGAAGGCGCCGCATTCCGGGCATCTTGAAGGAACGGGCATGGAAACGCCGCAATAGTGGCAGATGAGATCGTTAGAATCGAAATGATACGTGAACGGTATGTCGCAATTAGGGCATTTTACGATATTGCCGCATTTAGGGCATGTTATGCTGCGGAAGAATCCCCTGCGGTTATAAAAAAGAAGCACCTGCTCGCCGCGCGAGAGCGTCTCGGCGATCTCGCCGTGGAGTTCTTTCGAAAGCATGTGATCGCTCTCCTCGGCCATGTTCACTATGGCAATATCGGGAAGCACGGACGCCTCGGGAGCGCGGCGGGAAAGGTAATGCCTGGTGACTTGTCCGAGCACGGTGCGGCGGTACATTTCGACGGAAGGGGTGGCAGAGACATAAATGATGGGAGCTGAATGCGCGCTCGCGAGAAAACGGGCCACATCCGGCCCGTTATAGTAGGGCTCGGCCTGATCCTGTATGAAAGACGTGTCCTGAAATTCGTCTATGACCACGAGCCCGATATCGGGAAGAGGCAGGAACATGATCGACCTCGGCCCGATGATGATATCGTATGCTCCGGCCGCCGCGCCTTTGTAGATATCCGCTCTTTCGTTCGGCGTGAGCTTGCTGTGGTAAACGGCGAGGCGTTCTCCGAAACGGTTCTTGAAACGCGCGGCCACCTGAGGGGTCAGCGAGATCTCCGGAACGAGTATGAGCGCTTTGCGGCCTTCGGCCACGGCATCTTTCGCGCATTCGAAATAGACCTCCGTTTTCCCGCTTCCCGTAATGCCGAAAAGAAGATGCTCGGAATGGCGGCGAGCTTTGATATCGGCTGAAATGCCCGCCTTTATCTTTTTCTGTTCCTCATTGAGTTCGAGTGATCGGCCGTCGGCAAGTCCCGGGTCGATGAAACTGTCAATGACCAGATCGCATTCTTCGAGCGCGATCTTTTCATTTTTCAGCAGTTCTTTAAGGTCTTTTTTCACAAGGCCGAATTTCTTTGAAAGGGTGCCGTATGAACAGAAACCCCCGTATCTTTGCAGAAAGTGGACCACCTTTACGCCCTTCTCGGAAAGTCTCTCCGTGTTCCCGTCCAGAAGTTTGGCGTAGAGAAGCTTTCTTCTTTTCACCTCTTTTGCCGTCTCTTCCTCTTTCCGTATGCAGCCGGCTTTGACAAGATAATTTATATCGCGGTCGATATTGTCGCTTTTCACAGCCCTTTTTAAACCGGCCTTCATCAAGCCCTTTCCCTCTTCGAGAAGGGACAGTATCCCGTGCTTGGCATCAGTGAAACGCCGGGAGGAGAGCATTTCCCTTCCCTTTTCGGTAATGAAGAACCTGTATTTCACCGTCTGCCGCGTGCCGGACGGCTTCATCATGAAAAATGAAGGGCCCGGGGCATTGAGGTATTCGTTCTGAATATAAAGCCCGAGTTCAAGCTGCAATAAAGAAAGGGAGGAAATGGGGACGGAAGAAGCGACCGGTTTCAATTCATAGGGATGCGAAGCGGTTTCCCGGATCTCCGTTATGACGCCGTCCTTTTTAAACTTGCCGAAAGGGATATGAACGAAATCCCCCCTTTTTAATGATCCTTCCGCGGAAGGCGGAATGAGATAATCGAAAAAACCGAATACCGGGCAGTTAACCGCTATCTTTGCAATCTTCAATGTTGATACCGAGCGATCTTATCTTCTTGAACAGATTGCTCCTGTCCATGCCGAGCGCCCGTGCGGTCTTCGAGATATTATAACCGTTCCCGGAAAGCGCGCGTTTGATATACTCCCTTTCAAAATCATCCTTAGCTTCGTTGAAGGTCTCCGCAGGCCTTTCTTCCCCCGGTCCTTCATCATCGCGGCCGGGATTAATGCCGTTCGGGCCGGAGAATATCACCGCTCTTTCGGCGAAATTCTTGAGTTCTCTTATATTCCCCTTCCACGGCATCTTCACGATCCGTTCAAGGATGGAAGCATCGATATGCCGAACGGGCTTCCCGTATTCCTTCGAGAACCTGTCCACATAATATTCGAAAAGGGGCACGATGTCCTCAGTGCGCTCCCTGAGGGGCTTGAGCTCTATCTTGACCACGTTCAGCCTGTAATAGAGGTCCTCGCGGAACTTCCCCCCTTTCATCATCTCTTCAATGTTCTTGTTCGTCGCCGCGATGATGCGCGCGTTCACATTGAGAGTTTCCTCTCCTCCTACTCGTTCAACCTTTTTCTCCTGGATAGCGCGGAGTATCTTGGATTGTGTCTTAAGCGACATATCGCCTATCTCGTCGAAGAACAGCGTGCCCGAGTCGGCAAGTTCGAATTTGCCTCTTTTCATCTTGAGAGCGTTCGTGAAAGCGCCTTTTTCGTAACCGAAGAGTTCCGCTTCGACCAGGTCTTCAGGTATTGCCGCGCTGTTGACGATGACGAAGGGGCCGTCCTTGCGGAGCGAATTGAGGTGTATGGATTTCGCCACGAGCTCCTTTCCCGAGCCGGATTCGCCTGTGATGAGAACATTGCCTCCTGTCGGCGCGACCTTGGCGATGAGGCTGATGATGCTCTCGAGGTGACGCGATCTTCCGATGATGGGTGTATCCTGGTCCCTTATATAGAGGCTTTCTCTTTTCAGTCTCAGCGATTCCGCCGCGTGAGAGACGGTCACTACGAGACGCTCTATGGAGGGAGGTTTCTCGATGAAGTCGTATGCCCCGTTCTTCAGGGCTTCAACGGCCATATCTATGGAACCGTGGCCCGTGATCATTATGATCTCCGGCGGGAAGTCAAAGAAAGCCCTTACCTTCTTCAGAAAATCTATGCCTTCCTTCTCGTCCTTGAGGAACACGTCGAGAAGCATCACATCGATGAATTCCTTTTCGAGCACCTTCCAGGCCTCCTCCGTGCTTTCGGCGACAAAAGTGGTCCAGCCGTTGTCCGTTATTATGTCCTTCAGAACCTTCTGTATGTTTATCTCGTCGTCAACTATGAGTACTTTCATCAGACCACATTATGCTCCTGATCGAAATCGCCCTTTCTTATCCTCTCCATCGTAAGGTGGGATATGTCCATGGTCCGGGGCTTTCCGTGAACGATCCATTCCGCCACCGCCTCCCCCGTTGCCGGAGCGAGCATGAAACCGTGGCCCGAATAACCTACCGAGAGCATATAGTTCGGGTCATTGTCTGAGATCGGGCCCAGGATCGGCTGGGCGTCCGGCGAAACGCAGTATGAACCCGCCCATTGCCTCAATATCTTTACATCCCTGAATCCCGGGAACAGATATGTGAATTTCCGGGCAATGCTCTCTATGAATTTCCAGTGGGAGGATACTTTATAGGATTCCGGTTCAGAAGGGTCGCCCTCTCCCATTACGAACCCGCCCTTCTTTTCCTGCGAACCGTAGAAGCCGTGGTAGAAATCGATGATCATCGGGCCGACCATCCTCTCAAGGGGCTCGGTAACGAGTATCTGATGCCTTTCGGGTTTGACCGGGATATCATATCCGAGCATCTCGGCGCAGTCCCTCGCCCAAGGTCCGGCGGCATTGAGAATATATTTGCAGGTGAAATCCCCTTTGTCTGTCCTTACAAGATATTCGCCGCCCTTCCTTTCGATCGCGGTCACTCTGGTGTGATTTAGAACGGTACCGCCCTTCTCTTTGACTCTTTCGATATACCCGTAGGTCGCAAGGAAGGGGTTACCGAGCCCGTCGGTCGGGCAGAACGAAGCGGCAACAAGTTCGGAAGTGTTGAGATGCGGCACGATCTCCTTCGCGTCCTCCTTAGTAACAAGGTCCACCTTGAGCCCCAGCGATTTCTGCATCTCGACCGTCTTTGCGAAAGCCGCTTTCTCCTTGTCGGTGAAGGCAAGAAGCAGATAGCCCTTCTGAACGTAATCGAAGCCGAAATCGAGCTCTTCCTCGTATCTTTCGAAATGGTGAACGGAGCGCATGGCGAGCTTTACGTTCGCAGGCGTCGTCCACTGCTGCCTGATCCCGCCGCCGCATCTTCCGGTAGAGCCCGAAGAAAGGTAGCTCTTCTCGAATATGACGATGTCGTTCACTCCGAGCTTCGTTAGAAAATAAGCGGCCGATGCGCCGGATATGCCGCCGCCGATTATCCCTACCGCCGCGCTATTTTTCATTTTTCCCTCCGGACCTTCTCCCCTTTTTCACGAAGGCGGAGAAAGGCAGCGAGGCCTCAGGCGGTCTGCGCGTGCCCGTTGAACCCTTGCTCGGGTCGATGCCCGTTCCGGCTTTTATCATTCCCATGATTATGCTGCGGCAGGTCCTTCCCTGGCAAGGTCCCGTGGTCACTCTTAAATATCTTTTCAATTCTTCGAAATCCGTGTATCCTCTGCTTATGGCCTCCTCGATCTCCCCGCATGTTATATCGAGGCATCTGCATATCACGGCGTCCTTCGCAGAGAACGGGATGAAGTGCCTGATATCGTTCTTATACTCGCCGTCAACGATGATGCTCGCGATATGCGTTTTATTCGGGCTCTTTCTCACCGAATGAACCACAGCTTCGCATATGATCTCCCCTTCGCGGCCGCAGGCCCATACCTTGTCCCCTTTCTCCGGGAGCGGGAGCATTTCATACGGTATCGAGATCACCGTTTTGCCCGGTTCTCCGCTTTCAGCGATGCCGAAGATGGCCAGACCCGGGCAGGAGGTTATGCATTTCAAACAGCCCGTGCATTTTTCCGCGTCGAAAACGGGAGGGTTCGTTATATCCTGCCCGATCTCGATCGCCTTGAAAGAGCACGACGCTTCGCATGGATTGCACGGGATGTCCTCGTCGCATTCTATGACGATATACGGTTTTTTCCTTCCGGGTTCGGGAGCTCTTTTCGTTTTCGAACCTCTCGCGAAAGCATCGCCTTTTATCTCTTCCTTTTTATTCCAGACGGTATTCTTCGCGGCCTTGACCTTGAAACCCGTCGAGCCCCGGCGCAATCCGTCGAGATATGTAAGAAGGTCATTGTATCTTTTCCCGAAATCCATTTTAACCTTCAGCCCCTTTGCCGCGCTCAGGCCCGCCAAACGCCCTTCAATGATGGCGGACGTGGCCTCTCCGATGCCGGCCGCGTCACCCGCGACGAGTATGCCCGGGACATTGGTCTGCATATATTCATTGTGCCTGGGCACATATCCGCCGAGCGCGGGAAGGTACATCATTTCAACGCCGGCCTGCCAGAGAAGCTCCGATGTGGGCGTAAGCCCGACGGCAAGGCAGATCGTATCGCATTCTATCCTTCTCTGTTTGCCGTCTATGAACTTCCAATTCTTGTCTATCTCGCCTATCACAGCCGCTTCCACTTTATCCTTGCCTTCGGCTGCGATGATCGAATGATTGAAAAGGACGGGGACGCCCATTCTCTTTATTTTTGCAAGATGCACTTCATAACCGCCCTGCTTGGGCGCGGCCTCGATGATGCCGACGACGGAAGCGCCCGCCTGCAGCAATTGATATGAGACGATGAGGCCGATATTCCCCGCGCCGATCATCAGGATCTTCTTTCCGGGGAGCACGCCTCCCGCGTTCATAAGGGTCTGCACGCCGCCTGCGCCGTATATTCCCGGCAGATCGTTGTTCCTGAACGGAATGAACTTCTCCGAAGCGCCCGCCGCGATGATGGTCCTTTTGGCTTTCACCTTTTCGAAGCGGTTCCTCTTCACATCGTAAATGCCCGCGATGCCGTCGTCGAAGATCGCGGAACACGCCGTCTCCTCGAGAAGTTTGAGATTCCCCTTCTCCATCTCCTTCACGAGTTCGTCCTGTATGAGTATCCCTCTCGTCCCGGCGAAATGCGAAGAAGACCCGAAGAACTTGTGGGTCTGCTTGATCAGCTGGCCGCCCAGGCGCTGATTCTCGTCAACTACGATCGTCCTCAATCCCGCCTTTGTCGTTTCTATCGCCGCGCCGAGGCCGGCAGGGCCGCCTCCCACTATCAGAACATCGGTCTTTATCATTTATACACCCCCTTGCCCTTCTGGGTCTCCACCTTCATGTTCTTTTTAAGGGGTTTTACGCAGGTCTTGACATTGGGTATCCCGTTCACGGTCATAAAGCAGGATGAGCATTTGCCGATGGCGCAGAAAAAACCGCGGGAACGCTCCTTCTCGGTGATGCGGTAGACCATTATGCCGTTGTCGTGAAGCGCGGCCGCGATGGTATCGCCTTCTCTTCCGAAAAGGAGTTTGCCGTCACAGTAGAAAGGGATCTTCTTTTTTTCGGGGAAATCGAGTATCGGATGTTCCTTTATTCTCATGAGATTGCTCCGTGCATTATAATATTGTGTTATTTTACCCTTAAAAGCGTTTTATGTCAATGATATATCGGGGATATTTAAAAACATCCTTTGAATGGGAACTTATCAATTCAAATTAATCGCTTCGCTTTATTATTCAGTTAACGAGTTGACATCGGAATGTCCTCGAGTTAACGAGTTGATCTTGTTTTTTTCATTCTTCTGATTCTCTATTTCTTTTTGTATTTATTTTTTTTCATCTTTCATTTTTCATTCTTCATT
>CALMGJ010000006.1 GCA_937863565.1 uncultured bacterium | reverse complement strand
CCAACTCGTTAACCGGATAACTGAGCAATTGTATTTTTATTATTAACTCCACACTTCGTACTCCACACTCCATACTTTTCTTTCCCCATCCTCCACCCTCAAACCTCCATCCTCTATTTTTCTTGTATTTCCCTTAAGAATATGCTATAATTACTTATGAATACCGGGTTATGCAATTTATTTATTAATGGGTCATTATTTCATCCGTATATTCAATACACGAACACTTTATTCACAATTCGCGAACATTTTGTTCATGATTTGAGAACTTTTTTGGAGGACTGCAGATGAGAGAGATACTGTCAAGCAGGGAAAGGGAAAAGGTGCTTCAAGCAGTCATATTCAAGGAAGATGCTTTTTGCGTAACCGGCATTGCAAATGCTCTCGGTATAAGTAAAAGTTTCGTATCTAAATATTTAGAACTCCTTTCCGTAAAAAATGTGCTGAAAAGGGTCCGGAGTAAATACATAGCGAATAATTCCCATATTACAAGATCACTGAAGATTATGCTGAACATTATTTCGATAGATACTTCTATTTTCGGAAAATATAAGTTCATAAGAGCGGCCGGGCTTTTCGGGAGTTGTGCAAAAGGCGAAAACACGGAAAGTTCCGACACAGATATCTGGCTTTATATAAATAAAGCCCCTGAAGCGGATCTGGCTTCTTTGTCCGCCCGGCTCAGAAAGAAGATCAGAAATGTGAAGATCTTACTTCTGACAGCCGATAAAATTGAAAAAATAAAAAAAGAAGATCCGCTTTTCTATCACGCCCTCTCTTTCGGTTCCATTATGCTCTATGGAGAGAATGATGTCCTTTGATTTCGAGGAATGTTTAAGGCTCAATCTGCTGAGAAAGATCCCGCCTTCACGGGAGAGGGCTTTTCAATCCATTGAAAAAGCCAAAGAATGGGCCGTTGAAGCCGAGGCATCATTACGCGCAAAGGCGTTCAACTCCTCATTGCATGCTTCATATATGGTAATGTTCCATGCCGGAAGAGCATTGCTGTTCTTCGAAGGTTATCGTGAAAAGAGCCATGCCTGCATTGCCCGGTTTCTTGAAAGAAAATATGTCTCTACCGGAAAACTCGATCAAAAATGGGTGGATATCTTGGACCACAACAGAGAATTGCGCCATCATGGACAATACGATCTGAGTTATATCTCAACAGAAGATGAGGTGCGAAATTCACTTGATGCCGCCGGTGATTTTCTTTCAGCAATGGAATCCCTGCTTAAATCCCTTTAATATATTCAGTTAATAGTGTATTAATAAATACCGGCATTCATAAATTCTCAATTATCCATTCCTAGTCCTCACTTTTCATTATTCACTTCTCACTATTCGTTATTCACTTTTTTAAACTCGTTAACTCGCAGACGGTCACCCGCCAACTCGTTAACCGGATAACTGAGCAATTGTATTTTTATTATTAACTCCACACTCCGTACTCCACACTCCACACCGCGGCTCTGCCGCTCTGCTCCACACGGCACTTCGCTTGTTTAGTGCATAGTGCAAAGTGCTTAGTGCAATAGTGAAGGTAGGATTATTTATCCTCATCCCACTCGGCACTCGGTACTCGACACTCTGCACTGCATTGCTTCACTGCCCCGCTCCACACTTTTCTTTCCCCATCCTCTAACCTCCATCCTCCAGCCTCTATTGTATTTCTCCATTGTCTTTCTTTCCCACTCCACACTCCGTACTCCACACTCCACACCGCGGCTCTGCCGCTCTGCTGTTCACTATTCACTGCGTCTCGCCCTTATCCTCCATCCTCTATCCTTTATCCTCCAGCTTCTTCTTCAACGCCCTCTTAATACTGCTTAGCGTCTTTATTATTTCTTCAATTTTCTTATCCAATATTTCCTGTTCCTTTTCGGATATGTATTTCAATTCCTTTGAGATCAATAGTTGGTATTTTAATTCGGCAGCTGAACCTTTTGCGATATCTATGAAATGCACATAATCTTTTGTGGAACCTCTGTAATTACCCTCCATCAGATTAGACCCGATTGAAATTGCTGCTCTTCTCATTTGTGAGATCAGCCCGAATTCCTCATTTTTCGGATATTTCAATGTCACTTTATAAATGTCCTTTACAAGAGCATTTATCGCCTCTATAACTTTCAGATCTTCAATACTCATAAATCTCCTCCCAATTATTTCTTTGCTATTTATATCTCTTTTTATAATATATTTCAAATCTCCAGTCTCTTTTACCTTTCTTCATTTATTATTCTCTTCACCCCCTATCCTCCAACCTCCAACCTCCAGCCACTTTTGTAATTCTCAATTCTCCATTCTCAATTCTCCATTATCATTTCTCAATTGTCAATTATTTAAAGTGTTTTTTTCACCTTTTTTACAATGCTTGCCAGCATTTTATTTATTTCATCGCAATCATTTAATAGTTCCTTAGTTTTCAAGTACCCGGAAGCTAATAATAATTCAAGCCAATAAACCGTTTCCGATGATTCTTTCAAAGCGATATTCATCTTCGATAAAAAATCCTTCCTGCTCTGTGCGTTTAAAGCCTCTTTTATATTAGCACCAATGCTTGTTGCCGAACGGAGTACTTGCTTTGAAAGCACATATTCATTTTTTTCGATCATTGTTTTATATAATTTTATTACCTTAAGCGCAAAATCAAATGCCTTTTCATATACTATGTTTCTTTTCATCTAAACCCTCCTTCTTATTATATCTTATAATAATCTTTTTCCAAATTCCTATTTCTCCATTGCCCATTCTCAATTGTCAATTCTCCATTCTCAATTATCAATTCTCAATTCTCCATTCTCCATTGTCAATTCTCAATTCTCCATTGTCAATTCTCAATTCTCCATTCTCAACTCTCCATTCTCAATTCTCCATTCTCAATTCTCCATTGTATTTTCCCCCCTCTTATGATAAAATAAATTATGGAACAAATTGCAAGTTACGATCTTCATGTTCATACGAAAAATTCCGACGGCGAGAACACCATCCCGGAGATAGCCGCAATGGCGCGCGCCGCCGGACTCTCCGGTTTCGCCATTACCGATCACGATACCGTGGGTTCTAAAGAAGAAGAGGAATTCGCGAATCTCTGCGATCTTGATATCCTTCTCGGAGTGGAATTCGCCACCGATATATCAAATATGCATTTCACCGCCTATATGCGCACCTGGCAGAACAATGCCCTCCGGGATTTTCTTGAAGGGCAGAGGCGCACTCGACGCGAATCCCTTATTAAAGCGGCCGATAAGGCCAATGAGATCGGGGTTGCGGTAGATAAAGAAGTTCTTTTCAGTGATTTCGTGAACGATTCCGCTCCGGGCAGGCCGCATCTTGCCGCCTATCTTGTTCACACGGGCGCGGTCAAAGACCGTGAAGAGGCCTTTTCGAAATACCTCGACTACGGAAAACCGCTTTATATGCCCAAGGAAAGGATACACTTCAAAGAGCTAATAAAAAGAGCGCACTCAGAGTTCAATTGCCTCATATTCCTCGCACATCCGTTTTTAATAAGAAGAGAAAAGGAAGATATCCTTAAGCTGATCGATGAGATCGTCGGCGAAGGAGTGGATGGCCTGGAAGCATATTACCCTAAACATTCCCCCGAAGAGACAAAATATCTTCTCGATCTGTGCGAGAAGCACGGCCTTCTCGTCTCCGGCGGGTCCGACTTCCACGGCCTGAGCATCAAACCCGACGCCGCCCTCGGCAAGGCCGGCGTGGACGAAACGGCCTTCGAAAAGATCCGGCAATATCTTAAATAATAATTTCTTCGTGCTCAATGCTTGATTTTTTCACCATATATTGGGAAATCTGCGATAACATTTTGCCGCCGCCCAATTCTATACCGATATTTGGCTGATGTCAAAAAAAAGGAGAGGGCGGGGCAGGATTGCATACGAAATTGAAGTAGGACCTGTTTTGTTATCATACTTTCCTATTTTATTAATGTCGAAGTGATTGTATTTGTATATTGTTATACACTTAGATTCTTTTAGCATATTTCTTTGCCGCTCCTCCACATTTAAAATATAAATAAAGCTCCAGTTCTTTCCTTTTATAAAAACCTGATATATCTTCTAATTCCGTTTTTTTACAACGCCTTACCTTTATTTCAGGTTTTTTATGTTTCATTTTCTCGGAGGCGCTGTATTCTGCCAATTGAAATATATTTAGTGTTTCTACACTACTATTTGACCAACATAATAATGGATATTTATCTCTTATTCTTTTTATCAAGAGATATTGAACATGATATTTTTCAAATATAACTATAAGTAGTTCTTTTATTACTTTCTTAGTAGGAGTTCCCTTTAATGTCCCATATATTTGTTTGTTTTTACTATCAAGGACTGTTATTTGATGATTATAGATAACTTGAAATGGCTCCATCATATAACCTCTCCAATTTTATTCCTGTTCAATTTCATAATCATTAGTTTTCTCATTCCACCTACTTTGTATAGTATGTGTTGGATAATCATTCCCAACCAAATTAAATATTTTAATTATTTCTTCAATAGGAATACGATATAAAGCTTTTGTTTTCTCATAATCCGAACATAAATATATATCACTCCAATTTCTATTTCTTTTACTAATTCTCGAACTCCATATCGTACTACTGTGAATGAATTGATTTGAAATAAATTTAATATCCCTTGATATCGTTATCTCATTATAAAGATCATAATTCTTTTCAATAGAATGAACATTGAGCTTATTAATCATCCTCTTACTTTTATACTCATATATTTTTGCTCGATATCTCTTTATATTATTAGAGATTTTATCTGATTCCAGCATCTTACGAACAATGAAGAAAGATATAATTAATCGTTTTTCAAACTCATATATCATTTTCTCTGTCATACGAGCTGGATTCTTTTTCGGTTGCAGATCTTTTGCATGCTTTAATAAATCACTTTTCCAATATCTTGATTCGATCATTTATCTATAATAATAATGATAAAAAGTATTCTAATAATAACATTATTCCCAATACTCTCGTAAAGTATACCAAATAACTCCTGATGAGTATTTATGAAATTGCTATACATAGTTTTAGATTAGATGTGTTTGACTCATCAAAACCACTTTCTCTGCAATTCGTCTAATAAGAAATACATATGGCTTTAATTTACTATCATTACTTTTAGTAGGTAGTATTATATCTTTTTCTCTTTTTTCTCTTACATGAACAAGCGCATTTCTTATTTTGTCAATTACTGATAATATTGAATCTATGGTATTTTTGTCACAACTATCAATGTTCTTTTTTATACTAGAGTGATCTATACAAAATCCTCCCTCAAATGTTACATCCTTACTAAAATACTCTGTATAAAGATTTAATTCGCTCATTATATCATCTATTTTACATGCAGATGATACTAATTCTTTCATCTTTTGAAGATCTTGTTTACTATTTATTTTATTAGCAATTTCGATAATCCTTTTAATTAATTCATCAATATTCCCCATAACTTTAACATCATATATTACTGTTTGCAAATCATCTTTTATTACATTCCGATAGAAATAGTATGCATAATATTCAAGTATTTGGTAATAAAAGAGAAATCTTTGTCGAGTATGAATGTTTGCATCTGCCGCTAAAAATAACTCAAGGGGAATTGGATCTATCTCTCGATAAATAGAGATAATTTCTGGGAATTTATTTTCATTTATAAAAAGACATGGTACTTTATTCTCTTCAGTATTGTCTTCTTCTTCAATTATAACAATACTGGGACTTTTTCTATGATAGTACTTATTGAAAAAATTAATGTGTTTGCATAACTTAATGAGCTTCGAACTATCTACTTCAAAACTGCCTTCAATATAATACGATATTGGGATTTTATCTTTAAAAAATTCTTGAATATAATCAGGGGCTTTATCACTATGATAATAATCTCTAAATATTCTTAAATTTCTATAGTATGAATCTCCGGGAATATCCTTCTCCCGAAATCCAGTAGCTAGAATTCTTAATGCTTCACTTGGTTCAGAGAAATATGTTTTATATTCATGATTTTCATAGACATATGTTGTCTTCCTATTAATATAGTTTTCAGTTTCTGGAAGTAAGCTAAAAATAAATTCTATTTTTTGTTGATTTTCATTATTGTGAAATATTGCTATAAGTTCTTTAAATAAAATGATATCCCTAAAAGAGTTGAGATTGGTGCCCTTTTTAATAATAATATCAAAAGAGGTGTCCTCCCATAGATTAATTAGTTTTATAAACTGACTATCTTCGATATATTTAACGCTTTTGTTACTATCTAAAAATGATTTAAAATCTTTGTTTTTCGACATTTATTTTACCCCCCGAGTATTGTTAAATACATCCTCTATTTCATTTTGAATAGAATGTGTATTCGCTAAGGCCGTGATTATCCGGCAATAGGTTTTGATCTCTTCTGAGGAGAGGAGGCGGCCTTTTCTGTCCTTGAGCCATTTCTCTGAGACCTGATAACCGCCTATCATATACGAGTGGACCTCGGGGCTGATATTGGTGAAATGCTGGGCTCCGTTTATAAATATCCTCTTTCCTTCCGGATCGTATTTCACATACTCCACCAGATTATTCCCCGCGCCCTCGTATTTGGAAACGGGTTCATCCAGAACGGGGGATTTCAGGAGGTGGAGATCGGCAAGTTCTTTTCCCAGTTCGCCTATCTTTATAAAAGTATTGTAATCCTCCGTAAAGGGTATCCGTGGAAAATTTATTTTTAATAATTCTCTATATTTATCGCGGTATGTATCTGAATAAAGCACACCGTAGATATAGTAAAGTATCTCTTCCGGTGTGATGTCTTTTTTGTATGTGGCCTTCAGTTGTTCATAGAGCCGAGTATTGATATTTACTCTTTTCCCATTATTATTGCTATGCAAACTATCTTGACGGGATATTTCATCCGGGTAAATATAAAGGGGAAAAAGATAACTTGTGCCCTTACTGCTAAATGTCACTCTGCTGTCAACAATAGTATCTGTAATTATTGCATGATTAAATACACCTTCAGCTACTTGTCTAACAGATATTATTCCAAGATTATCCGATAGCATTCCTCTCATAGTATTTCCTCTAGTTCTATGTATAATATCATCGGAATAATATATATGTCTTATATCAAAAGGACGGTATAGTATTTTACACATATCATTTTGAATATCATTCTTTTTAGACATCTTCTCTCTTGCTTTTTTTATTTGCCAAACTGGAGTTTCCTTAACATCAAATATATTCGAGGGAATACTTAGGTCTTTAAATTGCATCATACGGGATAACAAAGAATCATAATTCATATCTATTACAAAAGAGTCCCTTGATGTTCCGATTCCTGTTACATTTACGGGGAAAATATCCGTTATTCCTGGGTATGAATAGAATTCATCTTTTCCAGTATCATCTTGATTAACAAAGAAGTAATATGGTGTATTAGGTGTTATCTCTTTGTAGTTTGTGGTTTGATAATCATTTATTAATAGATATTCATATTTACTTTCACGTAATCCCCATAATTCGGAATAAAATATTTTCTTTTTCTCTGGAGCGGTTTTTGTTTTAATAAATAATGCAATTACTACACCTCTTTTTATATCAAAAACATTTTCATCTTTTGAACCATCGGGGCATTTTTCCTTTCGGCCAATATTCCCATGTAAATCCAGAAAATACATCTCATCAAAAGTGTTTATTAATGATTGTCTCATACCTCGAAAGGTTGGATTATTAAGATAACCATGATTTGTAATGAAGGCTAAAATCCCTTCACTTCTTTGTTCTATCTTCCATTGGGCGAATCGTATGAATTTCACATAATCATCTTGGAGCAATATTTTCTTCTCCTTAAGAGGTTTCCCATCAACCATGTAATATCCTGTTTTTCCATCTTTTAATAAATCTTTAATCCAAGGATCACTATTTGAGGAATTCACAGAATACGGAGGATTGCCCATAATGACGAGTATCGGCTGGTCCTTTTTGACGCGGTAGGCCTTCTCCGCTTCCCTGGAGAGCGTGCCGACTATGCCGGGAAGGCGGGATTCCCTTTTCTCGTCGAATTCAAGCGTATTGGTGAGGTAGAGATTGAACCTTTCATTGTCCTCAACGGTATAGCCGAGTTCTTCGAGCAGGAAGGATATTTTGATATGCCCGATGACATAGGGCGCCATCATCAGTTCGAAGGCAAAGAAATTCCCCTCTATCCTATCCGTTGTCTCATCGTTCAGGAAATGTTCCTTGATGAATTTCCCCACATTCCCGCTCCCGTATTTATCGCGGTATTCCGATACGGCGAGTTTGAGGGCCTCCGCGATGAATGTCATAGTGCCGGCCGCGGGATCGAGTATCGTCACCGTATCGTCGGCAAGGCCGTCTTTCTTATCGAAGCGTTCCTTATCCTTCAATATGAGATCAACGGAACGGACAATAAAAGAGACCACGGGTTCTGGAGTATAGTAAACGCCGCGTTTTTCTCTTGTCTTCGGGTCATATTCGGCAAGGAATGTCTCATAGAAGTGTATGACCGGATCACTGCCTTTTCCCTGGTGATAGAATTCGTCCAGAATCTTTTTCACATCCGTAGCCGCAAGGAGGGCCGCTATATCGTCTATCATCATCACCATCGCCGGCGACATCTTGTCCTCTTCAAGAGAAATGTATTTGAAGATATCGCGGAGTATGCCTATCGTTTTCGGAATCTTCTCGTAAACGTTTTTCCGGGTGAATTCCCCCCCCCGAGCGTGTACGTGCGGCAAAGATGCCGTAGGCGATCGTCTGAGAATACAGATTGACGAAATCCGCCTCCGAGAGGTCCGGCACCAGATATTCCCTGAAGGCCCCGTAGAATGCCATTATCGTTTCATTATTCCCGATCTCATGACCGATGATATCGTCCTTTAGGAATTTCGTCCTTTTGGCAAGTTCTACGGCAAGCGCTTTCGGAGAATTTATAGCCGGCATCGAGTAATCGAAGAACCTCTCCATCGCTTCAAGGAATTCCGCCTCATTCTCTACCACGATCTTTCCCATGTCCAGAAGAATATTTCTTCTTGCGATGAAGACCGTATCCATAAGGACGCCAGCGCGGTAGAATCTGAATTCATGGAAATTAGTGAGTATCAGGTTATGGAATGTGTTCCTGTATCTTTTTAACTGTTCGCTTCTTTCTATCGTATCGAGATCGGTGACGGACGGGTCTTTCGCCTCGACATAACCGGTGACCTTCTGTCTGCCGTCCCAGATTCGGAAATCAGGATTATTCCCCTCGATGGACCTGGGAAGGATGGTGATGTCCGTTCTCTTTTTGTTGAGGTCGCCGAGCTTCTCGAGGAAGACCTTGAGGGCAGGATAATAACTTTCTTCCCGCGCATCTCCCTTTTTGTGTATCTTCTGTATTTCTTTGAGATAATCCTTGACTATGCCCTCAGTTTCCGGCATTTTCCTTCTCCGCTCACATATTTTGCCTAATTATACCAAATTCCTCCAAATATGCAATTTTTTCCCCCGTTTTTCTCAATGAATACATGCCCTTTTCTCAGTTGCACGATTTCTCAATTACGAAACCGTGCAATCATGAATTCATTCTCTGCCGAATATTTTTTCGGCAAATTCAAGAAGTTTCAGGATATCGCTTTTTTTCAATCTATAATAAACGTATTTCTCTTTAGTGACAAAACGCACAATATCCAAGTCTTTCAGTATCTTCAGATGTTTCGAAACAGTAGATTTATCCTTCCCAAGCGCTTCGGCCAATTTACTCGTGCACATTTCCCCGTCGGCAAGGAGTTTGATCATTTTATAGCGTATGGGAGAACCTAAAGCTTCGAAAATACTCACTACCCTTTTTTCTTTTTCCTTCATTTTTCCCCTCTTTTCAATTAATTTATTATAATGCCATATACATATAGTGTCAACACAATATTCATCAATATTCCTTCTTTTTTATGTATATTCACAGTTGCACGATTTCTCAATTACGAAACCGTGCAATTGTAAGCAGAGTGTTTCCGGCAGCCAAAATACATTTCCCTATATTCCGCTATTTATAAATCTCATCCTTACTATTCTGCAGTTTGAGTGCATATTAACCCTACTAAACTGCAGTCTGCCTTCAGTTTAGCCTTACTATTTTGCAGTTTTATCTTGACAAAACCGCATTTTTTTGCTATAATATATCCAAAAGAGGTGTTTATGTACATTCAGAGGGACATTGAGACAAATATCGATAAGTGGATGTCCGAAAAGGAGATCATAGTTATACTCGGGGCACGCCGAGTCGGGAAAACGACATTGTGTAAGCATATACTCGAACAGAGCAAAGATGCTCAGAGTTTCTATATAGATTTCGAGGACATTGCGTTTAGGGCGGTTGCCAACAAAGGCGTTCACGATCTTATCAATTATCTCAAGATAAACGGCATCGCGCCCGAAAGAAGGACCATACTCGTACTTGATGAAATACAGAAATTACATGACCCTTCCAATCTCTTAAAAATGGTCCACGACCATTATCCGGAGATCAAACTCGTGGTTACAGGCTCTTCTTCTCTTGATATCGGGAAAAAATTTTCCGACTCACTTGCGGGAAGAAAGATCACATTCCATCTGCAGCCTTTCAATTTCGGAGAATTCTTAGCAGCGAAAGAAAAGAGCCGGATATTCGGCAATCTTCCGCGTTTCATTGATGCCCTAGAGTCCGATACCCTTCCGGATAAGCCGTATTCTACCGGAGTATTCGGGGAATTTTCCCCGCTTTTCGAGGAGTATCTTGTGTTCGGAGGTTATCCCGGAATTGTTTTTTCCGTCGATATTGAAAAAAAAAGCAAAAGGCTCTCAGAGATCGTAACAGGACATATCGAGAAGGATATAAAAGACATCTCCAGGATATCGGGCATCGAAGGTTTCAATAAGATATTGCTGGCCCTGGCCGCTAATGTGAACAACGAGATAAGTAAAACGAATCTCGCACGGATCGCTTCATCGAGCATACATACTGTTGAGCATTACATCTCGCTTTTGAAAGGGATATTCATAATCGATGAAATTTTTCCTTTCAGCCGGAATAAGGAGTCAGAAATAACGAAACAATCAAAGATATACTTCGCCGATAATGGCATCCGCAATGCTATTCTCAACAATCTGAAACCGCTCGGACGGGATGACATCGGGAAGCTCACCGAGATGTTTGCTTTAAATCACCTGAGCGGGACGGGATTAAAAGTGAATTTCTGGAGGACAAAAGGCGGAGCCGAAGTGGATTTCGTATTGACGGGAGAGCACGGTATTGTACCGGTAGAAGTGAAGTCCTCTGATATCAGGACCGGTGACATATCAAGGGCGCTGAGAAGTTTTATTGAGAAGTATTCTCCCGCTAAGGCCTTTATCCTCAACAGGAGCAATCTTGGTTCATTCCGGTCAGACAAATGCGAGATAGTATATTTTCCGCTCTTCTTGCTTTAAAGACCGCACTCCACAGATCAGTTTATTATCACCGCCTTGCCGTTTTGATACGCTCTTTCACCGTTGCTTTCCGCCTCCACTTTTATGAAGTATATACCCGAATGCACTTTCTTTCCGGCATTGTTCCTTTTATCCCACACGAATTCGCACTCGCCCGAGGGAACTTCCTTCTCTTCGGTATAGATCAGCTCCCCCGCGATATTGTATATGCTCATCCGCACTTTCGATGCTTTGTTCGCTTCGATCCGGATCATCTGTTTTCCCGGGCCCTTTGAAGGATTCGGTACGGTCATCAACGGATTGAGTTTTAAAGCCCTGTTATCAACGGCTGAACCTTTTGATGATGGACTTTTAGCGGTAAGCACAGTCGGCTGTCCGGAATTGTATCCATACCCTCTTATACAGCTTCCGCCTTCAACGGTGACATTGCCCGCCCAAACATTGCCCAAAGTCAAGCCTGTCCCGCTTATATAAACGGATGTATCGGGTGCATAGATGAATCCCGCAAAAACCCCTTGCCCGGCGATCTCAAGCATCTCGTCCGATGTAGAGAATATGGCCGCCTTCATAGGATCTCCCGCGTATTCTATGACTGCCTGCCCGGCAACCGTCATTGGCCCGGTGAGAAGGATGTTCACACCTTCTTCGAAAACGAGTTTCGCTTTACCCGTTATTTCCATCTTGGAGAAAAGATAATTTCCCGCAGGGAGCATAAGTTCTCCGCTGTCGATGACGAGTTCGGACGGACAATTATCGAGCTGACAGTTATCATTCTCCTCTGCAAGCGCCTCTTCGATCTTCCCGAGCGACAGACCATTCCAGAAGATGTTCAACGCATTTTCTGTGATCACTCCAGTAATATAAGCATTGCCTTCAAGCTCGGTATCGAGCGCCGACCATGAAGAACCGTCGATAAACGCATTGCCGGAAAGCGCTATCCTTGAATTGCTCCTTGCGTTCCCGAGCACATGTCCGTTGCCGCCCAATGTGACGAGGCCACCCTGGACAGCATATTCCGTAATAGGCATAGCCGTCACCGTGAATTCCCTGCATTCCCCGGCATTCCCAACATTATCTTCCGCTTTGCAGCTGATAGTATAAGTGCCGCAGGCGAGTGTGAATGGTCCCGTGTATTCCGAATAATCACCGCCGTTTAGGGCATAGTATATCTTCTTCACTCCGCTTGCCGCGCTTGCTGAGGCGGGATCTTCAGCGGTCATCGTTATTTCCGTACCGGCATCGATGCATATTAATCCGAAATATTCGGTTGCCGGCCCACCGAAAGAAATGTCGGCAACAGGAGGCGTATTGTCGCTGTAAAAGCTTTTGGTTTTAACCGTCTCTATGTTCCCGATATTATCGGCCGAATAATATTCTATGTTCTTTTCACCGTCGCCGAAGAGTTTGAATGGTTCCGAGTACTCGAACCATCCGGAATTGTCTATACGGTAATATGAGGTTTTCACTCCGCTTGCGGGATCTCCTGTATCATATGCGCTCAACGCGAATGATGTAAGGGATGAAACGAATTCATATCCCGCGTTTTCATAATACGGGCCCGAGACCGTCAGTTCCGTCACGGGAGGTTCGCTGTCGGGAATGCCGATATCGAACGATTCCATCCCGCCGCTCAAAGTGATCATGCTGCCGTCTGCCCTTTCCTTGAATATCCCGAAAACGAAATAGTTCACGCCGCCCGTTTCGGAGACCTGGACCGTATCTATCGAAATGTCGTTCCAGCCCGCATTGAAATGCCTTTCGAAATTGAAGCATTCCAAATAATTGCCGTTCTTGTCCTTAATCCAGCCTTGGACATAGCCGTAGAAATCGCGGTTCGATTCAGCCCAGATCGCCGCGTGCATATTCTCGAAGGGTCCGTATGCGTTCTTATCAAGGGAGCATTCCCTCACGATCACATCGTATCCTTTCACCGAGAACGGATAACAACCCGTGATCACTACTATATTCTCCTCGGACATTTCATCTGCACCGGGAAGGTTCGCATCACGCGTTAAGATATTCCGTTCAAGCGGCGTGGGGACTTTAACAATCTTAGTTATTTTTCTCAGTTCGGCCATTATCGCAGCTTTCTCTTCTTTCGTATACTTGCTTCCGGCGGAGGCCGTCTCGGCAGGGAGCATATTGTCATAGTCTATATTCCATACAGTGATCTTCTTCCCGCGAATGTTCACCCTCTCTTTCGTTTTTTCCACCGTCATCGCACCGAAACTGCCTTCTCCCTTCAGAAGAGGTATTATCGTAGAGCTGTTCTCGAGGCCCGACATATACGCGTTCAATCTTTCAACGTCGCCTGTTGACGTGAAAGTGAAATAATATCCGTAATCACCCTTGTTCATCTCCTCCGGAACGGGAAACCCGGATCCCGTTATATTCTCCGTGATGAGAAGCGGCGGGAGGGCTTCATCGAATACGCTGTGGTCAAGGCGGCCCCTGAACTCAGTGACGATCGTGACAGAAGCGGTATCGCCCTCATCATAGATATCCTTGTCCAGGCTCACTTCGAAACCTTCCGCTGTCCTTCTCAGAAAATAAGAGTTGAGATAGAGCGACCTTCCGGACGGTGCATAAATACCAAGGAAGATCTTCTCCCCGCTCCCCGAAACCGGTATCTCATAGGTCAGGGACGTTTCACTTTCCGACCCGCTCCCGAGATGCACCGCATCGTTCCTTTCATATCCTCCGAATCTGACCGCGGCCTTTATATCCTGCGCTTCTTCGCCTCTGTTCATGAGCGCAACGGTGAAAACGGCCGTATCGTTCACCTGATAGGATGTCCTGTCAAGAGAGGCCGAAACGCCGATATCTATCCCCTCCACGGAAAGCGTGATCTTTTTTCTTTCATCCCGGGTCTCGCAAAGAATGAAATATTCTCCCGACCTCAGATCGTCGCCAAGCGCGATCGTGAAGGTCTCTCCCCGGCTCTCTCCCGGCATTAGCGTTCCGTTGATCCCTGCATTTAGGAATTCGCCGCCTTTAACGGTGAGGGAGGCTTCTCCGTATGCCGTTCCCGTATTCCTTACGGCAATGGGCAGATTCACCGTTTCTCCCCCGGACCCGAGGATTGGTCCCTCAGTTGTTTCGACGGCGTAATATGCGCGGCAGGAAACCGTTGCCGCTTCTTCGTCTATGAGAAGACCATTTTGCACAACTTCCGATTTCACTGCATAGGCACCTTCGGGAACGGCAGGGATATTGAAAATGATCTCCCGAAGATCCGCGGGCGCTATCTCTATGTCCGTCTCCGCAGAAATGAAATCCCCGGATACATTCAATGTCCCTTTGAAGATATTCGAACCGGTATTTTCGACGATCACTTTTAATAAGGGCAGACCGTTCTCGTTAACGGCGGCTATCTCTTTTATTTCCGCTCTGTTCTTTTTCCTTACTTTCAGAAGAACTTCCCCGCTTCCGCGGAAATAGGAATAGAATATAGTATGATCTCCTTCTGAAAGATCGAATGCGATCTCTTCCGTTGCTTCCGAACCCGATATGGCCCGGCAATGCCGCGTCTCCGAAAGAACACCGTCAAGGAAAATATTAAGGTCGAATGCCGAATCGAGCGGACCTTCGTTCTTAACCGTGTAAGGAAGGATGCAGAGCCCTTCACCGTAAACGGGCTGAGGGTTGAAGGCGATCTCGGGTTTTTCACCGTATATTACCCTTTTGGAAATGCTGTCATTCACATCGCCGGTGACCGTAATGCCGATAGTGAAGTCATCCGTTGCATCGAAACCTCCCTCTCTCAAAACGCTCCCGAATGCCGGCACCGTGAAAGAACCTAATGGTACGGAAGGGTCGCCGTTTATATAGTATTCCGCATCGATCGAGATATCCGTGCCGCACGAATTGCGGAAACCGGCAATGAAATCCTTCTTCTCCTTCCCGATGATGCCGTCGATGAGAACCGTAACGGAAAGAGCGGGGACAGAAACATCGACATTCTTCTGGACCGAAGAATTCCCGCACCCGGCATAAAGAATATAAGGTTCATCCGATGCATAATGCATACTAATGTTTTTCGTTTCACCAGGCAAGAGAGAGATCTGCTCCGAGAAGATGACCTTTCTTTGAACGCTTCCCGCGGCAATGATAACCGTGTCCAGCCCGCTGAGGACTTCATCTCCGTTATTTTCCACCGTTAAAGTTATCACGGCGGTCTCTCCCTTCGCATAGGCCTTCTTTTCCGTTGTAAGCGCAAGGCGCGGTAATCCGGAATTTACGGAGAACAGATCCTCAGAGAGCGCTATGACCTGGCCGAACCTGTTCTTGACCGTCCCGGTAACTCCGTAATGACCTTCGGGAAGCGTTATATCGATAAGGTCCGTAATATCCGAAGAGCCTGTAATATCAAGTTCATACCTTTCGCTCCAGATCGAAGTACCTTCGTCCGCCGCAGCATTTTCATAAGGCATAAAGGAATATGACGAAGTGTATCCGAGGGTGGCATTATCGCCGAAACTCAGAGCTCCGATATCCGACCCTTCAAAACCGGTTCCGATGCAGGGCGATTCTCCGGAGAGTTTCCAGATGCCGAAAAGCATAGGGTCTTCCGAGATATTGCCGTTTTGGCCGGTCCTGTCCGTTGTACCAGAATAATCCTCGCCGTTCCCGAAAAGGTCATTGTACGAGATATCCGAATCGTTCTCGGGATCCTTGAAATAGATCCCCGTTCCCGAGGCGATGATGATATTGTTCCTGAATATATTCCCTCCCTGCGAATGGTCGGCTATCGCGGCGCCGCAATTCATAATGGTATTATCCGAGATATTGTCATTGAGTCCGGTAATGGACAATCCGGGAAGGGATATACCGGTTCTCGCGCCGTTTATAACATTGTTCTTGATCGAAACCCCCTTGGCATAGTAGAGCGACACCGCGCCGATACCGGTATCGGGAATGTTCTCGAAGTAGTTCCCCGAGATGACAGTATTGACCGCCGTTGATGTGTACTGTAACTTCAGTCCGCAGTTCTGCCCGAAGATGTTCTTGAAGGTATTTTCTAAAATAAGAACATCCCTGCAGACCGATGCGCTTGAATTCAAGACGAACATACCGCCGAAACCTGCCGTTATCTCGATATCACGGATCAGATTGTTCGAAATTCCGATCCCGTTCATTGAAGTGGCATCAAGAAGAATTCCGCAATATCCCGTCTGACTGCTTCCGGAGATATCCGCTATCTCATTGTTCTTAACGGTTATCCCGTTCATATAATTCGTTTTAAGGATCACTCCGTTATTGCCTGCGCCGTTCAAGTCCGAGAGCATGTTCTCTTCTACGGAAAGCTCCGAGACAGGCACCGAGGAGGCCGTGAACAGAATGCCGTTGGAGCCTTTCTTTAAGCCTGAGATCCGGTTTCCCGAGATATCAATATCCGCAAATGCAGGATTGGAGCCGAGCGGAACGAATACTATGCCCGAATTCCCGCCCGCGAATGAGGAGATATCGTTCAGGGCGATCCTTATGCCGTTCAACCTGTTCGCGTTCAGTTTTATTCCGCAGTTGTTCTGTGCAGAGGAAATGCCGTCGCCCGAAACAGTGTTGCCTTCTATCGCAAGGTCCGCTCCGGTCTTCAGATAAAGAACGATCCCGTATTGATCTTTTGATGTCCCAGTTATCATATTCCCGGTTATCTCAAGGCCCGTCAGTTCGCAATTAGAGTTTTTCGAGATGATGCCGCTTTGACTATTAACGGCGCCCATGATCCTGTTATTTATTATTCTTATACCCGTACCCTTCAGTGCATTGCTGCTGTCTCCGAGAAGTACGCCCGAACCGGTCAGGCAGGTGAAAAGACAGTTTCTGACCGTGATATTCTCCGCATAAACTCCACCGTTCGTCCTTATGCCGAGCGTTCCCTTGAATCCTATCCCTTCAACGGTGACATTCTTCGGACCGGCTATTCTCGAACTTAAAGAGATCACCGTTTTTTCCGGACCTGCGCCTTTCAGATAAATGCCTTCGGGAATGACTGCCGATTCATTGTATTCGCCCTCGAACACATAGATATTCTTGTATGTGCCGGCCGCGGCCAATGCTTTCCCTATCGTTTTGAACGGATAGAGGATCGTACCCTGATAACTGTCACTGCCCGAGGGGGATACATAGTAGTCCCAGCGGATATCCTTTGTGATCTTCATTTCGAGCGAACCCGTGAAAGTTCCCTGAACCGTTATCGCGCTTGCAACAGTTATATCTTCTCCCGGAGCATAGTTATCCCTGTCCGAACTCGTCGCGAGCATAAGATCGGGACCCTTCACATAGATATCCTTTTTTACCTGCTCGGGGTTCTCGTTGAAATACGGGGTTCCGGTAACGAAAAGACCGTAATACCCGCTTTTCAGGCCCGTGATATCGAGTGAGTAGGATTTTTCCTCTCCCGCCCCGAAGCGTTCATCCGGACTTTGAAGTTTCAAAAAGTATCCCCCGGTCATCACATCCGAGATCCCGTAGGACAGATCATATATCTCTTCCACTCCGCCTTCATTGAAAAGCCGGAAATTCAAGGGTTCGGATGTGCCGAATATGTCCGTATCAGTAATGAGCGCAAGAGATGCGGGGGCAAGTTGGAATACCCCATTCTTCTCGATGGCCATCTTGTCTGAAAGGCCAAGCTCCGCTTTGACCGAGTACTGCTTTGCCTGTGCATCAGCAGGGATGAAGATATCCGGCGCGATCACAGAGGTCCCCTTCGGAGAGAGCGTGATCGGATAGGAATACGATGCGCCGAGGCCTTCTATCGTGATCTCAAGCGTTTTATCCGCGTATTCAAAAGTTCCGCTGTTCACTACCTTCACTTCCATATCAAGAGACGCACCCGCTCTGTAAGGGACGTTCCTGAAGGCAATAGTCATCTCAGGCCTGTTCTCGATCGCGAATTCCCCGTTCAGAACGCTAATGCCGTTATCCTTCACTTCGTATTCGACCGCATACTCGCCCGGAAGCAATACGCCGAAATCCGCAGAAAACGGTTCATCAAAACTTTCTCCGGGCAGGATCTCGGATATGGGATATTCGAATTCGCTGATGATCCCTTCGGGGGATCTGATCTTAACGCTGCACATTGCGTTCCGGAAAATTATAGTGTCGTTATTTTTAATGCTAAGGACAAATTCATGTATTTCGCCTTCTCTCAATACATCCGGCATCACGCATTCCGCAGAGAGCATTATGCGTTTCACTTTAAAATATCCAGCGGTAAATCCTGCAAGCACACCGTCCCTTCTCGCTTCGCAGGTGACCTTGTATGCGCCGGGCAATGCCGTCTCCGGAATATGGTATGTTCCCGTGAGCGCCCTTGTTTCACCGGAGGAGAGCGTAATGAGTTCAGTGCTTTCCCAGACTACGGTGTTCAAAGGATCGAATACTCTCAGAACGGCCTCCATGCCGATACTTTCAAACGATGCATTGTTCAGGGAAGCCTGGATGGTAACTTCTTCGTTCTTAGCATACTCTTTCTTCTCTGTTACTACCGAACAAGCGATCGATGTTTTTACAACATTACCTGCTTCACTGGCGTATTTAATAATATTTCCATTCTCATAAATATAGGATTTTATCTCCCAATATGATCCGCGACCGCTGCCAAGTATATTCGTTTTTCTTATAGGTATGATCTCTGACTGGCCGGGGAAGATCTCATAAGTTCCGAGATTTCTCATGGTATCATAGGCGTTAGGTGTGCTTTGTACCCAATCCCAAACTGCAGATATCGTCCTCGGCGTATTTCCATTATTCTTTATATTAAGATAGAATGTCACTGTGCTGTTCTCGAACAATGTTTCAGACGGTGTTGTGATCCATGCCGATATCCCCGTATCCGGTATATGTTCCAGGCTCTGATCCACAGAGAAATATCCCGACTTATCCTCATATCCTGTGATCACCCTCTCGTTTATCTCTTCATCGTAGTTATAATGTATATATGAGACCCTGTATATGCCTGTCTTTTCCTGTGCGGGATACTCGATATTTATGCTTCCCGTTTCCTCAGGTCCCAATCCCAAAGGATAGGTCCTTGTATCGATAATGTTCCCGTCGGGGTCGGAAAGATATACTTCAATAAATTCCGCATCAGTGAAAAGATCGTAATTTGTAATATCAAGGGTGAGGTTTATGCCGGAATTCTGCGCGGCCCTTTCTATTTCCTTTCCCGCGCTTTCCGCTTCAGCCCAGTTCAGTATGTCGCGCATCAGTATCCTCTCATCTTCCGTATACTGTCCCATCGATATCCCCGCATCACTGTATAAACTCCCCGCTAGCACGGCGCCTTCCCCGCATTCATATGTCAAAAGCGCGGGCTGAAGGTTCTTGCTCCTTCTTAATATCACATTGGCGTATTCGGGATATGTGGTGAAATATCCGTCTATGTTTATGTTCGGCCGGCTTTCCGATAGTCCGCTGACCGCCGGATGGAATTCATCGATATAACAGGACTGCAGATGACAGGCCTGGTCCTCCGTCCAGCCGTATCCGCCCACATTGTGAGTAATATTCCCATTGCTTAATGGCACGGGAAGAGCATTCCATTCATAGCCCCATTGTTGGGTCAATGCAATTATCACTCCCCCTTTGGTGACGAAATCATTGAGTTTGTTCTTGAACATTTCGCTTCCCGCAAGCCCTCCCAATCCGCCTGAAGGGATTATAATTACTTTCATTCCTTCGAATTCGCTCTCTTTCGTGATATCGGTATATTCCTCGGGGAAGACAAGCTGCATCTTCTTTCCCATCTTATCCAGCATCTTTATCCAGCCAACGGCAAAACCGTTCACAAGAACCCCTATCTCCGCTTCGGGGTCATAGTTATTGATCGTATATTCACTTTCCCACGGTCCCGATTCTCCTTCGTCTGGATATGCCTTGCATCCGGCAACCGGCACACAAACAGCATACTGCTTCGGAATATTACAATTCTTGATTATTGTTAATGTATAACATACCTTGCACGGTTCAATTTTTATTGACAGTCCGGGTTTAGGGGGAGCCGGAGGTGAATTCGGATCAAGAGGGTCTGTTTTACAGATTTTTATCTCTTTGTAGTCAGTAAAGCCGTCACCATCAGTATCCCTTTTCCGCGGATTGGTTTTATAAGTTGCCTCTTCTCCATCCATTATTTCGTCACCATCACTATCCGCATGATCGGGCGATGTTTTATAGCCATCTTTTCCCTCGTTCACTTCCTCCCAATCGTTCAATCCATCATTATCTATGTCTGCATTATTAACTTCCGTTCCCGTTTCCTTGACTTCTTCATAATCATTCAATCCGTCACTATCCGTATCTTCCAGGGTCGGGTTGGCCTCGTTTGTATATTCTTCAAGATTAGTGAGCCCGTCACCGTCCTTATCCTCTCCCGCATCGTTCGTCTCTTTATCCAATCCGTATAAGTCCTCCCAGCCGTCAGGCATTCCGTCACCGTCTATATCTTGGTGAACATTGTAATCACAATCAGGTACGAGTATTCCTATGTTTATTTTACATTTATCGAATCCGCCTATGACATTTCTCGCACTTAGTTCAAAGGTGCATCCCTGAGTGTAGTTCTTACTGATCTTATATGTCCATATATACCCGCCGCGCATCTTATCTTCCGTTCTATGGGGTGTGCAAGTATATCCTTTAAGGGTATTCAGCGTGGCATTGTCAAGCTGATAGTGCGTCACAAGATCTATCGAAAATGATCCTTCCCGCTCGATCTTAAGATCGCAAGCCATTTTTATTGGTGTTACAGTCAAACTTTGAAAATGTGTGTTCTTCATTGCCGTATTGAAATTCGTTCCCTGTTCATAAACGGCATATTTCTCCGCAACAGCGCTTGTTGATATATGTATGGTGAAATTCCCCGAAATATTGTCCGGGTCCGTCACTTCGCTTTTCAAAACATATTTGATCATGCCTTTCGCGGTTGCATCCTTTTTCAATTCCGGAAATGTCAATGATCTTGTATAGGAAGAAACAAGGGCATTATCACATCCGTCTATATTTAAAACGATATTCTTTAAAATCGTATCTGAAACATTTTTAACAGTGACCCGGACACTGTAATTCGCTTCCTCGCATTCTCTGTCGGTTGTTATTTCGAACGATTTTTTAACATTTATCGATAAAGGCCTGGTATCACATATGCTTGATTCTCCTGAATGCAGTCCGAATATTGCAGCATAGTCCCCTGTCCGGGGATGATTCGATATCCGGAACGCGCAGGTATCCTCGACGGGAAGCGTCGAAAGGGTGAATGTCTCGCTTTCTGTTTTTTCGGGTATGAACCAGCTTTCTTCTTTGGTCTGCCATTTCAAGACATAGGAGGCCGTATCTTTGGAATTGACCTTTTCTATTTTTATCCTTGCGATCCCCGTGTCCCCGGCAAAATAGGAGCCGTCGGATTCGAGCGAGATCTTTACGCTCGATACGGTGAATTCCCATTCATAAATATCCGTATAATCATGACCGACAAAAGAATTCGTTGCTTTTACTTTGACTTTATATGTACCGGCCTCAAGCGCATCGGGGGGAGTATAGGCTAGGACCTTCGTTG
>CALMGJ010000005.1 GCA_937863565.1 uncultured bacterium | reverse complement strand
GTGAAAGGGGATATTCTCTTCTATACGGGAGATTTCCGCGGAGCGATAAAAGCGTATAAACGGTCTGTGGAAAAAGGCGCCCCGGAAGATTATGCCCTGTATAAAACAGCAAAAGCCTATTATAAAAGCGGCAACAGGAAAGCAGCCAGAGAGGCAGTGCTTAAGGCTCTGGAAATAGCGAAAAGCCGTATTCTGATCTTCAATCTGCGCGGTTTTTTGAAAATACTATGAAATACTATTTCCGTTGCGTCAAATGCGGGTTCACGGAAAAGGACGGTAAAAAGCAGATGATGCTCTGTCCTTCCTGCGGATCGAACCTCGACGTTATGTACAACTATGACAGGATAAGCCTCTCAAAGAAGAAAAACCTTTCCATGTGGACTTTCGGGGAACTTTTGCCGGTTTCCGCCGACCCGTCGGCGCTCAGGACCGTGATCGGCGGCACTCCTCTTATCGAAAGCCGGAACACCGAAGGCCTTTTATTCAAAGATGATACACGCAATCCCTCTCTTTCTTTTAAAGACCGTGCTTCGGCCATAGCAATAATGAAGTGCATTGAACTCGGGAAGAAAGGCGTTACTACTGCATCAACAGGCAATGCCGCCGCGTCGCTTGCCGCTCTTTCAGCGCTTGCCGGCCTCAAATGCGTAATATTCGTACCCGAAAACGCCCCCCCGGCGAAACTGGCTCAGATACTGATACATGGAAGCCGTCTTGTCAAGATCAAGGGCACATATGACGAGGCCTTCGATATTGCGACCGCCTTTTCCCGGAAAAGCGGGTATTACCTCAGGAATACGGGGATAAATCCCTTCATGACCGAAGGTAAAAAAACGGTTTCCTTTGAAATGCACGTACAGACGGATATAGGGAAGATCGATAACGTTTTCGTAAGCGTAGGGGACGGTTGCATCATCGGCGCGGTCTATAAAGGTTTCTGGGAATTGAAGAAGATCGGCGCCATAAAAAAAATACCGAGGGTCATCGGAGTCCAGGCTTCCGGCGCGTCACCTATCGCCACCGCTTTCAAAAAGGGGAGCGATGATATAAAGCCGGTCATTTCAAGAACCCTTGCCGACAGCATCTCCGTAGGGAATCCGAGGGATCCTCATAAGGCGCTCCGGGCCGCGCGGGATTCCGGAGGGTATTTTCTCACCGTAACCGATTCAGAGATCGCCGCCGCTCAGGGAGAACTGGCCTTGAAAGAAGGCATATACGCGGAGCCGGCCGCGGCTGCGGCATATGCGGGGTATAAAAGATCGCGCGAAAAGGGAAGAAGCATTGTGCTCGTCACCGGGAACGGGCTTAAGGATATTGCGTTCACTTTATCGCATAATAGTTTTAAAAGCATAACGTTGGATCCTGCCGGCAAAGGATTGGATCGTATGGTAAGGGATCTGTCTTGAAATATAGAAAGAGAAATGAAAGGATCTACGCACTTTTCGATGAAGGGGAAGATCCCTTTAAAAATCTTGAAGAGCTGTACGGGATTGCAGGTTCAAATCTCGTGATCATAATGGGAATGGGGATGCTCGAAGATCCCGAGTTGGGGTATTTTACCGGCAACGGATATGAGAAAAAAGTATTCAAGGGAAGATGGGAACTTCTTTCCCTTACCGGAAATATAGTCAAGGGGGAACCCAATCCTGAGATACATGTCCATGCGGTTCTGGGCGGTCCCGATCACAACGTTGCCGGAGGCCACCTTTTCGCTGCGCGCGTTGCCGTTATGAACGAGATCGTTCTGTTCATTACGGGCGAGGATTTCATGAAGAAGCCTTCAAGCTCAGGTCTCAAGAAATGGGAGCTCTGAAACGTTTTTCTTTTCCGTAATATACCGGCAGAAATAGATCGGCGCGGCATTCTGAAGCGAAAAAATTTCGGTTTTTCATAAATTATGGTATAATTGATCATGAGGCTTGCATGAAGAAATTCTTATTCCTTCTGTTTTTTTTGGCCGCGTTCATTTTTTCCGAACGTCTGATCATCAAGGCTCCGGACGGAGCTATCGGCAATATGATCGCCCCTTTTGAAGGCCGCACGGTAAAGAAGATACTCGGATATCATGTGGTCGAGTTCCCGGAAATGAAATCCACCTGCTCCGTATTTGAGCGTTTGAGGGAAAGATATCCCGGGTATCTCATTGAAAAAGATGCCGTTAAGAAAGCCCTTTATGTGCCGGATGATACATATTACGGGACATACCAGTGGAATATGAAGCAGATCGGCATCGAATCGTACACCGAACTCACCGCGGGCGATGCTTCTGTCGTGGTAGCCATTGTCGATACGGGGATATACTCCGGTCATCCCGATCTTTCGGGGAAGGTCATCTCCGGCAGGAATTTTACTGATGAAGGGAGCTCGGGTGACTACAGTGACGGCCATTCTCACGGAACACACTGCGCCGGGATCGTAGGCGCGAATACGAACAATGCCCTCGGCGTTGCCGGCGTGGCTCCACTCGTTTCGCTCATGGCCGTTAAAGTACTCAACTCTTCCGGCGAAGGGTCCGATTCCTGGGTCGCCGACGGAATCGTCTGGGCGGCGGATAATGGGGCGGACGTGATCTCTATGAGCCTGGGCGGCTATGATTACACTTCCTTGCTCGAAGATGCCTGCGCATACGCTTATGCAAAAGGCTGCGTTCTTGTCGCGGCAACGGGGAATGACGGGTATCCTAGCGTTATGTATCCGGCAAAATACGAGGGCGTGATCGCCGTCGGCGCATCTACGATAAATGACGAAAAGGCCTCTTATTCGAATACGGGCGATGGCATAGACCTTGTTGCCCCCGGCGGCGACGGAGAATTTACCGAATGGATACTTTCAACGATATATGATCCGGGCGGAGAATTCTACTATGCCTTCATGTCCGGGACATCGATGGCCTGTCCTCACGTTTCCGGGGCCTGTGCGCTTCTAATCTCTTTGGGAATAACGTCTCCATCTGCCGTGGAAGACCTTTTGAAATACACTGCTGTAGATATGGACGATCCCGGATATGACAAAGAGACCGGGTGGGGCCGCCTGAATGTGCTGAATGCGATCCTGTCCGTCCTGAAGGATGTTGACGCCGGAGTGAAGAAAGGATATTGTTTCCCGAATCCGTTCGAGGAAAATGTGAGTATCGTATATCTTTCGAAAAAATCCGGCCCGGTCAAGATGACCGTCTACAATGAATTTATGGAAGAACTTCATACGGTCACAAGCGAAGTGGTCGCGGATAATAAGGTCTTCTTTTCCTGGCAATCCGGTGATCACAAGTACGGTATCTATTACTTCCTTCTTTCCACTCCCGAAGGCAAGTCCGTGATCAGGGGGCTTAAATCAAAATGAAAAGAAGCATTATATTCTTGATCGCGATATTCAGTGCCCTTATGTCAGCGGAAACGTACGACTGGATGAACTATCCGATGCATTCGTACATCGCCGGCCGCGGCGGGGCTTTTCTGATGGAGAGATCGATCGGGAACTGCCTCTACAATCCGTCGGTGACCGCTCTTCTGAAAGGGAGCGGAGCATCGTTTTCCAGCGGTCTTCTGGCGTTCGGCAGGACATATTTCCATCTTAACGGATGCTATAGGCTTCAGAAGAACGTTTCGCTTCTCGGGGGTTTCACCTACGGCAGTATAGGCGGATTCACTGAAACGAACGCTTTTGGCGATAAGCTCGGGGATTTCTCCGTTCAGAGAATGATGTTCTTCGGGGGGTTCTCTTACAGGTTCGGCCGCGCGCCCGTTACGGGAGGGTTCCTATTCAAATATTTCACCGAGGACAATTATACGATGCAGGGGTACGGGTACGGACTGAAACTCGTTCTGAGCGCGTTTTTAAGATCGTTCTCAATAGGCGTTTTCGCGGACAATATCGTGCAAGCGGTTTTCTGGGATGATGCGGAAGAGTCTTATCCTTTCGTTTTCGGACTTTCCGCAGAGAAAGCGATCGGCAAAAAACTCCGTCTCGCCGCCGTCGTTCAATCCGATCCTGCTTTTGAACTGAACTACCGTTTTGGAGCGGATTACGCCTTCACGGAAAAATTCTCCGCGGGCATCGGCTCTAACGGCTTGAATATCACCGCAGGGGTATCCTTCTTCATTAAAGATGTGAAAGTTCATTATTCAGCTCAGATAGAAAGAGGATTCTCCGGCTTCAGCAATTTTGTGAGTTTTGATCTAAATATCGGAGGTACGAGATGATTTTCGGAGAGAGCAGGGTACATATTTTTTCCGATTTTACGGATGAGGAGAAGAACAAGTTCCTTTCCATCTGTTCACGCGAAGAAGTCAAGGATAACGAGATCATCCTCGAAGAGGGCCAGGTAACAAGAAGCCTCTTCATCATTCATGAAGGAGAAGTGGCCATCAATCTGGACACGGGCGGCATCAAATATGAAGTGGTCCGCCTCGGGAATGGGGATTTTTTCGGGGAGATGAGCTTTCTTGACGGTAAACTGCATTCTGCGTCCGTAAGCGCGACTCGACCGACCAGTTTCTACATCATCAGAAAGATCTCCTTCGATAAATTCGCGAAGGAAAATCCCGAGATATCGAAAAAATTCTATGAGAACATAATCAAGACCCTTCTCACCAGGCTTCGGCATTCAAACGACATAATAAAGAAACTTCAGGAGGAGAAGTGAGCATTATTGAATACAAGGGGAAAAAACCCGAGATCGGTAAAAATGTTTTCATCGCCCCGGGCGCCTTCGTGATAGGAGAAGCGGTTATCGGCGACAATGCAAGTATATGGTTTAATGCCGTTGTAAGAGCTGATATCAACAGCATCGTTATCGGCGACAATACGAACATACAGGACAATTCCGTGCTTCATGTGGATAATCCGCCGCATAATCTGGTGATCGGAAGGAATGTAACGGTAGGCCACGGGGCCGTACTTCATGCCTGCGTTATTGAAGAGGGCTGCCTGATAGGCATGGGGGCAACAGTGCTTTCAAGGGCCGTTATCGGCGCCTTCTCCATTATTGGAGCGAACTCGCTCGTCAAAGAAGGCCAAGTGATACCCCCGAATTCCCTTGCCGTGGGCTCTCCGGCGAAAGTGATCAGGGAGATCACGCCCGAAGAGAAAGAGAAACTTCTCGGGTCCGCGGAGCACTATGCCGCATATGCGAAGGGATTCCTGGACCATGCCGAATAGAAAGAACATCATCGCAGTAACGGGCGGCGCGGGCTTTATCGGCTCGAATTTCATCAGATTCTATTTACGTCATACACGCACCGGAGAGGTCTATAATATCGACAATCTCTCTTACTGCGGAAGGATAGAGAATACGCTTGATTTCAGGGATTCTCCGCGGTATCATTTCATTAAAGAAGATATAACGGATGAAATGGCGATGAAAAGAGTGTTCGCCATGATAAAGCCGGATACGGTGATCAATTTTGCCGCGCAGACGCACGTTGACCGTTCCATAAAGGATCCGCGGCCTTTTCTTGAAACGGATATCATGGGCGTATTCAATCTTCTTGAAGCGAACAGGGACAATAAGCATCTGAAGAAATTCATACAGATATCAACGGACGAAGTGTACGGAAGTATCGAAAAGGGAAGTTTCCGCGAGAATTCCCCGGTGTGCCCTTCAAGCCCTTATTCAGCGTCCAAGCTCGGCGGAGAACGGATAGCGCATTCATATCATGTTACTTACGGAATGCCGGTCCTCGTTATCAGGGGCTCGAATAATTACGGACCGTTCCAGTACCCGGAAAAATTCATTCCGCGCAATGTGGTCCGCCTGCTCAGCGGGAAGAACGCCCTTCTCTACGCTGCCGGGAAGAATATCAGGGACTGGATCTATGTGGAGGACTTCGTAAGAGGCATAATGACGGTCTTGAAAAAAGGCCGGCCCGGAGAGATCTACAATATCGGCGGCGCCGACGAGCGCACGAACATCGAGCTTCTGGGAGCAATACTGTCCGCTCTCGGTCTGGGAAAAGAGCGGATTTCCTTTGTAAAGGACCGTCCGGGACACGATCTCAGATACTCGATCTCATGCGGGAAAGTAAGAGCGCTCGGATGGAGAAAGGAGGTCCCTCTTTCCCGGGGCCTTAAGGAAACGATAGAATGGTACAAGAATAACAAGTCCTGGTGGAAGGACATATTAAAGGAGATATAGAATGAATGACAGAAGAGACAGCGCGCCCATCATCGTGGGCATGTTCCTGCTTTTCTTTGTGCTGATCTGCGCGATAACATCGATCTCTTTCGTTTCGCTGGGGAAAGTCTCATCCGGAGGCAAGTTCTCCATGTCCTCGGATAAGGACCTCATAGGAGCCAATGTCGGCCTGATCGAGATCGAAGGTCCCATCGCGGTTTCGAAGGACAAGGTCAAGAACATCAACAGACTCGCCGAAAAAGAGAATATCAAGGCTATTTTCCTTTACATCAACACACCCGGCGGCGGCGTGGGCGCTACCGAAGAGATCTACCGGGCGCTTCTTCACGCTAAGGAAAAAGGGAAGAAGATCTATGTCTGCATGGGGGCTCTTTGCGCCTCCGGCGGGTATTTCCTTGCCTCGGCGGCGGATGAGATCTTCACGACTGAAAGTACGCTGACCGGTTCCGTAGGCGTGATCATGAGCATGATGAACCTCAAAGAACTGTACAAGTTCGTGAAAGTGGACATGGTCGTTTTCAAAAGCGGAAAATACAAAGATATAGGGAATCCTGCCAGAGCAATGACCGATGAAGAGAAAAAATTCATAGAAGGGCTTGTTTCGAAGACCTTCGATATTTTCTTCAATGTAGTCTTCGAAGGAAGGAAAGAAAAGATCAAAGCGAAATTCCCGGAAAAGATCAAGACCGACGAGGATGTGAAGAACTATCTGAAGGAATATACTCAGGGGCAGATCATTTTAGGAAAGGATGCCGTTGAGATCGGTCTTGCCGACAGGATAGGCGTGATGGAAGATATGAAAAAATACGCGGAAAAAGAACTCGGTGTTCCCGTCAAAGTGACCGGTGAACCTAGAAAGAACAAGTTCCAGGTCTTCTTCGAGGAAATGGACCAACGCCTCGGGGACGTCACTTCGGGCAAGGCGGAGAAAACAGAACTTCTGTTCATGGCTCAATGAGAAGACTGACTGCATTATTTCTGCTCATTCCCGTTATTTTCTGCGCTGCGTGCTTCGAGGAAACCGGTTTTAAGATCGTCATCCCGGAGGTTACGTACAAGCAGATGTATAAGGCAGGAGAAGGCCGGTTCGAATATACGCAGATCCGCGGCGGCGTGATAGATGTAAAGGCTCTCGTCCGCTATGAAAGAAGGAAGAAGAAAGAATATTTTTTTATAAAGAAGATCCAACCCAGACTCAACACTCCGCTTGCCGCCGGGGAGATCCTTCTGATCAAGAAAGGGAAAAAATGCTATATCCTGTTCCCGGAAAGGGAGAAGTATCTGGAATGCGGGAAGCCGTGGCCGCTCATCAAATTCATAGATGTTCGCATTAAAAACGCTGTGAAAAAACCATGCGGCAATATCGTCGTGGAAGGCAAAGTGTATAAAAAATATCCTCTGTCCGGAACGGAGGGGTATATCACACGAGACGACGGAGGGGAAATAGGGGAGCTCTCTTTCCCTGGTGCGGAGAATGAAAAACACAAACTCGTGTTCGCCGGCATTGAAAGAGCCGATTTCAAGTGGCGCGGACGATATCTTCTGAAAGAGACCATGCCTCAGATCTTTGTTCCTGAAAGCATCCTTTTCAAGGATATTCTTAAAAACCACGGCCGCCTGTTCGATTATGATAACCCTTGATGTCCGGAAACGGGCATACGGCAATTACGGGATCGGGGAGGAACCGGGCGGCAAGAAGGTGCTCGTGGAGTTCGGTCTTCCGGGTGACCGTGTGGACGTGGAGATAATAAACGCCAGAAAGGATTATTCCACAGCTGAGATCAGATCATTTATCAAGAGGTCCCCGCTCAGGAAAGAAAAGGATTTCTGTCCACATTTCGGCAGATGCGGCGGATGTAATTTCGGCGACATATCCTATAACGATGAAACGGATCTGAAGAACGGGCTCATAAAGGAGATCTTAGAAGAAAGATCTTTAAAAGTCGACGAATACTTTTTTGTACCATCAAAGGAACATACGGGGTACCGTATAAGGGCACGCTTCAAGATCGGCCCCGGTAAAAAGCTCGCTTATTCCGAATACAAGACCAATCGGCTGATCGAAGTGGACAGCTGTCCCGTATGCGCTCCCGGAATTAATGAAAAGATCCCGGTTCTGAACGGTCTTTTGAAAGGGCTGCGCGGGCTTTCTCTTGTGAGCGAGATAGAATTAATCGCAGGGGATAACGGAACGGGGATCAATCTCATAGTGAGAGAACCGGGCCGAAGAGCGGAAGAAACCGCCGGCGAGATCGCCCGGCGCGCCGGCATGATCTGCCATTCTGTTTCCTTTCCCGGCGAAGATGAAGCGGTATCCTTCGGCCGGAAAGTGAACATAGAATGCGGCGGTTCCATATACAGGATCTATCCCTCCACCTTCTTTCAAGCGAACAGGGGAACTGCCGCACTGATGCTGGACAGCGTTAAGAACTACTGCGCACTGAAGGAGATCGGAGGAACGCTTGTGGACCTCTACAGCGGCGCCGGGTTCTTCTCTTATGCGGTGAAGGACAAATTCAAGGACCTCTTTATGGTGGAAAGATCCGCATCTGCGGTATCTGACGGAAAAGGCATGTTCAGCGGTCGTCCCGCTACGGCTTTCTACAACAAAAGCATTTCAACGGGTTTGAAATATTTGAAGTTCAGGCATATCTCGCCGTCGCTTATCATAGCGGACCCTCCGAGGACAAATCCGCCGGCCTTCATATTCGAGAACATGGCATCCATGAAAAGTCCTTTTTTGATATATGTATCCTGCAATCCTCCCGCATTTTTCGATAACCTGAAATACTTTATAAAAAGCAATTATTTTATAGATAACCTGATATGCTTCGATATGTTCCCGAGAACGTATCATATCGAATGCGCTGTTTTCTTAAGAAAGAAGCCGCCGGTCAGAAATCGGCGACATCGTGAATAAAATCCTCTCCCGT
Source organism: uncultured bacterium (assembly GCA_937863565.1). Lineage (GTDB taxonomy): Bacteria > AUK180 > AUK180 > AUK180 > AUK180 > CALMGJ01. The sequence goes on along the minus strand of CALMGJ010000005.1, from coordinate 31,589 downwards.
AAGGATCAGATCCGGGTTCAATATCTTCAAACGCAGGTTCATCTCCATGCTGATCGGCGAAAAAACCGGTATCCCCGTTCTATTGATCACGGCCAATAACGGTACTCCGTTCCCGTAACAGATACTCTTCTCGTATGCTATAAAACGTTTCATTGCCGCTTTATCGGGACATTCGACGATCTGTACCAGTTTGTATGATAACCTTCTTCCCGCAATCTTGAACCGTTTCAACGGTTCTCTCCCAAAAAAAAGAACAGATGCCGGTTCCAGTATTGCCGGATATTTATCAACCTTGATCTTAATGTGCGAAGACGGATCGTATTCCGAGAAAACGATCCCGCCAAGATCCAGGAATGCGCCGTTATCGGGTCTGAATCCCCGGGGCTTCACCGCTTCTACGGGGAATCCGGTTCCGGCCTCGCGCGAGTCGATCGGTCTTATCGCGGGGAGCATGTACATCTTTAATTTCTGCAGAACGGGATAGTGCCGCCTTTCTGCAAAAAGGTTTGCACTTTTGTTATCGCATTTAATATACCCGTACACGAAATCGAACTTCTCCCGGATGAATTTCCTTACAGCTTCAATGTATACAGCGGAGAATTCCTTGATGTTCTTTTTCCTCAAATCATCTCTGATCCGGAGAAGATGGATATATGCGCCTTTGTAAAGCATCTCTCCCTTGCGAAAATACTTGGTGCCTATCGAGACGGTTCCTGCAACCTTGTCCTCATCGTCGAAAACGACAAAGCAATCGGAATGGAAGATCGTATTCTTGAAAAAGAAGGACGTCTTCTCGAAACGGACCGTAATGATATCCCCTTGAGATGAACTGCTTTCGAGTTCCAGAAGAAGCTTCTCTAAACCGGGATCCTCCCCGATGATCTCGAATCTCAAAACAGCCTCTTCACAACCCTGAAGGGAATATCTCCATCCATTTCTTCAGCGGTGGATACCGTGACCCTGAGAAGGATCCCGTGAGAAACGAAACGTTCCAACCCTCTTTTTAAGCGGACATATCCCTCCCCGCCTTCGGAATATCCTCCCGGGTCATTCCGGATAACGCACTTGATATGAAAGGAATCAGGCGATTCCTGAATGACCTGGAATTTCGATATATCGCTCCTGAATTCCTCCATGAACTCTGTCACGGCGTACGGGCAGATGGCCTCTCCGTTCTTTGTAAGCACAGAATCGATCATCCTTCCCGTAATGCGTTTAAGATACTTCTTCCCTTTCACGTTCACCGACATCACGGCGCGGTCCTTAAGTCCCGTGTATCTGAGAAGAGGCGTGGCGAAATTATTAAGTTCAGTGATGACCACATTCCCCTCTTTCTCGTAAACGGGATCACCGTTGTCGTCGTTCACTTCAAGGTAAACATTGTCGTTCATAAGAAGGAATCCGTCATGCCCAGGGACCTCGATGGCCATGAGCCCGCCCTCCGTTGAGATATATGCGTCAAGCGCCATACAGCCAAGCGAATCCTCCAGCTCCAGTAGGCGGTTCCTGTTGATGGTCTCGGCGGAGAGCACGAGGAGTTTTACGAAATCGAGGGAGATCCCTTCCGAACGGGCCAGCTCGAAAACGGCATTGAATACCGAGGGATAGGAGATGATGAGGTCGGGTCTTTCCGAGACAAGCGCAGTGAGGATCTCTTCCGTTCTCTTTCCTGCATTGATCTCGATCTTCTCCGTTTTGAAGAACCGTTCCATGTCTTCGGAGAACATTGTCTCGACGGACTGTTCTCCCCAGATAAGAACGAGGGCTGTCTTTTTGATCTTCACTCCCGCATAATGGGATATGAAGAAAGGGTGGCCGGTGATAAGGGTCCGTTTTATGCTTTTCATATCTTTAAGGATAACGGAGGGTTGGCCCGAAGAACCGGATGTCTTCACGAAAACACCCGGGTAATCCTTGATCATGATACTGTCGAAATGCTCGATAAGGTCCTCTTTAGTCAGGACAGGAATACGTCTGAAATCATCCCACGATCGCAATTCCTTCAAACCGGCTTTTCTGAAGAGATCGGCATAATACGGAGAGTGCTTTCTCGCATGATCGAAAATCCTCTTTATCTTTTTAAACTGCATCCTCTCGATAAAACGCCTGGAGCCACGGAAGGACATGTATTTTTCAGCTATCACGCCAAACATCATCACAATGCCCTTAATGTCTCGGCGGGGGAGACCCTTGCCGCTTTTTTAGCGGGATAGTATCCGAAAAAAAGCCCGATCAGAATACTGATCACGACGGAAAGCGCCGCAATGCGGAACGGGAAATAGAAATCCCAATCCACGATCAAGACCAGTAAGAACTGCGCGATGAAAGCAAAGGCAAGGCCGGCAAAAGCGCCGATGATGGTCAGGATTACGGCCTCAAGAAGGAATTGCACTTCGATCTCGGAGGATCTGGCGCCCAATGATTTCCGTACACCGATCTCGTGCATCCTTTCATTCACGGCTATCAGCATCACGTTCATGATGCCTATTCCGCCTACAAGAAGAGAGATGAGAGCGATCAGAAGGATCAGAACGGAAAAGGTGTTGGAAATGAACGATAATGTGGAAAGAAGTTCCCCCTGTGAGCGCACGGTGAAATTCTCCGCCTCTTTCTTGAAATTCTTCTGAAGGATATGTTCTATCTCCGTTTTTATGTTCTCGATCATCGCCTCGCTCTCCGTTTTTATGTAGATAACGGAGATCTGCTCGGTATTGAAAAGCCTTTTTTGATAGAAACTGATCGGTACGTAGATCCTGTCGTCCTGGTCCACGGTGAAATTATGTCCTTTCTCGGTCAGGATGCCGATGATCTTCACCGGCACGCCGTTCTTTCCGATGAAAAGGGTTTTTCCGAGCATGGATTCTCCCTGGTATAATCTCCTGAAAACACCGTGTCCGATGAGGCAGACGGCGTTCATATTATCAATATCGATCTTCTCGAAATTGACCCCTTCCGAAAGTACATAATCCCTTACGCTCATGAAATGCTCATTGACCCCGTAAACATAAGTATTAAGATCTATGCCTTTCAGCGATACGATGGAAGATGTTCCGATCTGGGGAAGGACTTCACTGATACCGTTGATACGCTCTATTTCCCTGACGGTCTTCCAGTCAAGATCGATATTGCTCCTTCCCGCCTGACTTATGCTCGTAACTTTTCCCGCCATAACGAAGATGAGCTTCGAACCGATCTTTTCGATGGAGGAAAGCACTTCCTTTTTTGCAGCATGGCTCACCGCGGAAAGGACTATAATGGTAAATACGCCTACGATTATAGAAAGAACGGTTAGAAACGACCGTAACCTGTTGGTCAGGATCGCGTCCCGCGCTATGTCAAAATAATCCGAGGCCTTCACTCTTTTTTCTCTTTTTGACCGTGATTCTCTTTTTCCCGGTCTTTATGCTGAACGGGTCGGTAATGACATGCTCGTAGGCAAAGGTATTGAGGACCGCATTACCCTTCACGATGCCGTTCAATTCTACCGGAATGAGATAAGCCCTTCTGCCCTTCACGCCCCATACGAAATGTTCTCCGTCCTTCGAGATCAGTGCCTGAGCCGGCATGAGATACTTGTCGCGATAAGAATTAAGAAAACACTTCACTTCGCATTTGGAATTGAGGAGTATCCCTGCATCGGGTTCATTGATCCTTATCCTTGCCCTGTACAGATTGGCTCCGAACTGGTCGATGATAGAAATGTCGGCAACATCGATCAGCTCTCCCCGGAAGACCGCGCGTTCAAGATAATCGAAACGCACTTCAATGCGCATCAGCTCTTTGATCTTATTGCGGTCGAATTCATTTAAAAATATCTCCGCGATCATTTCTCCAGGATCACCGAAGGCCATTATATAATCGCCTTTGTAGATCCTCTGACCTTTCGTGAACGCCATATCGAGCACATAACCGTCGAAATCGGCAGCGGGACATATCTCCCTGTACAGTTCCGCGCTCCTTTCATGATCGAGCCTTGCCGCTTCGAGTTCTTTGGAAGCGATATCCCTGTTGTTGCGGCTTATATTGTATTCGTCCTCAGGTACGATCCCAAGCTCCAGCTGCCTTTTCATGTTGTTCAAGGCGATGGTGAGATTGTCAAGTTTCAATTTGGCCGCCTCATAGGCAAGTTTCGAACTATGGTAGAGCGCTTCCGCTTCCTTGGAATGGACGGAGAACAAAGCGCCGCCTTTTTTAATTTTCGTTCCGACATTTTTAACGGCCAGCATCGTGCCTTCGGCAAAGGGGAAGAAATAACGCTTCAGATTCACCGGTTCGGCATGACCTGAAAGGGTTATCTCGTCCTCAATGTCCCCTTTTGTCACGTCCGCAATGAACACTTCGAATTTTTTTGCCGTTACTATCAGGTATAGAGCGGCGCAAACGGCAATGATCCCGATCCCCAGCAGTATTTTCTTCTTCATTTGATAACGCTCCAGATCTCATCGAACTTCCCGGTAAGATAATAATATTCCGCGATCTTCATCGCGATCGCTGCCTGTGTTTTTAAAGAACTCTCCCTGAAGCGCAGGTATTTCTCCTCTTCCTGAAGGAAATCTGTCATCGACAGGCGCTTTTCCTTCATCAGCTTCTTCACAGATTCGAGGTCCTTGCGGTACAAGGAATTGAGCTCCGTCAGATTATCGCTGATCGACGAATAGCTCTTCAGGGAAATGGCCAAAGACGCGATCTTCTCTTTCATCGTCCTTTCATCGTCCTCGATCTTCGCCTCCACCCTTTCGATCTCTTTGTCCAGCGTTCTGTTACGCGATGCCCACAGCATACCGTCGAAGATGTTCCATGTGAAAAGAAAGCCGAACATGCTGCCGCCCTCCAAAGAGCTCATATCATTATCCTTATATCCGAATGTAGCGAAGACATCGAGTTTCGGTTTGAAATCATCCCTGTTCAGGTCCTTCTGTATCTCGATCATCTCCGCACACTTCCTTGCGATCCGTACGGGATAAGGATCCCCTCTTTCGAGATCGAGATTCTCCATAATGAACCCGAGAACGGGGATATCCCCGCTTCCGCTCCTTTTCAGGAAAAGGTCAAGGGCCTCCTTATATTCGACATAAAGGATATCGGCGCTCTTTTTAGAATTCTCTATATTTAGAACGGCTATGGATGCCTTAGCGCTGTCCGGAGGGAACTTCCCCGAAACAAGCTTTGCATGTTCCTGGTCCTGCTTATACTTGTTCTCGGCTATGAGAAGATCATTCTCCTTGGAAAGGACCGAAAAATAATCAGATATGAATTTTCCGAATATCCTGAAAAGGACTTCATCGTTCTGCATTATCAGGATCTCCTTACTGAGTTTATTCAGCCGGAGAGCATCGTACACTTTTTCTCCCGAGTAGATATTCTGGAACACTGTTGCGGTGGCTTCGATATTCCTCGCAATATTAAGTTCCAAGTCGAATGTATAAGTAAGATACACCGCCTGAAAATTGTTAAGATCATACACGCCGTTAAAATCTGTAGCCTTGAGGTCAAGAACGATATGGGGCAGTTTAGCGGCATAGATCTCGCTTCTTTCCGTATCGCATTTCTCAATATCTATGTAATGTCCTATATAGTCGATATCGCTTTTAAGGTATCCCGAGAACGAATCCAGGGTTTTTGCCGGAACAAGGGATATTCCTACAATGAATGATATAAGAAATAAACGCATTTTCACGATTGATTTTAACAAAATCCCCGGATTTTTTCAAACATTTCCGGGAAACGGATCTGTCCGCATCTATTTTTTTAAGATCTTATAGAAGATGATCCGAAGAAGAAGAACTTTCCTCTCGAAAAAAATTGACTTTTTTGAAAAAAAACTTTATAATTAAATAGTCAATTAAGGAGGAACCATGAAGAAACTCTTGACTACACTATTCATCATGCTTATGGTAATCGCCAATGCCGGAAGTTCAATGCTCGGCGGTGCCGGTATTGCTGTACGCGACCCTTGGAACGATGCGGATTTCCTGCCGGCTGCGGCTGCATTCTATCCCGGAGGAATGGAATTCGTTCTCGATTTCGATCTTTGGAGAAACTCGACCGTGATCGAATCCACATCGGAATCCCCCGTGGATTATAACGCGGACGCCTACAATACAACAATGACCGACACGCTGTCCGTGCTCTGTCCTGCGCTCAAAGGCCGGATGAGAATGGGCCCCTTGGCTTTCTCGCTGAAGTTCAAATCCCCATTATTGAACTATACCAACGAATACGACCGCGACAATGATTACGATACGGCCAATCCCGGTACGGACTATGTTGATGAATTAGAAACAGGCGAATTTCAGAACGGATTCCCGATGGACCTCAGCTTCAAGCTCGGTTTCGCTTTCTCAAGGATGTTCGGCCTGGGCTTCAATTTCTCCTTTTTTTCTCAGACCCTCTCCATGACCAATAACTATTACTATTACCGCGTTTATCCAGGCAAGACCGATGATCCTCTAGAGCAGGACGATACGCAGGAGATGGAAATTGATATGAGCGACCTTACTTTCGGTCTCGGGTTCATCTCCCATCTCGATACTCTTCTCGCCGGACTCTCGTTCCAGATGTTCAATTTCAAGAATGTGGGACATTTGACCGCCTATTCATACTGGGAAAGGAACAATAGCGGCGTTTCCGATGACGGTTATTATGTCGAAGTTCCCGATTCTTACATAGATGATAAAGATTCGAATCCCTGGATGCATGTCAATATGAACGGGATCAGGATCAACGGCGTGGTAAGATACATGAAAAGCGAAAACTTCACCGGGGGTCTTGTCCTTATGATGGATTCGCTTTCCGGCGAAGTCGTATATGAGACAGGGACCATGGGCGATCTCAAGATGAACGATATAAGCGGCGTGATCTTTACATTCGGTCCCGGCATCTGGTATCACAATGACAAGGTGGAATTCGGTGCAGATCTCGTTCTCATGATGCCTTCTCTAGGCGTGGACAGTCTTACATATTACGATATGACATATCCCGATGTCGTTGAGCAAGAAATGAACATCAACGCCTTCATCATCGTCTACCGGGCCGGCGCCAAGGTCAATCTCGGAAAACTCACTCTCGCTGCCGGATTCTCCAAGATGAGCGTTTCAGGTTCCGCTGAAAGCATCTATTATGATACCGGCACGACACCCGGTACGGGCATTGAAGCCGACAGCAGCGAAGAATCCATCACTACGGTGCCTTTCCTTTCGAACCTCAGCGCCAATTTCAATTTCGTGTATCATTTCTCCGAGACGATGGGGATCAATTACGGGATATACTGGGGAGTTCAGCTTAACGAGAACAATCCCAATATCGTGAAAGATCTCATTCCCGCTCTCCTTCCCGCCTATGCCATGATGGGCGGTTCCGGCGTTGCGGATCCCAATAAACTGGTTACGCATAAGATAAGCTTCTTTATCCTGAAGTAAATGATTCCATAAGGGGCGGGCTTTTGTCCGCCCCTTTTCTTATCTCCTTTCCCGATCATTATTCGACCTGATACGCCAAGAAAAAGGATATCCCCCTTGAATTAATCCCATGTTCAATGTAAAATATCCCTATGGAGAACTAAATGAAGTATATCCTTGACTATTTCCTGAAATACGTGGCCGTGAATACGAAAAGCGATCCTTTAAGTCCCCGCACACCTTCTACGGAAGGGCAGATAGAACTTGCGAGAATGGTAAAAAGGGATATGGAGGTTATAGGGTTTGACGATATTTTTTTTGATGAAAGGAGAGGTTATCTTTACGGAAAGATCGCCGCGAACACGAAAAGCCCTGGACTTTCGATAGGATTTATTGCGCATCTTGATACTTCGTTCGAGGAATCGGCGATCAATGTGAAGCCTAAAGTAATTACATACACGGGAGGAAGCATAGTTATCAATAATGAACGCGGCATGATCATAGATCCCTCTGAAAATCCGGACCTTGAGGGTAAGAAGGGCAAAACGGTCATTCATGCATCGGGGGATACTTTGCTCGGAGCGGACGATAAAGCCGGCCTCGCCGAGATCATTTCGGCATGCCGGTATATCAGGGAACACAACGAGATCGAACATGGAGATGTATACGTGGCCTTCACTCCGGACGAGGAGATAGGGAAAGGAACGGCTTATTTCAACCTGGAGTATTTCAAACCGGATTTCGCGTTCACCGTGGACGGTTCAGAGGCCCCTTATTACGAAGATGAGAATTTCAATGCAGTGAACGGGTATGCCGAATTCATCGGATTTAACACTCATCCGGGAAGCGCTTACAGGAAAATGATCAATTCGGTAAGAGCCTCTTCCCTTTTCATATCGGAAGTAGAAGACGCTTTCTCTCCTGAATGCACGAAAGACAGGGAGGGTTTCATCCACTTCGACAAGGTCGAGGGCGATGTGAACAGAACAAGAGTGGATTTCATTATCAGGGATTTCGAATCCGGAGGCATCGAAAGGTTCAAGAAGGTCCTTGAAAGCTGCAAGGGTAAGGTGCAGGCAAGATTTCCTAAAGTCAGGACCGAACTCGTGTTCAAGGAATCCTACAGGAACATGAAAGAGATCATATCCCGCAAACCCCTAATTGAAGAAGTGGTAAGAAGAGCCTACGGCATGTCGAGCCTTGAACTCAAGAAGAATCCGATACGGGGCGGGACCGACGGAGCCCGGCTTTCCTTCATGGGCCTTGCCGCTCCGAATCTTTTTACGGGAGGCTATAATTTTCATTCGAAATATGAATTCGCCGTATTGGAGGAAATGGAAACCGCTGCCGCTCTTATCGTAAATATAATCCGGGAAAGCAAGGATTGAGCTGTGTCCGGGGAACGATGAGATACAGGCATATCTTCGGCCCTGTACCCTCCCGCCGGCTCGGGATGAGCTTGGGGCTCGATATCATTCCGTATAAAACCTGCACCTTTGACTGTCTTTACTGCGAATGCGGAAAGACAACCAGAAGAACATCCGTACGGCGCGAATATATCGATATAGGCTCCGTGCTGGCAGAACTCCGGCATTATATTGAACACAATGCCTCTTTTGATTTCGTAACGCTTTCCGGTTCGGGCGAACCACTCCTGAATTCGCGAACGGGATTTCTCGTATCTGAGATCAAAAGGCTATACCCCGAATTACGCATCGCCGTCATCACGAACGGAGCTCTGCTTTCCCTGAGCTCGGTGAGAAAAAGCCTGCTTCCCGCAGATGTTGTTCTTCCTTCCCTTGATGCCGCCCGCGAATCTTCTTTCAGAAAGATCAACCGGCCCGCGAAAGGTATTACATGCTCCGGGACCGTAAAGGGTCTTTCCGAATTCAGGAAGATCTTCAGAAACGAGATCTGGCTGGAGATCTTTTTCGCCAGAAACGTGAATGACGGGAGAGAGGATCTGAAAAGCTTAAAAAGGGCAATAAAAAAGATCGCTCCGGACAGGGTCCAGCTTAATACGGTGGACCGGCCCACGGCATATGATGGTCTCGAGGGATTGAACGAAAAGGAACTGAAGAGCATCTGTTCCTTCCTGGAACACCCTCGCTGCGAGATCATTTCCAGGTTCAAGACCCGTTCGGAGATCCAGAAATACAGGTCTGATACGGAGAATGCCATTCTCGATACCGTAAAGAGAAGACCGATGACCTCCGAGGATATCTCTGCAGTACTGGCCGTTCCCCGGTATATCGTGAACAAATTCCTTGCCGCTTTGGAGGAAAGAGGCTTGATCCTTCCCGTTCCGGGTGAACGGGGGACCTTCTGGAAGATCAGGGAAAAGGCATGATGAAGGTTGCGCAAATACTAGTGGGGACTGCATGGAGCGGCGGCCAGAATCAGGTTTTCGAATTGCTCACAAGGATGGAGGGGATAGAGCAGATCCTCATAACTCCGCCCGGGTCCGTGCTCGGCGATAAAGCCGAAAAAGCCGGCATCAGGGTTTTCCGCCTTGCTCCCCGCGGCAATATAGACCTGAAATACATAAGGACGGTCTCGGATATAATCGGGAAAGAAAAAGTTGACCTGATCAACACGCACCGTTCTAAGAGCCATACCTGTATGCTGCTCCTTAAGATGTTCTTCAATAAAAAGGTTAAACTCATCGTTACACGCCGCGTTTCCTTCGGTCAGAACATGTTCTCGAGGATAAAATATAAAAGCCGTCTGATCAATGGCTACATCGCCGTATCAGAAGGGGTTAAGAAAGTGCTTACCGAGACCGGTATTCCCGCCAAGAAGATCAAAGTGATCTATAGCGGCGTTGACACGCAAAGGTTCTCCACTGCTCCCGTTCTTGATATTAAAAACGAGCTCGGTATCCCTCCCGACGATCAGATGTTCTGCTGCATTGCCAATTATTTCGGATGGAAAGGACAGGATATTCTCCTTGAAGCGATCTCGCTCGGCAAGTTCATTTTTAAGAATTCCCACTTCATCTTTGCCGGCCACAGGACCGATGAACGTCAGTTCCTGGAAAAAGCCGAAAAGCTCGGTATATCGGGAATGGTCAGGGGGCTCGGATTCCGCGAGGATGTGGAAAAGATCATCGCGGGTTCGAATTGTCTCATCATGCCCAGCCTTTCGGGGGAAGGATTTTCGGGTGCGATAAGGGAGGCCCTGTCAATGGGACGGCCAGTCATCGCGACGAGGATACCGGGCAGCGATGAACTGGTCAAGGACGGAGTGACCGGATTTCTCGTGGAACCGTCCAATGCGTATTCTCTTATGGAGGGGATTCGGAAGCTTTACAATAATCCCATTCTCCAGAAGGAATTCGGCAAGAACGGAAGAGAACTGATAATGAAGAGGTTCTCTATAGAAAGAACGGTCGCTGATACTTCAGAGTTTTACAAACAATTCATATAAAGGAGGCGATATGAAAAAATATGCTGCCATTATGATCCTGTTCACCTTGTGCATCCTTCTTGTTTCCTGCGCTGCAGGCCCGAATCCGTCGGAAAGGATACCGGACCGGAACGGAAAAACGGCGGGATTCCTTAAAGGTCTATGGCACGGGCTTATCGCTCCGATCACTTTCATAATCTCCATTTTCGTGAGATCCGTGCATTTCTATGAAGTTCATAATAACGGCGGATGGTATAACTTCGGTTTCATGCTGGGGGCGGGACTGTTCCTCAGCGGGGGCATCCTGGGAACCAGGAAAAGGGACTGAACGATGCGGCAAAGCAGCACAAATTAGTGAATAACGAACAGTGAAAAATGAATAATGAAAAAAACAGTTACACCGTTATTCAGTAAAGAGTCGGCAATAAGCCTGCCTTAGAGTTATCGGGTTGGATCGTATTATTTTAAAATTGTCCATTGTCCATTCTCAATTTTCCATTATCAATTTTCAACTATTCTCATTCCTCATCACAACCCGTTAACACGTTAACCCTTTAACTGTGTAATAAAATAATGGGCATTCTTATTGTTCACTATTCACTGTTCGCTATTATGAAGTACGGCGGTAAGTCTTGACATCCGTTAAATAAGTGTTATAATAAAATAATGTTATGTCCAACATAATTACGAAAGTACTGATTTTCATATTTTCCGTGATCAAAATCGCGGCAGTACTGCTTCTGATCTATTTCATTTTAAAGGAGATCTTCCGCAAAGAGAAAGCGCCCGGAAAACCTGAGGGTGGGACAGACGGCAAAGACGAAAAAGGGGAGGGCTCACCGTAGTGAAAAAGGACAAGGAATTCATTGAGAAATACAACGAACTGAACAATTCGATCCGGGAGCTTGAAGACAAGCTGGAAACACAGTATGCCGAATGGGAACAGGTCTATAAAGAAGAATTGCGTACCTATGAGGCCGATCTCTACAGGAGTTTAGACGAAGCACGGAAAAAATGGGAAGAGCGTATCGCAAGAGAGACCGGAGAGGAAAGAGCCCGTCAGGACAGTTATATTTCCAAGATAAAGGAAGACGTCGAAAAAAAATTTAAAACCAGATACGCGGAGATCTTGAGAAAACTTATTGATGAGATCTGAACTTTATGATGTCTTTATTATTCTTCAGGGTTTCAAGAAATACCTTCTCAACAAGGAGGAACTGCTCCAGATAACTGATATCAGCGACCGGGAAGAACTCTTCAGAAGATTGAAGAAGATGTTCTTCATGACCCAGGACGTCAAGGGCAAAACCGGCCTTTCGGAATATTTCGGAAGTATATTGAGCGAATATATCAATAAGATCAATGTCTTCCTTAAAACATCCGGTCTCGGTCTGGACATGAGGGATATCACGGATTTTAAAACGCGGGGGAACGATATTAAAGACCTTCTCAATTCCTTCGGCAAGCTGCAGCGTGCGGTACGCCTTCTTGAAGGGATCAAATGGGCGGGCCGGGAGCTCTTTTATGAATGGTGGGACCTGCTTCTTACAATATTCCTTTTCCGCATAAGGAACAGCTACGGAATAAGGGAGGTGCTCCCGGACTCCTTGGGCACGGGAACCCTGAAGGCAGATTATAGCTTGATCCGCCGCGTTATTTTCGAGGGGGAGGATATAAAACGGCTTTCAGGCGAATTCCCCCGTTTCGCAGAGGCTTTCGGATCTAACGACCCCTCAGGGATCTTCGAGCGTGCGCGGAGGATATTCTATACCTATCTGATCCAGAAGAGCATTGTCTTCGATTTCGACGATATCCCCTCCATTATATTCTCCAGGCTTTTCCTTTTCATAAGGCAATCCGAAATAGTCCTTGCCAGCGTGAACTGTCTGGAACTCGGGATAGAGCGCAAGAAGCTCTACGATTTCATCATATGACAGGCATCATTTCCGAAAAGATGTACAAATTCATGGTGGCTTCGGCGAACGACAGGCTCCCGTTCATACTTCCGGCAATATTTAAGAACGGCAGCCTGCATATAGAGATGCGCACCCGGCCCGACTTTACGAATATCGAAAAGATAAATACGATGATATCCTTCATCGAAAAGGCGATGAAAAGAACATTCAGGGAAGAAGAGAAATTCCTGGATTTCGAATCCATTTCCGGTGAGATGACCGAGTTTACAAGGAAATATACGAATATGACCGCTGCTGTGGAAAGGCTCAATTTGAGGACGGAGATCATCCAAAGCTTCACCGCCTTCATCGAAACCCATCCGAAAACGCTCAATATCCTTTCCACGGACAGCTTGTTCTTTCTTGTTAAAAAAGAGCATACTGTGATGATGTCGGAGTATATAACCAAATACGATATGATGGGAACCTGGGAGGAATTCAGAAAATACACGGTGTTCTTTCTGATCTCCGTGAGCGAAACCTCCAAGAACATCATAAGGGATATCGTAAGACAGCTCGGCGGGCGTGAATTCCACTCGGAAGTCGCTTTTTTGAAAGGCCAGGATATTTTCGAAGCGATCGAGAATAAAAAATGGGGACTTCTCGAAGGAAAACGGAACTTCATGCTAAACTACAACGCTTTCGTTGAAAAGCTCTGTTCAAAGATTCCGTCATTTAAATTCAATATGCGCTTCTACCGTGAGGTGGACAAATTCCGCGCCGGAGTCCTTGAAGGGAAATTCGTGTCCGTCTTCACTGGCTGGATCCCGCAAAGCAAGGTCTCCGAGTTCGAAACCCTATTAAAGCGGAACGAACTGTATTTTGAGAAACATGAAGAAAAGAAAGGGGAGGCGAAAGTCCCGTCCCTGTTCGGTACCAGTTCTTTCCTGTATCCTTTTGAGAAATTGCTGGACCAGTACGGAATAACCCGTTACGGCCTGGTGAACCCTCTCACATTTTTCGCGTTCTTCTATTCGCTTCTTTTCGGCTTCATGTTCGCCGATGCGGGCCACGGGAGCGTAGTGATCATCTTCGGGCTTTTATTCGCGCTCTCGGGGAGATACCGGCGTTTCGCGCCGCTTCTTTTCACTCTGGGAGCTTCTTCGGTGTTCTTCGGCCTGATGTTCGGTTCCGTTTTCGGCAATGAATCACTGATACGTCCGCTGCTCCTTTCCCCGGGCGACAACCTGACCACGATCCTGATCGCGGCCATTGCCATCGGCATACTTATAAATTTTGCCGGCATACTGCTCAATATAATTCAGCGTGCCCTGGAGAAGGAATATTTTGAAATGCTTTTTGGCGAATGGGGTGTGATGGCCCTGATCTTTTACTCGGCCTCAGTGGCCTTCCCGGTGCTTCTTTTGCGCAAGGCGGTCGAACCCAAAGGAGCGATGCTGGTTTTCGCATTGATCCTCGCCGCAGGTATCACGGTAAAAGTGCTCTTCACTTCAAAGAAAGAAGGGATCGAAGAAGGCATTTCCCAGGGCATAGTCGTATCCATATGGTTCATTGAATTTCTTTCCAATACATTATCCTTTATAAGAGTAGGGGCTTTCCTTCTGGCGCATTTCGCCCTTTCATCCGCAGGTCTGATGATGGTTGAAGGATTGTCCATCAAAGGCCTGAACGCTTTTCTTTTCCTGTTCCTTTGGAACACGATCGTCATACTTCTTGAAGGCCTGGTAGTTTTCATCCAGGCTATGAGATTGAATTATTATGAGTTTTTCAATAAATTCTTCACAGCGGACGGGATCAGATACGATCCCCTGAAATTATAGGAGGAGAATATGTCCGAACGATTCCATGTAAAAAAGATGATGAAGATAAGAAAGGTCTTTGCCATCATCAGACTTGTCCTTATTGCGACGGTCGTCGTACTTCTTCTGGTTCCGGCCAGGGCATCGGCTCAGGAAACGGCGCCTGCAGACCGTGGAAATGCCGACTTCTTCAAATTCATGGCGGGCGCTCTTGCTGCTTGCATTGCCGTCAGCCTGGGTTCGCTGGCGGCCGGGAAAGCGGTTGAAAAAGTAGCCACGGCCTCAATCGGAGCTATCGTTGAAAAGCCCGAACTGTTCGGGAGGACGATACTCTATGTGGGCCTCGCTGAAGGTATCGCCATCTATGGGACGATCATCGCGCTTCTTATCGTTTTTAAGATATGAACCATGTGCTTCTGACGGATGACGGATTTTTTAAATACTACGAATCCTTGGGATTCAATGTAGTAGTTTCCGCTGACCCGGCTACACTTTCCGGCATCCTGTCGGACGAAGAGATCAAAGTAGTGATGATCACTGAGACCCTCTTCAATGAAATGAAGGATATGATCGACCTGAAAGCGAGGAAGGCTTTCATCCCTATCCCGGACAGGAAAAACCGGGGGGCCGTACTGAAAGGGATAATGGACTTACTCATTAATAAAGTATCAAGGAGCACTTGAGATGGACATTGAAATGCTGAGAGTTCAAATGGTGACGGAGACCGAAAAAAAATGGGAAAGCAAGAAAAGGGTGCTCCAGAACACTTTCAAGCGAAAAAGGGAAGATGTGCTCAATGAGTACATCATGAAAAGCACTGAGGAAGAGCATCGCCTTGCCGACCGTTTTCAGGGTGAGATAAAACGCGTGAAGACAGGTTTATCTCATGCTCTGAAAATGATGCTTGAACGGGAGATGAACGGCTTCATAGATGTCCTAACAAAAGATTACCTCGCCTACCTTCTATCGGAAAAAGGGACCTCCGAAGTCTTAAAGGCGGCCCGCTCGCAGGCGTCGGGCCTGAAATCCCCTTCTGTCCTTTTGGGACATTTGCACGGCAAGAAGGAATTCGAAACAGGGGATTTCTCTTACGGTTTCAGGATCCTCGCCGCAGACGGATCGCTCGAGATCGACTGCAGCGATATTTTCCTTAAAGAGGAAGTGAGAAAAACGGCAATGAAGATCATTCACAGCGAGATACTGAAAGAATATGAAGATCTATAAGATCAACGGACCTATACTTAAGTGTCATGACGACGGCAGCGTCAAAGTAAAGGAAATGGTCGAGGCCGGACCGGGAAAACTGATCGGAGAAGTGATCGATGTCTCGAGATCCTCGGCCACGGTCCAGATATACGACAATACGGACGGCCTCAAGATAGGGCAGGATGTATACGGCAAAGGGCGTCCGCTTTCGATCCGGCTCGGCCCCGGACTGATCGGCTCGATCCTTTCCGGGCTCGGCATTCCCCTCAGCACAGGGCCTTCGCCCGCCGCGGCTCCGGCCGTTTTCAATTTCTCCCCCGCGGTTACCCCCGAAGAAAAGGTCTTTCCCGGAACGGTGCTGGGCAGCGTACCGGAATACGGCATCAAACATTGCATCATGGTCCCTCCCGGAATAACGGGTGATCTTGTGAAAATTCAAGGCGGCCCGGCCGCCCCCGGAGACACCGTAGCCGAGATACGCACTGTCTCAGGTGCTATAGAGAAAATAGGGCTTTTTCATGACTGGCCCGTAAGGGAAAGGCGTCCGTTCAAGGAAAGACTCGGGATCGCCGAACCATTCTTCTCCGGCCAGCGCGTCCTGGATTTCATCTTTCCGCTCGGCAGGGGTGGATGTGCGGCCGTTCCCGGTGGCTTCGGCGCGGGAAAAACGATCATTCAACATTCGATAGCCAAATGGGGCAATGCCGACATCGTCATCTATATTGGATGCGGGGAAAGAGGCAATGAGATAGCCCAGATACTCGAAGAATTCCCGGAATTGAACGATCCAAGGACGGAAAGACCGCTTATGGAACGCACCATCATCATCGCCAATACTTCCAATATGCCGGTTACCGCCAGGGAATCAAGCATATATACGGGTATAACCATTGCGGAATACTACAGGGATATGGGATACGATGTCGTGATCCTCGCCGATTCTACTTCGCGCTGGGCCGAAGCGCTCAGGGAGATCTCCTCTCGTCTTGAAGAGATCCCTGCAGAAGAGGGATATCCCGCATATCTCGCTTCCAGGCTTGCCGAATATTATGAGCGCGCCGGCAATTACCTTTGTCTTTCCGGAAGGAAAGGCACTATCACGGCTATCGGTGCGGTCTCTCCGCAGGGCGGCGATTTTTCCGAGCCGGTGACCCAGCAGACGAAAAGGTACATCAAGTCCTTTTGGGTGCTCGATAAGGACCTCGCATCTGAAAGGCATTTCCCTGCCGTTTCCTGGAACCAGAGTTATTCGGAATACATTCCCGACCTCGAGGGCTGGTGGCTTGACAATTCCAAAACCGATTGGGCTTTTCTCCGCCAGAAGATCAAGGACATCCTTCAGGAGGCTGACCACCTCGAGAATATAGTGAAAATTGTTGGATTCGAATCTCTTCCGGATAAGCAGAAGCTTTCCATTCTTGCAGGTGATCTTGTGAAAAAAGGCTTTCTTCAGCAGAACTCTTACGATGAGAACGATGCTTATTGTGTGATCGAAAAACAGATCGCGATCGCAAGAGCTATTACCGATTTCTACGATACGGCCTCTGACAAATTGAAAAAAAGCGTTTCGTATTACAAGATAAGCGGCCTGCCTGCGATCGAAAAGATCGTAAAACTTAAATTCATGAAATTTCCCTCTGATGAGATCGAGAACGCTCTTTCTTCGATCAGGGGTGAATTGATTGAATTAGCGTAGTAATATGAGATATCAGATACTGTACAAGAATTGCGAAAAGATCTGGGGTCCCCTTTTGGCAGTGAGAGGGGTTTCGGATATCCCGTTCGGCGTTTTCGTGCGCATAACGATGCCCGATGGAAGGAAGAAGCAGGGAAAGGTGCTTCAGCTAGAGAACGATCTGGCTCTGATCCAGGTATTCGAAGGTACGAAGGACCTGAACGCGAAGGATACGAGGATACGCTTCGACTATGAACCTTTCAGGATACCGGTTTCCGCCGGCATGAAGGGGAGGATATTCGATCCGTACTGCCGCCCGAGGGACGGTCTCGGCGAGATCATTTCGGATGAGACACGTGATATCAACGGCGTGCCGATAAATCCGGTCCGCAGGGCGTATCCCAGGGATTATATCGAAACCGGGATATCCGCGGTGGATTCGCTGATAACATTGATCAGAGGGCAAAAATTGCCTATTTTTTCCGGAAGCGGTCTTCCCCATAACGAGATCGCTCTCGAGATCGCGAAGAACGCAAAGATCAAGGATTCATCGGGCAATTTCATAGTGATCTTTGCCGCAATGGGTATCAAGAACGATGATGCGATGAAATACTACGCGAGTTTTGAAAAAGAAGGCAAACTTGACAATGTAGTTCTTTTTTTCAATCTCGCCGACGATCCGCCCATGGAGAGGCTGATCATACCGAGAACGGCTCTGACCGTTGCCGAGTATTTCGCTTTCGAGCTGGGGTATGAGGTGCTCGTTATCCTTTCGGATATGACGAATTACTGCGAAGCCCTGAGGGAGATATCGTCGGCCCGTTCCGAAGTCCCTTCAAGGAAAGGATATCCGGGTTATCTTTATTCCGATCTGGCATCCATCTACGAGAGGGCCGGAAGGATAAAGGGAGTAAAGGGGTCCATTTCCCAGATACCGATACTCACAATGCCCAATGACGACATCACGCACCCTGTTCCCGATATGACGGGCTATATAACGGAAGGACAGATCGTTCTTTCCAGGGAACTCAATATCGCGGGCGTTTTCCCCCCGATCGATATTCTCACCTCTCTTTCGCGTCTCATGAAGGACGGCATAGGGGAGAAATACACTACTCCGGAGCATCCCCATCTTGCCGCACAAGTATACGCATCGTATGCGCACGCCAAGAACATAAGGATGATCGCGAACGTCATCGGCGAAGAGGAACTCTCGGAAACGGACAGGGCATATCTGAGGTTCGCTGCAAGCCTGGAAAAGGAATTCATACATCAGGGCACGGAGGGCCGGACGATCGATGTCACGCTGATGAAGGCCTGGGAGATGCTGAGAATACTTCCGAGAAAGGAGTTGAATAAATTCACCGACAAGGAACTTGAGGAGAACTATGGCGGATCCCGCTAAACTTCCTTCAACGAAATCGAATCTGATGATACTCTCGGAGGAGCTTGAGGTCTTCCGGGGAGGATGGGAGATCCTCAAGGAGAAAAAGGAGCTCCTCATGAGCGAACTTACCAGATTGCGTTTCAGGTTCGAAAAGGTGAACGAAAAGACCACGGAGAGATTCCTTAAGTATAATGACGACCTGGTGGAGATCCTGAAGACCAATTATTTTGAGCCGGGGAAGAACGAACTTTTCAAATTAGAGTTCGAAATGAAACACATGTTCGGCACATTCGATTATTCCATTTCCGTGGACATGCTCGAGGGTATGGCATTCCAGGATTCGCTGGAAGGAATAGGTCCTTCAAAAGATGTTCTAAAAAATGAAGCGGAATCGCTTTTTGAAATGCTTTCGGAATGGCTCAGGCTTTATTCTACGCTTTATTCCATGCTCATCGAGATAAACAAGACAGCGAAAAGAGTGCGCTCACTGGAGAATATTTTCATACCGAAATACGAAACTATAATAAAGAGGATGAGAGGCGAACTCGAAGAAAAAGAGAGGGAGGAATTCGTGCAGAAGAAGAAGATAAAGGAGGGAAAGAGAGATGATGCGTAGGATCCTGATACCCTTTATTCAGAGCGAAGATATAGAAGATATTTTGAAAAAAATAGACAATTACGACTACAAAGGAGGCCAATTCTATCTTGTCAGGCTTATCGAAGAGGAAGCGGCAATGCTGGTAGCACGCTCTATGGGAAAGGATCACAATGCGCTCATTTCCGAACTCGAGGAAGAGGGCTGGAGCGCGCTTTATTTCTTCCAGGAAGAATTCAAGAAAAAAGGCATCAATCTAAGGATATCCCTGAAAATCGGAAACTCCGTCAAGGACCTTATCGGCGCTGTGAAAGAATATGGCATTGAACTTGTACTGTTCTCAAGGCGGGAAGCTGACGGCATGCGTATGCAGGCTAAAGAAAAGGTTGTTGAACATCTTATGATGGATTCTGATGCTATGATCATGATCATATAGGAGAATGAAATGATATCGGAACTTCTGAAAAGGGAAAGCATCATTGTCGATCTGAAAGGATCTACAAAGGAGGAGGTGCTTAAAGAACTCATAGAACTGGGCGGCCGGTTAGGATGCATCGGCGATAAGGAAATGTTCTATAACAAGATACTCGAACTTGAAAATCTCGGTTCGTCAGCTCTGGAAAAAGGCGTGGCCATTCCTCATATTAGGGACAATTTCATATCGGAAATATTCCTTCTTTTCGGGATATCCAAACAGGGAGCCCAATTCGACTCAATTGACGGACAACCTTCAAAACTGATCTTCTTTATCGGCGCGAAACGTAATGACAAGGCGTATTTGCCGCTTCTTTCAAGGATATCCAGGATGTGTTCCTATGCCGAGAATCGCGAAGCTCTCCTCGCTGCCCGGACAGAACAGGAGATCATAGATATCATAAAGAAGTGGGAGGGCTGATCAACGATCTGGAGAAATTCCTTAAGATCGCCGAAATTAATGAAGGCGGCCGGATAGCACTTAAAGAACTTACGGCGAAATTCCCGCGTTCCGTGATGGACGATCTTTTGGGGAAGTTAGAAAAGCTCGGATGCATCCTTAAGAAAAAAGGGCTGTATCTTTATATTGAACATATTCCCGAAGTCTTCAGATACAGGTTTTTAGATCTTGTCGGCTCATCGCTTTTCAAACGTATTTACGTTTTCAGGGAAGTAGGCAGTACCAATGATATGGCATACGATATCTGTAAGCATGAAGGAGATGATTTCATCCTTGTTGCCGCTTCGCAGACGGCCGGACGCGGAAGACAGGGAAGGGTCTGGTATTCTCCCGAAGGAGGATTGTGGTTCACTCTGGCGGTGAAGCGCTCCACGCTTGGCGGATTCGGCACCGCTGCTTTGAACATGGCCCTTGCGCTTTGCGCTGCTAAAAGCATCGAGAAGGTCTGTCCCCGTGTCCGCATCTCGATCAAATGGCCTAATGATATCATGATAGGAAATAAAAAAACAGGGGGGATACTTATAGAGGACCGGCGTTCCATAAAGCATCTCATCTGCGGCATAGGCATAAATACGGGGGTTTCGCGCTTCCCGAAAAAGCTTAATGCCGTCTCCGTGAACAGGGAGGCGAAGGGCTGCAAAGCGGATAATGTAAGAATATTGAAACAATTCATACGGAATTTCGAGAAGATGCTGAGGGACCGCACCGTGACGGAAAGCATGCGCTCCGAATGGTCTAGAAGAAGCGTGATGAAAGGGAGGATCGTGACCGTCCGGAGGGGTGTGCGCACCGCTTCGGGACGCCTCAGCGGCTTTTCGCCGGACGGGGGGATGCTTCTGAGAACATCACGCGGAGCGATCGAGAAGGTCTTAAGCGGAGAAGTGATCTCTTATGAATAGCACGGTCTTTCTTAAAATAGGGAATTATTCGGTGAAGATCATGAGAAGCGGAAAGATCGCGGATCTTTCCGATGCTTCCTCCCTTAGGTATTCCGGCGCTGAGCGCATTATATACTTCTCAACGAACCGCTTTGCCGAAAAGCGGATCATTGCCGAATTGAAAGGCATGCGCCCGGAAAAGGTCGTTCCGGCGGACATGAGATATATCAAAAACGGCTATGCCGTGCCTGCACGGATCGGTATTGATCGTCTTCTAGGTTGCGAATATATAATGAGAGAACGCGGGAAGAAGGATTTCGTGCTCGTTGACCTCGGAACGGCGTATACCGTTAATATTGTGAAGAAGGGAATACTCGAGGGAGGTTTCATCGTTCCCTCGATAAGGATCTATCTCGGCGCAGTTTCCTCGATCGGCGACCTTCCCGAGGTGTCAGGCATTCCGCGAAGGAAGAAAATCGGAAAGGATACAAAAGAGAATATCCTTTGCGGGGCCGATTTGGTCTACCGTTCTTTTTTTGATAGAATATACGGGACATATGGGGACGTTTATGCTACGGGAGGCGATAAGGCGGCAATGGCGTATATCGATCGCATACGCTACATTCCGGAGTGCGCCCTGAAAGCCCTGCAGGCATATGAGTAAAGCATTGAAACGCGTATCCTTAATTCTATTTCTGATCCTTGCCTTTAATGTAAGGAGCGACGACAGGATCATTCTTGCGATCAATTCCTTCAATGAAAAATTCTACGAGATGTCTTTGAAATACTCCAACGAATACCTTGCCGAGGGAGGGCCGTACAGGGACAAAGCCCTTTTTATCAAAGGGTTGTCCTGTTATTACCTTCAAAAATACGAAACGGCGGCAAAGGACCTCAATGACCTCATATTCGAATACCCTGATTTCAAGAACAGGGATAAAGCAAAGATCTTCCTTGCACTTTCATATTTCGGGAAGAAATCCTACGACAAGGGCTTCGCGGTTCTGAAAGAGATCAAGACCGGGCCTCTGCGCGATCAGGGCCTTTACTACAGCGGGCTTTATCTTGCCAAAACAAAAAAATACAATGAAGCGGAGAAGGACCTTCTTGAGCTTATAGGGAAATACCCCACCTCCTCCGTCCTTGAAGACGCATACAGGGAGACCGCTAAATTATACGATCTCACCGGCCGTGACGATATGAAAAAAGAGATCATAGAGAAATATTTAGAGGATTTTCCGAAAGGCGTTCATGTGAACGAGATGCGCTTCATGCTCGCGATGATCTACTACGGTTCATCCGATTATGGAAAAGCGCTTTCCGAACTTGAGATCTGTTACCGTAATGATCATGATGTGGCATCAACGACCTTCTTCATTGCCGAGTGCTATTTCTTCATGTCTGAATACAAGAATGCCGAGAGATATTACGATTATGCATTGAAGTTCAAGACCACATACAAGGCAGGAGCCCTGACAGGGCTGTTCTACAGCAGATACAGAAGCGGCAAATATGACGAGGCTCTGCAGGCCGCAGAAAGGATGCCTGGCGAAGCTAAGGACATCACTGCCGCAGAGGTCTCCCTGTACCGTGCACTCGCCCTTTATAAAAAAGGCGACCTTCAGAAAGCGAAGGCCGCCGTTAATGAAGCGGTGAGCGGATTAAAGGAAGAGGGAAAGCTCTTACAGGCATACAATACGTTTTCGCTCATTATGACAGCGGAAAAAAAAGAGAAGGAGCTCTCTGCGGTCCTTGAAAAAGAACTTGTCCGTATAAAGGCCCCCGCTTTTATCGAACTAACCGCGGATATCTTTTTCAATACCGGGGATTTTGAACGTGCGGCCGACCTTTACGCTAAAGCATCCGGGGGTAATATCCCGTATGAAATGAAACGGAACATACTTATCAAACTTTCGAGATGCCATACCGAACTTAAAGAATTCGACAAAGCACTGGCCGCCCTTGCATCCTTAAAGAAAGACGATGATGTTATACTCGCCGCAAAAGGCCTTGCTCTGTACAGAAAGGGGGATTACAAAGCCGCCGCGGCCGCCTGCGAGAAGATCTCGGCGGACGGTGATTACGCCGCAGAAAGAACAAGATACGGTGCATGGTCATATTACAGAACGGGCGAGGCCGGAAAGGCTTACGAGATGATTGGCAAGTATCTTGAAAAACTCCGCTCGGGCCCGGTCTATCTGGAGTTCAAATACGAGCTTGCCAAGATCCAGTACGACAGCAGGGCTTATGAGGCAGCGATCGCAGGCTTCAGGGAAGTGTCGGACCTGACCGCCGACGAGAAGATAAAAGCAGAAGCGCTGTATTTTCTGGCGAAATCATATTATAAAAAGGAAGAATACGGGAATGCGGTCAAGTATTTCTCCGCTCTGTTCTCGCATCCCGTTTACGGTCATGAAGCGCTCTTCTACGCCGCATGGGCATATCAGGCGAAGGACGACCCTCAAGCGGCCGAACTTTTCACGAAGTGCTCAGAGGATGCTGAAAATCCGTTCCGTTTCGAAGCGATGTTGAAACTCGGGGATATCTATTTCAATAATAAGGAGTACGAGAAAGCCGCCGCTCATTTCGAGAAGCTCTCGAAATTGCAAGCCGCTCCGGAAGCTCTCCGCGGCTGGGCATTGTACAATCATGAATGGACCCTCTTTAAAATGGGGAAATACCAGCATTCGATAGATGTGGCGGACAATTTCCTGGAAAAATATCCGGATGCGGCGATCGCCCCCCAGATACAGCTGAACAAGGGTCAGTTCTATTTTGCCAAGGAGATCTACGATAAAGCCTTCGAGGAATTCCAGAAGTTGATCGTTAAATATCCCGGATCGAAAGAGATCTATGAGGCGAAGTATTACGGTGCGCTTTCTTTACTGAAGAGCGGCCAGAAGGATAAAGCCCATATCATGTTCGAGGAGCTTTATGCGGACAGCGGTGCCGGGAAATTCGCACCAATGGCCCTTTTCAAGATCACGTCCATCCTTTTCGATGAGGAGAAATACCGGGAAGCGATCTTCAATTACAGAAAATTGCTTGATGCGGATGCCGGATCCGAACTCAAGGAGAATGCGCTTTTCAACCTTGGCCTTTCATATAAAAAACTCAGGGAATACGAGAAAGCGCGCGAATGCCTGGAATCCCTGTTCGGCGGGACAGCGAACAATTCCCTGAAGAACGAAACGGCCATCAAACTTGGTGAAGTGTATGAGATACTGGGGCTTGTTGAAAAAGCCGCGGAGATGTATTCCTTCGTTATCGTTAAAGGTAAGGAAAAAGAACAGGTGGAAGCGGAATACTGGCTCGGAGAGCTGTATCTGAACTCGGGAGAATTTGATAAAGCGATAGAGGAATTCACGAAACTCATATACATATACAAGGGTTATCCCATGTGGGAGGAAAGCGCCCGGTTCAAGATAGCTGAAACCTATATAAAGAAAGGGGACAAAAAAAGCGCAAAGAAGATGCTCGATCTCATACTTGATAAAGCATCGGATGCTAATGTGAAGGAAAAAGCCGCAAAAATGCTGAAAGACCTGAAGTAACAGCAGGTTTTAATCAAGTTCCTGAATACTGAAGGAAGAATTCTTTTTTAGAAAATCTTTAATGAAAGAATCCCGGACGAATATCTCAAGCACAGGTCCTCTGGTCTTCTCGAGCCTTTCAAGAGGTATAAATCTGAACACTATGCCGATATCGGCGTCCGGTTCTCCTGCCGGAGTGCCGATGGAAAGGTCCGTGTTTATGCCTGATCTCCGGCATAGGTCAGAGAAGGCCTCAAAGAAGGCATCGTCCGAAGCAAGCCTTATGACTATGAAGGATAGGAGTTTATATGAAAAATCCTGTGCGGCCTCCGTGCCGTTTAAAAATACTCTGGCCCCCCCTCTTTCCGAGAGGTTCTTCAGAACGATATTCTCGTCACCGCGTATTGCGGCGGGAAGGCCCATGTAGTTCACGGTCACGGTCCCGCCGGCATATTCGATCTTGAGATCGTAAGTCTTTTTCTCGTGCGTAATATTCATGAAAAATAATAAGCAATCTTTATGCCAAAAATATCCAATCCCAATATAAAGGGAGATAGACAACCAGTTCTGTACGGGAATTGTCCACGATAATAAAATATTTTACATATTGATAAAAAATCTGAGAAAAAACTTGACAATTATCATGAATAACATTATAATAACTCAGAAAAACACCAGGAGGTGATTTGTATGAAGAGAAAAGGTTTTACCCTTATCGAGCTCATGATAGTCGTCGCGATCATCGGTATCCTTGCCGCTATCGCTATCCCGAACATGGTCTACACCAAGAAGAAAGCACAGCTTTCATCCTGCAAGGCCAACCTCAAATCGGTAGCTACGGCACTGGACATGTATGCCAATGACAATCAGGACATCTATCCTACGGCCGGTGCATCTGTTGCCGCTGACGGCGGCGTTCTGATGACGAACGGATACACGAAGGCAGGCGTACATTGCCCTTGCAGCCCTACTGCAGAATACACGTATGATTATGACAGCGGTACTGGTGTTTACACACTCACTTGCCCGGATGCCACGAAGCATTTCTGGAACCCGACGCAGACGCTGACCTCGCTCTATTTCCAGGCAGAAGTAGGTATTGTCACCGATCCCGCAGGGAAATAATTTCCCTTCGGATCATTTAATATTTTTTCGGGGAGCTTTGCTCCCCGTTTTTTTTTAAGATGCTTGCGTGGTATATCTACTTCATCCTGATCGGACTTTTCCTAGGGAGTTTCACGAATGTTCTCATCTACAGGATCCCGGAAAAACGCTCAATAATATTCCCGAATTCCTTCTGTCCGGCATGCGACCGGCCGATCAAGTTCTATGATAATATCCCTGTTCTTTCATATATTTTCCTCGGCGGACGCTGCCGTTCCTGCAAGGAAAAGATATCGCCTTTATATCCTGCTATCGAATTATTAACGGCCGCGATAACAGTGACCGCCTTTGCGGTTCTTGGCTTTTCCCCGGGATTTTTCGTATTTCTTGCTGCCATACCGGTCCTTATTTCCATTGCAGTGATCGATATCAAGACCATGTACATCTACGACGGCGAGCTGATCTTTTTATCCGTTGTTCTGTTCATCGATCTTCTTCGGCGGTTCCTAATGGAGAGGAAGATACCGCTGGACAATATTCTCTCCGGCATCTCGCTTTTAGTTTTTTTCGGCGCGGTTTTCTTTATCGCCAAGCTCATCTACAGGAAAGAAGCTTTCGGTTCGGGAGACGTTCTCCTCGCCGCGCTCCTTGCGGCCTTTCTTGGAATGCGGTCCATTTTCGTGTTCGTTCTTATCGCGACTTCAACCGGCGCGTTAACGGGATTAGCCGTACTGGCATTGAAAAAAAAGAGGTATGTTCCATTTGGTCCGTTCATCATTTTATCATTCCTCGTCATCTTCATTTTTGAGGATATCCTGAAGAGGGTGATCCCGGGATTCTTCCTCATCATAAATTGAACGATGGAAAAAGCAGTTAAATGTTGACTTTTTAGTTTTTTTTTGGTACAATTCAATTAATGGAGGTAGGTATGTTTTTAGACGGAATTTTGAATCCTGATAAACCTAATGTTGCGCTCGATATCGGATCCAAATATGTCAAGGCAGTTTCGCTGAAAAAGATAGGCACACAGATACAGGTCGCCGATTTCAATATCGCTGAATTGCCCGAGAACATTGAGGATAAGATCTCCGCAGATGCCGCCAAGAAAGAGAACGCTCAGATAAATGAGGAGTTCAAGGACAAGGTGTCTCTGATCGTTAAAGATGTTTTGCATAAAACCGGCGCCGGAAAGAACGTGATCACGGCGATCAATTCAAGGTACTTGGTCAACCGCATCGTCTCGGCCATGGGTGCACCCGAATCCAATGAATTCAATTCAGCTGTTCAGGTCGCGATGAAAGAGCAGTTTGCCAACTATCAGGGCGATGTCATCAGAACCTCCCATGAGATCCTGAAGAAAGCAGAGGGCGACCTTCCCTCGACGGTGCTCATAGCTGCGGCCAAGAAAGAAGCTTTGGATTTCTACACAGATGTGACTGCAAAGGCGGGCTATAAGCTTACCGTGATCGACGGCGTTCCTTTCGCTCTTGCCAATATTTTCGAGTATATAAACAGCCGGGACCCGGAGCTGGCTTCCCTGAACAATGAAGAGAAGAACTACATACTCGTCGATATCGGGTTCAATAATTTCAATATAGTCGGCGTGAAGAACAATTTCCCCGTGTACTTCAGAGGCACCTTCAATTTCTCCGACCGTTTCGTAATCGACACGATCAAGAATAATGAAGGCCTGGGAGACGCGGATGCCATATCCAGGAAATTCGAACTTTTCGCAAAAAGCCTGGACGAGAAAGAGAAATCCGCGATCAAGGATGAGGTTCTCAACAAATATTACAAGAATTATTTTTACGGACAGACGAACCAGTTGGTGAAGGAGATCGAGGATGCCCTCATCTCAATGGAGATACCAAAAGAGAATCTGCGCAAGATCTCCTTTTCAGGCGGAGGTTCTTTCTTCCCCTTCCTTCTGGAATTCGTGATGACGAAGATCAAAGGCGGGTCCGACATGAAACTCAAAGTCGAGATGATCAATCCGTTCTTCCAGATGGTGGCCCGCAACGATGCCAAGATGAAAGAGATGGCAGGCAAGCTGCCTCTGTTCGCGACGGCCGCCGGCCTCGCTCTTAGATGTTTATAGGAGTCTGATATGCTTAATATCAATTTCATACCTCCCAAGAAAAGGGTGGTGAAGTTTGAGGTTGACTATTTCTACTGGGCGTTCGAATTCATTATCCTTTTAGTCATAGTTCTTATCGCGAGCATCGCCCTTTCAAATCAGATCAAGAACAAAACGAATATTAAGGCCGAGAAGGAAGCCATTGTCCAGAAGAACCAGGGGCTTCTGAATCAGATCAAAGAACTCGAGGGCAAACGGTCCGGCCTGGCGAAAAAGATGGAGATCATCAATAAGCTCGATCAGAGCAGACAGAAATGGGTGAAGATAGTAGATGTTCTTTGCGACATCATTCCCGATCAGGTATGGATCAATTCTTTCAGCGGCAGAGAAAATTCTATCGACCTTTCGGGCACAGGACTTACGCTTCTTTATGTCAACGAGTTCATCAAGGCGCTGAAAGACCAGACGGATTTCGTGGAGAGCATTACTCTTAAATCCATCAATTCCGGGAAGGTCCCGCAGTTCGCCCAACCGATCCAGAAATTCAGTCTTACAATAACCCTTAAGGCGGGCGAGGTGAAAAAATGAAAAGAACAATAATAATCGCATTAGTCCTGATGCTTCTTTGCGTCTCGATCAATGCCGAGAACATTATCAAGTTCAAAAAGAAAGGAAAGGTGATCTACGCTACTGTGGACGTGATGAATTATCCCGTTATCGACCTTTTGAAAGCGATTGCCGGCCAGAAGAAGATAGACCTCATCTTTTCCACGGATGTGAGCGGTTATTTTACAGGCCGTTTCATAGACGTGAACATAAATACGCTTTTCTCGAAGATACTGAAAAGCAATTCTCTCGATTATGAAGTGATGGGGAATATCTACAGGATCGATACTCAATCCAATATCCAGAAATACCGCAAACAACTTGAAGATATCGAGAAGGCGAATTCGGAGATCGAGCCGTTGGAGACAAGGGTTATAAGGATCAATTATGCGGATTTATCGGCATTGAAATCGAATATCGCAAAGATTCTTTCTGCCCGCGGAAGCATAGCATCGGATGAGAGAACGAAAAAACTTATAATCACCGATGTCCCTTCGAAGTTCAATGTCATCTATAAGTTCGTCCAATCGATCGATATACCCACGAAACAAGTCCTGATAAAAGTGAAGTTCATCCAGTTGAGCCATAGCGATATGGAGCATATCGAATTCTACTGGAAAGCGGGCGTAACAGGGGATCCTGCCGTGACGGGCGGGTCATATACCGGCACCAATTCCTATTCTCCGGCTACCGGCGCAGGACTTCTTCATGTGGGCATCGTCAAGAACACTATTGAGCTCGATGCCGTCATCAATATGCTGGCATCGAAGAATAAGGCGGAAGTGAGAAGCCATCCGCAGATCCTGGCCATGAACAATGAACCGGCCACGATCAATATCGGCAACAAGATACCGCTGAGAATGGTAAATGAGAGCGGTGAGATCACGACGCAGCTGACCTATGTGGGCACGCAGATAAAAGTTACACCGCAGATAACAGCGGACAACAGCATTATCCTCAACATTCATCCTGAAGTATCGTCAATAGCCGGCCAGGTCTCCTCGGGTGTCCTCATAGACACGAACGAGGTCGACACGCAAGTAATGCTGAAGAACAAAGAGACCGCTGTGATCGGAGGTCTTGTGAAGATGGAAGACAGCGAAGGAAAATCCGGCATTCCGATACTTATGGATATCCCTATAATAGGCTCGCTTTTCAGGACAAAGGACAGGGATAAGAGCAAAATAGAGATACTTATCCTGGTCACGCCTGTAATTCAGGAGGCGATCAATGAATAAGAAAGTCAGGAACATAGTTGTCATGGCGGCCATTGCCGCCGCGATGGTATTGGGCTTCTATTTCCTTTCCTATCAGGGTAAGATCGCGCAGATCAAAGAACTCGATGTTGCGATCGCGGAACTGGATGAGAAGATCCAAACAGCCGAAGAACATAAACAGAGGATAGTACAACTCTCTCAGGAAATCGAAGATCTCGAACTCTCGCTGAAATATGCACGCGAGAAACTGCCTTCCACTGAAGAATTAACAAAGATCGTCGAGGATGTTTATAAGCTTGGAACGATGGAAAGCAATATCTCCATAGAGTCTTTCATCCCCGGGAATCAGGTCCCGAGAGAAATATATTCGGAGAAACCCTACACGATGAAGATAATCGGCAGTTTTCACCAGATCGCCACTTTCTTCAATAAGATAGGCAATCTCAACCGCATCCTCAATATAGACAACCTGTCCATGTCGCTCGGCAAGAACGATTTCGAGCTTGCAACATTCACACTGACGACATACATCTACAATGAATCAAAAGGCCCGGCAAAGAAACCGGCCGCGCCTGGAAAAGGAGGCGCAAAATGAGAAAAGCGATATTATTAATAATGGTCGCCGCGCTGATCGCGGGCTGTGCGAAGAAAACCGAAGCCCCCGCACAGAACACGCCTGTACCTGTGACGAAAAAGCAGGTGGTGCAGACGGCTCCCGATACAGGGGCCTCTTCTATCGAAAATGAAAGCAAATACGTTTATGAAGCCAAGAACAGGAGGGATCCGTTCAAACCACTTTTAACGATAGAATCGAAGATCAATATAGACAAGGTCCGCCTTGTGGGTTTCTTCCAGGACAATAAAAAGCATGTAAAAGCGATAGTCGAGGACGAGACCGGCAATTCGTATTATCTCAGCGAAGGAGATTTCCTCGGAGAGGCTAAGATCGTCTCCTTAGATATAAAAGAGAAAAAGGTCATCATGGAGATACAAAAGGATTATTATATCTCCAAAAAGACTCTTTCTTTGGGGGAATAATAATGAAAATTAAAAAAACCCTTCTTTTGGCCTTTATTTTAGCTTTCACGGCTATATCAGCCGTTAATGTAATAAATAAAGTCGACTTCCAGATGAAAGGCGCCAATGGCCTTGTCATCGTAGACAGTTCTGAAACACTAAGCGCGGATTGTTTTCCCCTTAAGGATATCTCCATGATCGTAATAAAGGACGCAACGATCTCTGCACCCAAGGAGTTTGAAGGGGACGGAGAAAAGATCAAGAAGATCTCTGTTTTCCAGATGCTCGGAACATCCGTTCAGGAAGTGGGCATACTGATCACACATGCAGAATATGTCAATCTTCAGATCAACGGACAGAATGTGGACATTATCCTGGGCAAGGCCGATATTCCGTCCCAGCCCGAGAATGTGGCGCTCATCTCGAAAGACCGTATGCGTAACAGGCTTTTCGAACTTGCGGAGGAACTATTTGCTGTAGAGAAGTACGATGAAGCTACTGTGATGTACAACTCCATCTATTCCGATGATTTTTATGCACCGTTGGCATTGGTTAACGCAGTTCGAATGGAACTCAAGATGGATCCGATCAAATCGGCACCCGAACCGCAGCCGGTCGAGGAAGTCGTCGAGGAACCGGTCAAGGAAGAACCCGTTAAAGAAGAGCCTGTTAAAGAAGAGCTCGTTGAGGAGCCGGTAAAGGAAGAGCCCGTTAAGGAAGAGGTCGTCGAGGAACCGGTCAAGGAAGAACCCGTTAAAGAAGAACCTGTTAAAGAGGAAGTTGTCGAGGAACCGGTCAAAGAAGAACCCGTTAAAGAAGAACCTGTTAAAGAGGAAGTTG
>CALMGJ010000004.1 GCA_937863565.1 uncultured bacterium | reverse complement strand
TCCGATAGCGATGAAGATAGAGGAACCGGTGAATATCAATAAGTACCAGTATTGTGGGAATAATCCCTTAATTTATATTGATGCCAACGGACTATTTCCGATCCGCAAACAGGGATTTTTAGGTGACTTCATGATAGGCCACTACTTTGCCTGCAATGCTGAGGTAATGTATGTGGAATTATTCAATGATCCAAGAACAACAATAAATAAAGGCCTCAATATTGTTAATACGGCAGTTAATTTGAGCATGTTTTCTATTGGCAGATGCCTTCCTGATGGATATACGAATTGGCTTGATTATTATAGGAATTACTCCTATTCGAAGGCATATGAGTATTTTAAAAAAGGATTAAGATAATGAAAGTAAGAATATGGATATTGTTATTTATCACTTTGACTATAGTTACTTCATGCGCAAAGAATGTTGATTTATGGCAAACTGTTCATGTAAATGATGGTCTCAACAGTATATACTTTGAAGAGGAGAACAACTTGTGTTATACTCTTCGCAATGTTGAATATAATAAAAGTTATTTGTATGTATTGAATCTAAATGAGAAATACATGAAGAAAGATAGAGTTAGAATCAATCCAGATATTGATTTGTATTGGAACTCTTTTATCAGTACGCCTCCTATACGTTATTATAATAGCGATGTATTTTTAGATGTGCATCACTATTATGGGCCCGATTATCCTGATGCCCCCAGAATGATATTTTATTTTATCTCATCTGATAAAAATATATTTGAAAAGGCTATAGAAGATTCGACAGCGAAGTGGTATTACACTCGTTTATATAGAGAAAAGTATAGTGTAATTCAGAATTTACTTTTCTATGTTGAAAGCAAAATACTATATTGTGTAGATTATGTGAAGACAGCTAAAGAAGGAAAACTTATCGTTCTTTGGCAGAATGAAGTAGAAATGTCAGACCGAAATTCATATATACTATCCGGAAATAAAGACTTTATTTCTTTAATGTGGGATAATAAAGTCTGTGTATACGAAACTAAAACAGGGTATGAAGTTATAAAAGATTTTGGCAAAGATATCATTTACGCTAATATTGAGAACAATATGCTGAATTATATTCAAGAAAATGATAACGAATATTACTTGTATCAATATGATATTAAAGCGAGAATCATAGTAAATGAAAAGGAACTATTAATACAATTGAATAAACTGAAAACCAATTATCCTGACGATCTTATTTATAAGATTGAAAAGGGACTTATATTTTACAGGAAAAATATGTGTATATCTTTTTATGATATTTCAACAGATAAAGAATATAATACAAATCTTGAACTGATAGTTGAATGTGAACCCTTGACTACTTATCTTGTAGGTGATAAGATTATTATAACGGTAATAAATGGGTTAAATATATATAGAAAGAAAAGTCAAGATTATATAAAGATATATAGTTTTATTCCCGATAGGAAATTACGTGATGATCTTTCTGAGGAACTTAATGGCAGTATATTAAAGAAGTTATTTAGTAGAAAAAATGATTTATTTTATAAGACTGCCCCAATTATAAATTCTATAGAAAATGGAGAATATATAGTATTTCAAAAAGCACCCTTAGGATATGATAAGAATTCTGAGCGAACAAAAAGTGAGATATGGATCATAAAAAAATCAGATTTAGAAAAATTATAATAACAGCGGACGGATATAAATGATAATTCATCCGTTAAACGGATTTTCTGAGTGTAAAAAATACCGGAAATTTGGAATAAACCCCTAAAACTTATATAATGTAATATGGAAATCGCCCCTTCGATACTGAATGCCGATTTTTACTGTTTGAAAAAACAGCTCGACATCCTGAAAAAACACGGAATAAAAAAACTCCACATGGACGTAATGGACGGACACTTCGTAGATAATATCTCCTTTGCTTTCCCCGTCATCGAATCTCTCTACGGAAAAGGTTTCGATCTCGATACGCATCTCATGATAAGCGATCCGGGCAAATATGCCGAAAGATTCGCAAAATACTCGAAAATAGTGACGGTCCATTATGAAACATGCGACGATCATGCGAAAATTTTGGAAAATATTCGAAAAAATGATGCATTGGCGGGTATTTCACTCAATCCCGATACGCCTGCCGAGAAAGTCGTGCCGCTTCTCGGTAAATTCGATCTTATCCTTATTATGAGCGTATTTCCGGGCTATGGAGGGCAAAAATTCATAGATGATGTCCTCATTAAGGCACAATTTATGCAGCAATTTAAAAGTAAATACGGTTTTTTAACAGAAATCGACGGCGGTATCAATATGGAGAATTTCGCCCGTATTAAAGAAGGCGGAACCGTTGACATTGCCGTCATGGGCAGCGCGCTTATGAACAGCATGCTTGCGAAGAACCTGAAAATATTAAGGAGGTATGAATGAAGAGAACCATGCCTGTGGTACTTTTAGTACTGTTTTTAACGGCCGTTTACGGCGGGGATGTCATCATGACCGAGATCGCCCCAGTCGGAAGCATGGAGTTCCCTCATGATTGGATCGAGGTACAGAACATTACTACCGGTAATATTACGCTGAACGAAACGTATTTTCTCAGACTCTCGTCGTCATCGGACACCATCCCGCTTCTCGGCTCCGGCGAATCGATCGTTCTTGCCGCAGCGGACATAGCCGTGATCCATTTCGCCAACGGCACGACGGATGCAGCGATCGACGAGAATAATCCCAGCTACTGGGATATCTATGTCGGCGACGCGGCATCTCTTTCGGCTTCGTATCAGCTTATTGCCCTTTTCAGCGATGCGTCCACATGGGAGGATGCGGTCTTTTTCATGGATTCGGACAATACCTATCATAATGCCGCAGCCGAAAGCGCTGTCGTTTCGGCAGGAGAATGGGATACATCGACAAGGCCGGTCTATTATTCTCCGGGTTACGGCCTGCAGAGGATAACGGGAACGGACCATGACAATGCCTATGACTGGAAGAATATCGCTTTCGCCGATCTCAATCCCGGTGAGGAGAATTTCCAATCATACTCCGAGATGCCGATAGAACTTTATCAGAATTACCCCAATCCTTTCGATAAAAGCAAGGGCGCGGTGACGAATATCAGGTTCTTCCTGCCTGCAGCTGCTCAAGTAACGCTCAGGATCTATACGATCGCGGGGGATATTATAAGGACCCTGGCCCTCAACGAGGACATGACCGCGGGATTCCACGAGATTCAATGGCTTGGGGATAATGATCAGGGCAATGTAGTTCAGACGGGCAATTTCTTCATCGGCCTGAATGCAGGCGGAAAGAAAAAGGTCAGAAAGATGACCCTTCTGAGCGATTAGGAGATGAGAATGAAAAAGCTTACCATATTGTTTTTGATGGTCCTTATGCTTGCCGTTCCTTCAATACGCGCCGCTGAGGCGGATGAAAGTTCTGCGAATGCCGGCAATGCCACGATGGGTATTTTCCTCAAATTGAACTGGGACCCGGCATCATACGCAATGGCCGATGCATATTCCGGATTCTCCGATAATTTCGCAGGTTCGATCTTTATTAACCCTGCAGGTGTGTCGAGACTGACCTCAAGCCAGTTCACATTAAGCTCGATGCTGATCCCGCTCACCGATGTAAGACTCGTTTTCGCCGGTGTTGCTCAGAGTTTCGGCATAGAAGCGGCCATGGCCGTAGGCGGCGCCTATATCGACTGGGGCGAGGAAGAGGAAACGGACGCAACAGGCACGACGATCGGAAATTTCACGAACAAGAACACGATGGCCTTTGCCAGCTTCAGCTCCGCCCTCGGAGCGGGTCTCTATCTCGGAGTTACGGGAAAATTCATCGACCAGACCCTTTTCGATAATTACCAGAAAACATTTCTTGCCGATGTCGGCATCCAGTTCATACCGGAGGTGTTCAAAAAAGTAGGCATAGGTCTTTCCGTTACCAATATCGGTATCGCTAATTCAATGGCATACAACGAGGCGAAGCTCAGAGCGCCGACCACATTCCACCTTGGCTGGGTCATCAGGTTGATCGATCTGTACGGTTCGGGCCTTTCGTTCTCTTTTGATAATACTTTTCCCGTTGACGGCGCATATAAACTCAGTCTCGGCGGCGAACTCAATCTCGGGAACACGATCATCCTGCGCAGCGGTTACAAGATGCTTGGCTGGGATATCCCGGAATTCACTTTCGGCCTCGGCCTTATCGTTTCCAATATGCTGAGAATAGACATGGCATATTCCGACAAGGGCAATCTCGGAAAATACGAACTGGCGGCGCTCACCGTCCTTTTCGGCAGGAAGGAGAAGAAAAGCGAGGACTGGAAAGAGGATGTGAATGCGCTCAAGCAGCAGGTTGACGCGCTTTCCCAGAACGTGAACACAAATACAGGCATGATATCCGATTCGGGCGAGAAGATCGATGCGCTCACAAATGAACTGAACGATCTGAAATCGATACTTGCCCAATCCTCTTCCGAATTGAGGAAGGCGCTTGAAGAATCACAGAAAAAAGCACAAGAGGACCTCGCGAAGAAGGATGCCGAACTCGCTGCGAAAGAAGCCGAACAGGAAGCCATGAAGCAGAAGATGGCCGAAGAACAGAAGAAAGCTGTCGAGGAAGCGGCCAAGAAAGCTGCAGAAGAGGCCACTGAAAAACTCAGAAAGGAATACGAGGAAAAATTCAATAAGATCAAGGAAGAAGTAAAAGAGGACAAGAACATCGAGGTCCGCGAAGACAAAAGAGGTATAGTCCTCAACCTTCAGGGCATCAATTTCGCGTCCGGCAAGGCCGAAGTACCGCCCTATGTTTATCCCACCCTCGACAGGGTCGCAAGGATACTCGGCCAGTATCCTGATGCGAAGATCCGCGTTGAAGGGCACACGGACAGCGTGGGTAATGATGTATACAATCAGAGCCTTTCCAAAGCACGTGCCAATGCGGTGATGATGTATTTCATTGAGAAGCACGCCATACCTCCTCAGAGGATCGAGGCGATCGGATACGGAGAAACGATGCCTATTGCCGACAACGGCACGCCAGACGGAAGAGCGCGCAACAGAAGGGTCGAGATCATTATTCTCGGTACGACCACTACGCAAACCGAAATTGTGAAGCCCGTTGAGAAACCCGCCTACAATCCCGGCGAATTCGTTGTGTATGTTGGATCCTATGACAAGGAGGACGACGCGATAGCCGAGGTCAAGAAAATACAGGGTATGGGTTACAGCCCTTCATATGTGAGAGTGAAGCTGAGAGATACCGCCGGTAATGAGAAGATAATATTCAGGGTCAAGATGGGAGAGTATGACGAACCGTCGGCGAACAGACTCATAGAGGAACTCAAGGCAAAAGGGCTTGACGCTTGGGTGAAAAAGCAGTAATCTTCGGTTTACTGTTCTGGTTTATATCGTCGTTCCCCGCCGCGTCCGAACTCAGCCGCGCGAAGGAACTTTACTACTGCGGCAGGATAGCCGATTCGTACAGGATCCTCGTAGAAATGGAGAATTCCGGGTACGGATTGGAAGCGGGAGCGTTCTTCGCTTCTGTTCTGAGCGAACTCGGAGAGTATGCCAGGGCCAATAAGATACTTCTCAATCTGGATCCGATCGCAAATAAAAGCATCATCGGCGTGGTCTTTCTGAAAAACCTTCTAAGGTGGAAGCGTTTCGATCTTGCCCGGATGTACCTGAAGGAACTTGAAACGGACGACCGTTTTTTCTTTGAAGTGAAAGGGGATATTCTCTTCTATACGGGAGATTTCCGCGGAGCGATAAAAGCGT
>CALMGJ010000003.1 GCA_937863565.1 uncultured bacterium | reverse complement strand
GAATCATTGAATGTGTCGTGAGTAAAACTCGTATCGAGAGATCCATCCACATTCAATCTTGCTATATTGCTAATTGATGTTCCGTTGATGCTGGAAAAATTGCCGGAGATCAGGATCTTACTGTCAGGCTGGATACAGGTCGTTATAACGGAACCATCGATATTTGTGGCAAAAGAAGTATCAAGGGCGCCGTTAGAGAAAAGCCGTGCCAGAAAATTTTCTGTGCCGCCGCCAATTACATCAAAATAACCTCCGAAAAGAGTATAACCATTCTCGAGTATTGCAGATGTTATTATAAAATTATTGGAATTCGGATCATATCCCGTTTCGATTGCGCCATTGATATATACGCGGGCGGCAAAGGGATGAGGTAACTCGCTGACATTATTAAAATACCCTCCCAGGATGGTCATGTCATCAGGCTGTAAAACAGTGAAGCGCACTAGAGCGTCGGCATTAGGGTTGAAATTCGTATCAAGCGGGCCATTCTTATAAAGCCTTGCGATAAAATTCCTGGTTTCCGCATTCACCGAAGCGAATTTCCCCCCGACAAGGATGCTGCCGTCCTTCTGGACCGTTATCGCCATGACAGTATCACCGACATCAGGCGCAAAACCCGTATCTACGCTGCCGTTAAAGTTCAATCTTGCTATACGGGGCCTTGTGTACAGGGCATCGATCTCGGAGAACTGCCCGCCAAGCAAAATCTTCCCGTCCGGTTGGATGCACAATGAATTTACCGATCCGTTCATCGCTCGGTTCAGCAGGGAATCCAAAGAACCGTCCGAATGAAAACGGGCTATGCGTCCCCTCGGCTCCATTCCTACATATGTGAACACCCCGCCCAGAACAATGTCTCCGTCCGATTGTACGGCAAGATCATTGACGATATCATTCGTATTCGGATCAAAGTCAGGGTCCACTGTCCCGTCGCTGTAGAATCTCGCGATATGGTTCCTCGTTGTTCCCGGCGAAGGCCCTGCCATAGAGAAGTATCCGCCGGCAAGCACCTTGCCGTCGGCCTGCAAAGCCACGGTAAGCACTATGCCGTTCGTCCCCGTGTTGAAAGAACTGTCTAAAGAGCCGTCGGTATTCAATCGCGCAATATGACCGCGGGGAGAAGTAAAACTGCCGCCGACGATCACTTTTCCGTCGCTCTGCACGGCAATGTCCAATACCGGATTATCAAGAGACGGGCCGATGAAGGAGGTGTCCAGAGAGCCGTCGGCGTTAAGACGGGCGATGAAATTTCTACTTGTTGAATTCACCAAAGTGAATTCGCCTGCGATCAGGATCTTTCCGTCGCTTTGGACCTTTACCGCATTGACCGGCATATCGGCTGAGGCATTGAACGAGATATCCACCGAGCCGTCGATGTTCAGCCGGGCAATGTAATCCCTTGCGAAACCGTTCACGGATTTAAATGCCCCGCCTATAATGATCTTCCCGTCCGCTTGAGTATCAACGGTATTGACCCAGCCGTTGGCGTTCGGGTCGAATTTATCATCAACGGAAGCGCAGTACGGCCCCGAAGCTGACCATATTACTAAAAGTATAACACTTATAAAAAAGGCGCCTTTTTTCATAGAGCCTCCTCAATATTGATCAAATATTTCCTTCCATTCCAATTAAAGGAGCATATGCTTTATTATAACATATCGTTACGGATTTTTCACTTTTTGGGGGAGATTTTCACGGAGTGGAGCGATTATCCGAATTTGTAGTGTTTTCTGACCGCTTTTATTATCTTCCAGCGGCAACTGAGGCCTATCGGGAAAGTAACAAGATCCCCTTTCCCGAATTCGGCACTATTCCCGTCCGGGGTTGTCACGATCGCTCTCCCTTCAAGGATATAGCATATTTCACGTGCCGAATATTTCCAGTCGAACTCCGATACACCTTTTTCCCAAATACTCCATGAATCAATACCCAGTTCTTTTCTTCTTTTCTCATCTATCTGTTCAACAATGATCTTCATTTATCCCTCCCTTATCCGGCGTTTAACGCTTTGTTCTATTTTTTTTATTATTCTCTTTTTACTTTTCGTTTTCACTGCGTTTCACCTAACTCTCAACTATCAACTCTCAATTTATTTAAACTCTTCACTATTAGTTATTCCCTTCAGCGCAAATGCGCTGACTCAGCTCTGCGACAGATATAATTTATAGTAATGTCCTTCCTTGTTCTTAAGAAGTTCCTGATGCGTTCCCTGTTCCACGATCTTACCGTGGGAAAGGACTACTATTCTGTCCGCTGTTTTGATCGTTGACAGTCTGTGAGCGACCATTATGGCGCTTCGGCCTTTAAGCACCCTCTCGAGAGCTTTCTGGATCAGCTCTTCCGTTTCCGTATCGATATTCGATGTGGGTTCATCAAGGATCAGGACATCGGGGTCGTAGACCATGATACGGGCAAAAGATATAAGTTGTCTTTCTCCGAGAGATAGGTTCTTGCCTTCTTCGGCTACCGTGTGATAGAGACCTTTGGGAAATTTCTTGAGTATTTCTGTGAGACCGACCTCTTCTGCCCTCATTTCAACGGTCTCCTTTGAAATATCGGGATTTTCGAGAACGATATTGTCGAAAACGGTGCCTTCGAAAAGATAGATATCCTGGGGAACAAGACCGAATTTTTTTCTCAACGCGCCTAACGCATATTCCTTGATACCTTTCCCGTCGATGAGAAGTTGTCCGTGCTCCACATCCCAGAACCTGAGAAGAAGATTGATGATCGTTGATTTTCCGGAACCCGTGTGTCCGACCAAAGCCACTTTCTCGCCCTTTCTAACCTTGAAATTAATGTTCTGAAGCACTTCTTCCTTCCCATAGGAGAAGGAGATATCCTTGAGCTCTATCTCATTGCATTCCACGATCTTTTCCCTTCCCGTATCCGGGATAAAGTCAGTTGAATCGAGGATATTGAATATGCGTGCGCTCGAGGCGACGGCGTTCTGGAAGATATTGAATTTCTGGGCAAGGTCGTTGATGGGGCGGTAAATCCTTCTGAAATAAAGGAGGAAAGCGAAAAGCGTTCCCGCGGTCATTGAAGGATCGGCCTTGAGCAGTCTTCCGCCTCCGAACCAAACGATAATGGCAAGTGCTGCTGATTCGAGTATCTCCACTACGGGAAAAAAGACAGAATGGACGAAGACGGACCTCTCATTTGCCTTAAGATATTCCTTGTTCTTGGTCTTCAATTTATTCATCGTTCTTTTTTCCTCGGTGAACGCCTTTATGACCTTCATACCTCCGAGGTCCTCCCCAAGTTCGGCATTGAGCTCCGCAAGCGTCCTTCTGATCTCAAGATATGCCGGCTGTATGAATTTTCTGAACATCGTGACCGCTACCAGCATCACGGGCGTGATGAGAAGCGTGACCAGAGTCAGTGAAACGCTTATTTTAAATGCAATGACAAGAATGAAAACTATCGTGAAGATATCCGCGAACATCTCTATGAAACCGGCCGTAAAAAGTTCATTAAGGCTTTCAACATCATTGGTTACTCTTGTGGTAAGGCGTCCTATAGGGTTCTTCCCGAAATAGTTCACGGAAAGCCGCAGAAGGTGAGAATATAGTTTTGCCCTGATATCATAAACAACGTTCTGCCCTAAAGTTCCTGCGAGGATCGCCCTAAGATAGAATAGAAGCGAAGTGAAAAAAGTGATCACAAGATAGAAGATGGCCGTATGCCTGAGCCCTGTGAAATCCTTCGCGGGAATATACACATCGATGGCTTTCTTGAAAAGAAGCGGCCCGATCAGGTCCATGAGTGAAGATGCAAGCACCATAAGAAGAGCTACAAGAGCAAGTGGAAAATAGGGCCGGAAGAACCCGAAAAGTTTCCGGATGATCTTTGAATCGAAAATCTTCCCGGTAATTTCATCGGAATCGGATGAACCGCCTCTGCCGCGGCCCCCGTGGCCTCCGCCTCTCATTTCTCTTCCTCCAGCTGCTGCGTCAATTTAATCTTATAAAACTCACCTTTCTTTTCGATGAGATCAGAGTATCTGCCGCTTTCGACGATCTCCCCGCTTTTCAGCACATAGATGCGGTCAACATGCTGAATTGCTGAAAACCTGTGTGTAATGAAGATCTGTTTGATACCCGCATAATCTTCTTCGATGTTATTTTGGATCTTTTTCTCTATATGCGAATCTATTGCGGAGAAAGAATCGTCGAACAATATGATCTCCGGGCTCCCGTAAAGTGCCCGGGCGATGGTCATTCTCTGTCTCTGTCCGCCGGAGAGCGTAATGCCCCGTTCGCCCACGACGGTTCCGATCCCGTCCCTGAAATCATTTATCGTATCGTCAAGCCCTGAATTCATTATCGTTTTTTCAAGTTCGGCCGCAATATCCTTCTTCGAAAGGATGATATTATCTTTGAGGGATTCGGAGAAAAGAAAACTATCCTGAGGAACATATCCCATCGCGCGCCTCAAATGATCTGTATTGTATTCTTTGATATTGGCCCCGTTAATAAGGATCTCGCCTTTCTGCACATCGTAGAACCGGAGAAGCACTTCGAATATAGTAGTTTTTCCGCAGCCTATCTTGCCCACAAATGCGATCCTTTCGCTTCCCGATATCGTGAAGTTTATATTCCTGAGCACCCAGTCCTTGCTTGCCGGATACTTGAACCAGACATTTTTAAATTCGACCGAGTTGATCTTGTATATACTGCGTTCACCGGATAGAAGCGTGTCTTCCTCTTTCAGGATCTCGTTCACCCTCGACATCGAAGCCGTTCCCCTTACCCAGATAGTAATGACCCACCCGATCGCTATCATAGGCCATACGAGAGAGAGAAGATATCCCTGGAAAGCATAAAAATTCCCGAT
Source organism: uncultured bacterium (assembly GCA_937863565.1). Lineage (GTDB taxonomy): Bacteria > AUK180 > AUK180 > AUK180 > AUK180 > CALMGJ01. The sequence continues at coordinate 28,647 of CALMGJ010000003.1, read as the reverse complement.
AGAGATCTGTCCGTTGATGACCAAACGGCCGCCGTACCAGAGTATGATGATTAGGGACAGGCTTGAAAAGAACACGATCATCGGATGGAAAAGCCCTTCCGTCCGTATCAATTTCAGATTACTTTTCCTATACTGGTCGGAACCCTCTGCAAAACGGTCTGATATTGCGCTTTCCTTCACATAGGATTTAATTATCTTGATTCCCTGGAAGCTGTTCTGGGAAAAATTAGTTATCTCCGAGAACTTCTGCTGCACTTCTTTGAAGTATTTGTAGATTATCTTCTCAAAGGTGAAAACAAGTATAGCGATCAGCGGCAAGGGCAAGAGCGCAGTGAGTGCGAGGCGTTTATTGATCACCCACATATTGAATATCGAGATGAGCCCCATGAATACAGGGTCGAACATCGCCATTATTCCCGGACCCGCCATCTGCCTTATCGCACCAAGATCGCTCGTTGCCCGGGACATGATCTCGCCTGTTGTGAACTTTGAATAAAAACTCATCGGAAGCGAGAGTAATTTCCCGTAGTAATCGTTCCTGAGATCATAATCCACTCTGAACGATGTTCTCATTATATACTGGCGCCAGAAGAACCTGAAGACGCCTGCGATGACGTTCACTCCGATTATAAGAATGCCTGCCCAGAGGATAATCGTGTACGAATGAGAAGCTCTTATCGAATCGGCCCAGGCGGAAATATGGTCATTTATTATTTCGAAATACAGGTCGGCCTTGACAGGCGTGCCGTCCACGAGCGCCTTCATGGCATCTATAGCGAACGCCGTTAGTTTCGGCGTGATCAGCGTAAAAAAATCCGTAAAGAATAGAACGAACAGACCAACGAGATAGCGGGGAATATACTCCTTCAGATACCCGAAGAACTTTTTCAGGTCTTCTTTTTTTCCGTTGAATGTGGACTGGAACGTACTATTCAAAATGGATTTCTACCTTGGTATCACCGCAAGAGCAAATCTGAACTTAGGTTGGAATCCGGTTGATTGGAACCAGTGTTCCGCTTTAACGACACCGAGCGTGAGGCAAATAGTGATCTTTTCAAGGTTAAAATATGAGTTCGCCGCCATATTGAAATCCCTTCCATCTTCTTCAGCGGAAAGAAGCACTTCCGCTGAACCGAGTTTAAGCCGGTACCCTATACCGCCGAACAATGAAGCCAGGCCGCCGATGCTCACCCGCTCCGACCATTCGGAGAACCCGACAAATTTGCCTCCGCCCAGTCCTATCACGAGTACGAAATTGCTTATTGTCCTGCTTATGGAGACATAAACTGAATTCGCACTGTAGAAGTTCTCATCATCATAAGTCAGATGATCGTATTCTTCATGTTCCCCTTCCGTAGATGCGTATCTGTCCCAAGACAGATTCTGTATGCCTGCATGCAGCGCGGGCTTCCATATCTTGTCCCCTTCCGGGAGTATGTTGAAGTCGGCATTCACTGCCGTCGAGAATGGGGCAAAACTGTACACGAGAAGCGTTATCTGTACGAAATCCCTCGGGCTGAAGGAGAATCTGAAATTACCGTTGTAATAGATATCGTGCGTAGGTATTTCATCAAGCGGGGAATTCGTCGAGCCGAGCAGATAATCGTAATAAGCAAGAAGTTCCCTGTCGGAAAAGGCATTACCTCCGGGAATATCCGTAAAGAAAGGTTTCCCGGTGAACCCCGTTGCCGATATGAGCATTACTGTGCATACTGTTGCAATGAACAAAATTCTTTTCATAAGTTCACCAAATATCTATTATCTGACTACAGCAAATTTTCCTATCACTTTATCGATATCCGTCTCGATACTGTAAAAATAAATGCCCGAAGAGAATTCGGCATCTTCAACAAGATCTATCGTTATCACGCTCCCTTCGTAATCGTCCTCGTATTTCAGATTTCCGGCCGCATCGTAGATCTTTATTTTCCCGCCGGAACCTGCACCGGTGAATGTGATCGTTTGAACGCTCGCAAGCCGGATCGGGTTCGGATATACTTTGAGATTGGAGAGATTCGTTTCCTGAATTGTAAATGTGTCGGAATTTTTAGCTCCCCATTCGATCTTATTGCCGTCAAGATCCTCAACGCCGCCGATCGTGAGCAGATAATCGCCGGCGGCAAAATCTGCGGAAAAGACGAGTTCCACGGTATTGGTATTGGTCTTCGTGGCTGTAGCCGGAATCTCGCTGCCGGGAGTCACTACGTAATTCGCCTCAATGGTTGCCGTTGCCGTGTCGACCGCCTCATTGAAGGTCACTATCAGTGTCCTGTTATCGGCAACGACGATCCCCGCTATCTCCGGAGGTTCGCCTGAAGTTACCAGGAATCTCTGAGGACGATCGCTCATGGAAAGAGGTATCGTATTGCCGCTCGTTCCGGGATGGTCGTATGAACTCGCGAAAACGGTCCATAAGTATTCGCCGGGAGCAAATGAATTCGTATAGCTCGTTGCATCGATGCCGAGGCTCGTGTATATGGCCGGAGGAAGCGTCATCTCTCCCGATTCGTCCGCAGGACTGATAGCAATGAGGTAGGTAATGGTGTATGTGTCGGGCATGGCGAAGTTGTCGTCAAGCGCATTGCCCGTGTAAAGCTCCCATTCAAGCGTAACGTTCGTATCGAATTCCGAATCGTCGGGAGTCATGGTCTCAACGGGTTCTACCATGTCGATCACAACATCGGTAATATCATCCGAGAGGTCTTTGAAGACCGGATAGTATCCTGTCGTGATCCCGTTGACGTAGTGAGAAAGTGCCGCTGTCATCGAATCCTGCACCGTTGCGGGATAGACGATATATGTAGCGCCGCTTGAAAGGTCGTCGAATGTGAAGGCGCCGGTATTTGATGTTACCGTTTCGGCCACTATATTCGGGTCAAGAAGGATGTCCATGTAGGAGTCGTTCTCGTACAGGTACACGGTGAGATTCGGAACATCGGATTTCGTCGCATAATCGGGGTTGAACTTTTTCACCTGTCCGGCGATCTTGAAGTATCTCGTGAAGTCGGCGTCATCCCTTGGCATGATCTCGTAACCCGTCGTATAAGGGGATGAACTGTCATACTGTGTGAAGACACCTCGTATCACTACATATTCGCCAAGAGTGAAATCATTTGCGGTGAGCGTGATCGTCGCTGTTGAATCATACCAGTAGACGACAAGGCCGTTGGTCCCGGTATCCGTATCTTCCGTATCCCTGATCCTGATCCTGCTGTATGAAGCGCCCTTGTACTGATCTACTACTGTTCCCGCAACATATGTAAGTTTTCCTTCCTTAGCTTCGGCCGATTCCCAATTTGATGAAAGGTGAAGCGAAGTGGCTATAAGTTCGGGTTCGAGAACAACGCTCGAGGTATGAGCGATAAGCACGGGGTCGGTATCGGAAATAACGACTTCGGTGACGCCGTTATATTCGGTTACTTTTCCGTATGCGATGATATCATCGCCGCGTTCGATGTCTATGATACCGTCGGAATAATACACATTGATCCCGCAGGTGGTCTCGCTCTGAACGGAGTCCTCGATATAAACGGATGTCTTTCCCGATGTTCCGTAAATGCCGGTCTCGGAACTCGCAATCCCTTTTACCCAGATCCAATGTCCCAACATCTGTGAATTCCCGTTCGTATCCCAGTTTTGCGCATCGCAAAGATCGGTAAAGTTGATATTAAGCGTTTGCACGGCCAGTTCATCCGAAGCTGTTTTCTCCAAAGGAACGCAGTTCTTGGTCACGATCCTGTAATAGTACGTAGTATAGTAATTCAGATCGGCATCGATATAACTGTTCGTTACCAGATCGGAAGCGAGCAGAGTTGCGGTTGCTGTATTGACGGGCGAGGTCGGCGATCTGTAAAGATCATAATACACAGCAGGGTTCTCCGCATCTATCGCAGCATCCCAGGTGAGCGAAACGCTGGTCTCTTTCACGGCAGTGCTGTCAATATTGCTGATACCGCTTACCGTCCAGTCCGGAGAGGTGATATCCGCATCGCTGCATCCGAGCATAATATCATCTGCGCTTCTCGGATTAAGCGTATAATAGTATGTTCCTCCTATGTCCTCGTAAAGGATCACGCCGACTATTGTATCAAGCTTGCAGCCGGCGGCAAGGGAAGAATATGAGTAAAGCATATCACTCATAGCAAGTGTAATTATAGGCGTTGTTGTATCGGCAATCAAGGAATGTTTATTCCCGTCCGTAGCGATTACGACATAAACATCGTTGAGAATCACCAGAGAGCCCTCATAAGATTCGGTAGTAGCCCCGCATTCAGCCCCCCAGGTCCCAAGGCCGCCGATCGAATTTACGCTGGCAACGCTATAAGGCTCCTGAACATCTGTTCCGACAGTATCTGCCGCCGTGACATTGCCCAGTTCGGAAAGTCCGTTATATTCGCTAATGGTCCCCGATACTGTCACAAGGTCGCCTATATCCAGAAGGCGCGTTTCGTCATAATCGTAAACATAGAGCGAATTCCACGGATCAGTCCCCTGGGAGATTGTATAAACCATGTATGTGCCCTTGTTCGATAATGATTGGATAAGACCCGTAAGTGTGACGGGAAAACCGTTGTATGGAGAAGGATAGCAATCGTTCGTTCCACCGCCGATCACGGTATTATTGAACTGGATCTCGTATATCGTCGGCATCGCATTCGTCGTCAAAGAAGCGGTATCATTACCCAAAGTCGTGAGGGGCACGCAGTTCCTCGCAACAATCTTGTAATAATATGTCGTTGTAGGCGAAAGTCCGATGTCGGTGTATGTTGTATCGCTTATACTCGATACAACAAGCGTCGCAACAGATGTGTCAGTGAAGGAAGCCGTGGACCTGTAAAGGTCGTATGAGACGGGATTCGAATCATCCGTGGCATCGGTCCATACAACATCTGCCGTATAGAATGTAAAATCCGAAATGGAAATGCCGGAAGTCTCCCCGCCGGACCACATCGGAGGCGTAGTGTCCGTGCCTTCGCATACGAAGTAATCGGTCAGGGTCACATCATCGAAATAGAAGCTGTTCCCCGTTCTCGAACTCATATAGAATCTTATCTGGATATTCGAATTTGAGTCGTTGATATTGACTGTATAAAGAGCATAGTCCGCAGTAGCGAAAGTGCCCACGGGATATGACTGCACTGTGGTCCAATCGGTCCCGTTGTAGCTTTTCTGAATATCCATAACATAATTGGATGTTGATGTTGAAGAACTCCTTGCATAGAAGGTCAATGTTCCTGCCGTACTCACAAAAGGCGTTGCTACCCACTTGGTCGCTGCATTTATTCCCGCTTTATTGGGCGCGGAATAAACCGGAGCAATATTGTTTATATATGCGGCATTGGCAACGTCCGTCGTGAAGCCGTCCGGCGTAGGGAATGTCGTTCCCGCATCGAAGTTCTCGAAGAAATGATTCGCCGAGAACGCCAGAATGCATGATATTAATAATATCGTTGTTAAACTTTTTTTCATTCCATCACCTTATTGTCTTCGATCTCAGAACAAGAACGAGAACGATATCCTGTGGACATCGCTGAACTCGCTCGATGTGGAGCCGTAGGCATAATCAAGCGCAAGCCTCATCCCGTTGGAAAGCGTATAGCCCGCGCCCAAGCCGCCCGAGAAGCCCTCAACATCATAATCGCCGAGTTTGTATCCCAGTCTGATCGCAAGGAAATCCTTGAAGCTGTACTGCGCCCCGATATTGAACCTCAGGTCCGTATCAGACGCCTTGCCTATGTCCAATGCCGCCATCACATTGTTCGTGTCCGTCGAAAGGACCACATAGCTCGCCCCGATACCGAAATACATCGGAAGAGAATCGCCCTCCACATCATAGGTCATCTTCCCTCCGACATTGCGGACCGATAAGCCCGCCTTCACAGGTTTGCCCGCAAGCTCCGTCTTATACAGAAGCCCTATGTCGAACGCCACCGTCCCGGCGCTGTAATCCTGTATCACCGACGAGATGTACTTCAGGTTCAAACCGACGCCGAGGCTCTCTCCCATCTGCCTGCCGTACGCAAGCGTGAAAAGAGTATCCTGAGGCGTGAACTCCTCCGTTTCCTCGCCAAGTTCGTTCGTGCCCTGTATCACCCCGTAATTGAGGTTCTCCCAGGTCAGGCCGAATGTCCCTATGCCCTTCAGTCCGTATACGGCCGTCAGGCTGTTTATGTTCGTGTCAGCTATCCAGTTCAGATGAGTGAACGAGACGATCCCCTTCTCCAGAAAGCATAATCCGCCGGGGTTCAGTAGAACCGCATTCTGGTCGTCCGCTATCCCTATGTACGCATCCCCGAGGGCTGACGGCTTCGCGCCGACCCCTATCTTCAAAAATGCAGCCGCGGCCGTCCCGGCCGTTGTTGCGGAAAATAATGCAGCAGCTAAAAGTAAAGTACAGATCGTGAAGAACTTCTTCATACGAACCTCCGTTTCATGTATTATTGTATTACTTTTTCCATTTTTTTCCAAATGGAGTGATTAGAGCAAAGAAAATCCCAATAATAGACAAAATAGGAAACGGGGCGGAATTATTAGGATTAATCGGGCTGTGTTGCTAAATTCGGGGGGAAAGATTTATCTCTCCCCCCGAATAGATCATTATTTTACTATCGCTATCTTGGCAGTCCTTGATTCCCCGCCGCATTTGAACACGGCTATATAGATCCCTGTCGATATCGTTCTGGCATTGTCGTCAAGAAGGTCCCAGGCAAATACCGGGCCGTCGGCCTCGATCGTCTTTATAAGTTCACCGTTGATCTTGTAGATGAGGATCTCCGTATCGGGCAAAAGATATGCGAATTTAAAGGTTTCCGCTCCGGTACTTTTCACGCAGGGATTGGGATAACAGATAATATCGTCAAGCGTTGTGCCGTAATCGTTCATTGTTATGAAGATGCTCTCGGAAAGTTCGCCGGACTGAGCGTTCTCCCCGACCGTCTTTATTGCATATTCATACCTTATTCCCGCGGTCACATCCCAGTCATCAAAGGTAAAAGCAGAGGTGGTGCAAACGCTTTCGAACATTTCTTCGCCTTCGGCCCTTTTCATGAGAATATAACCCTGCGGGTTCAGCACAGTTGAAGGTGCGCTCCATGTCAGCCTGATCAAGCTGTCGAAACCTTTTGCAGAAAGCCCTTCCGGAGGAAGCGGCTGATTGACCAGGATATCTATCCCCGCTGACGGTGTCTCTACTTCCGTATCTCCGTATGATCTGGATTGAATGGTGTAGTAGCCGTTATCGTAGCCGGTCCAAAGATAAGACCAGTCATCGGTGCCGTCTGCGGTATACCATGATGTGGTCCCGCCTTGAGGCGTGATCCCCACTTCCACTTTCGTTATGTTCGCGTCATCTTTACTGTACTGCGCCTCACCCGTTATCATCACCGTACTGTCATAGATCGTATCCCCGTCTTTGGGCGTGAATATCCTCGAAGTATGGTCCCAGATATCCCAGTACATGTTTATCGGTCCGATCTCAAAGTCATTGTTGGCATTATCCGTAAATATCACGGTGAGAGTGTATGCGCCGGTTTCGGGGAATGTCCAGACATCATTGAATTCGCCGTTCTCCGCCGGGAATGAGAACAATGTGGTATTTCCGCCCGTATCGGTCAGGATCCCCGTGATCAAGCATACACCGGTGAGATCATCCCAGGCGTATCCCTCAAGATCGAAATCCGAGAACGAATAATTCCCGGAAACGGGTTTTGTTACATATCCGTACGGCGCTTTCGTATCCACTATTATCCGGAGCGGAACGGTGTTCGTTTCAACATATCCGCTCGTATCGGTCGCCCTGGAAAGCAGGTAATAATATGCCTCTTCGTTCTGGGGAATATCCCAATTAAAGGTCCAATCTGTTACGCTGTAAGAGTCATACCATGTATAATCCTCCTCATCGTATCTTCTGATGCCGAGGTTCACGTCCTCGATATCCGAGGTCAGATCGGAGGCCGCAACCGCAATAGACCACGTATCCCCGTATAAATAGTCATCAGTGGCCAATCCGATGATGTTCGAAGTCGGGGTTTCCGTTCCTATCGTCACCCAGATACCCCCGTTCGGACTTTCGACCCAACCGGATGCGGTATCGCCTTTTGCGCGTGACCTGATATTGTAAAGCCCCTCCGGAGGCACATCGTCCCATTGCGTTTTCCAATCGGGATCATCGGGGAAACCGGGTATCGACAGCGTATCGCTGAAAGTCGCGCCCGTTATCAGCACATCGATCTGATCGATGGTCTGAGCTGATCCGTGGTATCCAAAACCGTCAATACCGATCGGGAAATCCGCTTTCGTGTACTTCATTCCGTTCACTGGGCCTGAAATGATAGAATAAGCGGAAGAGTCATCGCGCATGATCGCGATCACATCCGTGGATTCGCCAATATTCCCTGCGACATCAAGAGCGCGGAAGACTATGTCGTTCTCTCCTGCGAGTAAAGGGACAACCGTGCCCCATGTCCCTCCGCCTATCGTCGATACGCTTACCCAGGAAGTAGAACCGTTCACGCTGTACTGCACATCAAGAATACCCGATCTTGTTTCGCTCCATGTGCCCAGGAAGGTGATCGAGGCCTGATTCACCGTCATATCGTACATAGGCGTAGTGACCGTGCAGGCAGGCATGCCGTAATCGATATTGTCGAAATACTCGGCGGAGTATGTCGAATTGCGGCCGGCTTTGTCGAAATTGACATATGAAAAATACTGGTCCCTGTCGCTTTCAATGTTTATCGTATCAGTAAGAGCGAAAGTGCGGGGGATATATGAGACCGAGAGGGGGCCGTTAAGGCCTTCCATCAGGGAATAGTAATATGTTATGGCATCCCAGGTATTATACCCGTAATTGATCCCGATCTGCCGTACGGAATCGATATATTCGGAACCTTTTTTGATATTGATGTCGATCTGCCCCGTTTCATAAAGGACTACCTGGTAGGTCAGGTTCGCTTCGATATCCCAGTATATCGACCAATCCTTGAATGTGATCACTTTCCTCTTCGGGTTCTCAAGATCCGCAATGAAGAGCTGTGAATTCCCGTTGCGTGAGGTCATCTGGTCATCCTGATATACGGCAATAGTATAATGATAATTGCCATTAAAAGGAAATTCCGGCAGGCCCCATGCGTCGCCATCATAATCCAATGACACCCAACCGTTCGTACAGATATTGATGCGGTAGAATACCGCCTCGTAGAGAGGGAAGAGAAAGTTCAGAGGAACGCCCCTTACCGTCCCGTCGTCTTCACCGGGTGTTATCGGGAAGTGGTTCTCCTCCTTCTCTATATCGATCCAGTTGTATGTCACTTCGGTGAATTCATCCTTGTCGGTAAAATAATTGTTCATCCAGATCCCCGCACCGCCGGAGTCATGGCCGGTGAATGTCAGCGCGAGCGGATTTTCAATATTATACCATCCTGTCACAGTATCCGGCTCGGAGGCGCTGTCTACGATGACGGGCGCAGTATTGTCCGTTATGAACTTCCTCGTCGCGCTCCACGGAGATACTCGCCCCAGAACATCCACTGTCCTTACCCTTACATAATAATCGGTGTTCTCGAGAAGTTCCGTTGACGCTTCGCTCCAAGTATTCAGGACCTTATCCGCGGAACACAGGATCGTAGTGAAGGTATCGCTTGTGCTGAATTCCAGCCGATAGTAAACGTTCATTCGCGAATCCGACCTCTCCCACATCACGAGTCCCGGCGAATATCCGTTCTCCTTCGGATACAGGATCACGGGAGCCGAAGGCGCCTGCTGCGAACTGCCGAGATACTGGAAAGTGAGAACATCATCATAATCGGTATCGTCGTCGGTGACCCCTATATAATCATAGTAAACTGTGAAGGGACCGCCGTATGACCTCTCTGTGTTGAAATATGGAGGCATATGAGGATAATCCTCCCAGTAGCCGTTATCGGACCTGCTGAGTTCGACGAGGTCCTGCCAGATGCCGCCGATCTTCGAGATGAACCTGATATGCGATTCGGTGTCGTCCTGGTACCGGGTCCAGGTGAAATAAATATTATCATTCTGGTCCAAAGAGATCACTGGGTCATATCCGTTATCCGGGATTTCGCCGTCAATGACCATCACGGGCGACCAGAGAAAACCGTCGTATTTAGTATAAACTACTCTTTGCGTAGCATCCCCCCATTTATTATTCGATCTGACAGAGTAGAAAAGATAAGGATTATTCGATGAATCGAATGACAGTGAGACGGCATCCACGGCTACATCGCCGGAGCTGGTATCGTCATCATACTGCACAAGCTCCGGGACCGTCCATGTTGAACCGGTATCCTCCGAAGACATATAATAGACCCTTATGTGGTACCCTCCGGGGACTTTATAATATTTCAATGTTATGCCTACGCCGAGTTTTCCGTTCCCGGCAGTTTCGATCGTGGGAAAGGCTGTTTCAAAATTACCCCCGATCGCGGGATTATCCAAAAGCATCTTTGCCATTGACCAGGTTGCGCCGCCGTCCAAAGATCTTATGAACTCGATCCTGTCATTGAGATAATTCCAGTAAACCACATATACATTCCCGTTCCCGTAAGCTGCGATGGCATAATAATCGGTTCCGTACTGGTTCGTGAATGAGATCGTTTTCTGCATTGACCAGGTAGCTCCGAGATCGGTGGATCTCGAAAAAGATATTTCCGACTGATCCCAATCGATCCAGATCACATAGATATTGTCATTGCCGTCGATCGCTATCGCAGGATAGTAACCGTCATAATTCGTATAAGACAATCTCTTAGGGGTTCCCCAGGAAGTGCCGCCGTCTGATGATCTCTGCACATAGATCTCGTAAGAATTGGAGTATTCCATGTAGGCCACGTAGATATTGCCCTTGGAATCCTGCGCGATATTCCTCTTCCATGTCCCCCACAGTTCCGCATATTCCAAAGCGACAACGGTGGGATCGATCACGATCTCCGAAGATGCTTTCCGGAAAGCGTCCATCGGCACGGTGAGCGAGAGAATGATCTTATCACCGGTGAACCTGACATCGTAATGTCCGTACACTTTTTTATCCTTCCCCTTTTCGTAGGCGAAAGGCTTGAGTATCTTGAAGACATCCTTTCCACGGGCTTTCAGCGTGATATCGTCCGCCGTTGTGAAGTCCTTATTTATCTCCCCGCCGTTCTCTATGATGAAATGTCCGCGGTCGATCTCCCATTCATATGTAAAATCTCCCGCTTCTCTTACAGCACCTGGTTTAACATAGATATTGTGTTTCAGTTGGCTTCTCGTTGCGATGTATTCCTCTCTTACGGATTCATCAACGGTGAATCCGGCGCGGTTATCCGAAAGGGTCATGCCCTTGAATTCCGGTATTCCAGATCTCGTACCGATCAAGAAGTTCCGGGGAACGAAGGAAAGTTTCCCGAAGGCGCTCGTCAATTCGGTTCTTCCGTCCGCGAAGAATTCCGTACGCATATTGCCATGATCGAAAAGGTATCTGTCCTGTCCGTTGGTTTTGATCTTATTGATCTTAGCGCTGACGGCGGGAGCTATACCCAGTTTTGATATCGTCTCGGGTTGAAGGACGGTTTTCAGGCTCGTCAATGACATTGCGTCAAAATAATCGACTTTAGTGCCCCCGTTCTTTGCAAGAATGGAAACAGCCAGCATCAAAATGACCGTTAAAAGAAGATATTTTTTCATAGATCATGTCCTCAGAACAAGAACGAGAACGATATCCTGTGGACATCGCTGAACTCGCTCGATGTGGAGCCGTAGGCATAATCAAGCGCAAGCCTCATCCCGTTGGAAAGCGTATAGCCCGCGCCCAAGCCGCCCGAGAAGCCCTCAACATCATAATCGCCGAGTTTGTATCCCAGTCTGATCGCAAGGAAATCCTTGAAGCTGTACTGCGCCCCGATATTGAACCTCAGGTCCGTATCAGACGCCTTGCCTATGTCCAATGCCGCCATCACATTGTTCGTGTCCGTCGAAAGGACCACATAGCTCGCCCCGATACCGAAATACATCGGAAGAGAATCGCCCTCCACATCATAGGTCATCTTCCCTCCGACATTGCGGACCGATAAGCCCGCCTTCACAGGTTTGCCCGCAAGCTCCGTCTTATACAGAAGCCCTATGTCGAACGCCACCGTCCCGGCGCTGTAATCCTGTATCACCGACGAGATGTACTTCAGGTTCAAACCGACGCCGAGGCTCTCTCCCATCTGCCTGCCGTACGCAAGCGTGAAAAGAGTATCCTGAGGCGTGAACTCCTCCGTTTCCTCGCCAAGTTCGTTCGTGCCCTGTATCACCCCGTAATTGAGGTTCTCCCAGGTCAGGCCGAATGTCCCTATGCCCTTCAGTCCGTATACGGCCGTCAGGCTGTTTATGTTCGTGTCAGCTATCCAGTTCAGATGAGTGAACGAGACGATCCCCTTCTCCAGAAAGCATAATCCGCCGGGGTTCAGTAGAACCGCATTCTGGTCGTCCGCTATCCCTATGTACGCATCCCCGAGGGCTGACGGCTTCGCGCCGACCCCTATCTTCAAAAATGCAGCCGCGGCCGTCCCGGCCGTCGTTGCGGAAAATAATGCAGCAGAGATCACAATGATCCCGATGATGAGAAAACACTTCTTCATGTTACCTCCTTATCAGTATGAATAATTATATAGATTTTTTTTCTTCTCACGGGTTCATTATACATTATTTAAAAAAATACTCAAAGGCAATACTCAATTACTGTGATTATTTTCACATATGGGCTCCTCCGTATCATGTCATTTCCCATTTTCGCTCTTCTTTGCTATAATGCCCTTATGTTCATGAGAAGAAGATGAATTCCTTGAATATTGCAAAAGCCTTATTCCATGACGCATTGAAATTGAGGGGAGAAGTATACCGTCATCTCGGTGATTTCAATAATGCGGTCAGAGATTCGGCTCATCTGTGCAGATTGACGCGTTCATCGGGAGATGCTGCAGGATATATTGATGCTCGCCTTGCAATTGCGAACCTTTATAATCTTATGGGTCTTAAAACCAGAGCGGCGGCTTACGCGAAAAGAGCGATCCCGTATGCCAAAAGATCGGATCTGAAGCTTAGCCTGGCTTTGGCATATGCCGTTTTGGGAAGCTCGCTTCGGAATCTTGAGAACAGGAGAAAAGATGCTTTACAATACTATCTTAAAGCGCTTGATATTTACAAAGGGACATCCGAGGCTGATTCGTTGTGCGTAATGCACTGCAATGCGGCCATATTATATAAGGAACTGAACGAGGACGGTAAATGCATGGAACATCTTAATGAGACGCTGAAGATCGCAGTACGGAACCGCCTTCTTGTTCATATCGCCAATGTAAAGAACGAACTCGGGACTTTCTATGCCCGCAACGGGCAGCACGGCCCGGCGGAGAGAGCTTACAAGGAGTCTTTGAAGATCAAAACATCTGTCGGCGACAATAACGGACTGGCGATGAGCCTTAATAATCTCGGTCAATTGTATATAAGAACAGGCGAGAATATTAAATCGCTGAGATGTTTAAAGAAAGCTTATGAGACGGTCCTGCCGACCGGTAACCTGTTCGGTCTTTATGTGTGCGCAAGAAATCTCGGCAATGCATACGGACGGGCGGGGAAATCCGGGAAGGCCGTATGCTTTCTGAAAATAGCTTTAAGGAATGCCGTTGCGGTGGATTATTCCCCCGGAATTGCCCTGTGTAAAGAGGAGATAGCCGCTTTAAAGCGTTAACCGGGTCATGACAGGCCGATCTTGTTCTTCGTGCAACTAGTGGCCGTTTGCGGGTTTAGCGCATCACAGGTTATGAACTGAGGGCGTGCAGGATTGCATCGCACCGAAACTGCGACCTTTTTGATCTTAGGTTTAGACCATTTCTTTTTCATTCTTCTTTCCTACGGGGCAAAGGGGGTCCTTCGCGGTTTTATATATGCGTGCCCGTGCCGGGCATCCGCCTGAGCAAGCTGATGCGCCGGGGCAACCGATGCATTCATCGGGCAGTGTATTGTATTTTTTGTAATCCGTTAATGCTTCCCAGGCTCCTTTCAGGCCTGTTTTGAAAATATTGAGCCCTTCTTCGAAAACCACGGCGTAAGCGCACGGGAGGACGGTACCGTCGGCAAGGATCTCCATCGTGGTCGCGTATTTGTCGCCCAGAGAGCAGACCGCGGCGAACTTGTTCTTGAGCGCGTTCAGCGTTTCGCTCTGGAAAATGACCCTTTCATCGTCAAGATTATCGAAGAACGCGGCAAGTTTTTTCAGCTCCGCCGCTGAAGGTTTCATGTTCTTCCGGAATGCCGAGCCCATCTGGAAAACCTCGCTGAATTTCATTTTCTTTATCCCCTTTGAGGAAAGCATTTTACAGAGGGCGGGAATATCGCGGATATTGCGGGCCGTGACCGTGGTCTTCGTAGTCACATTGATGTTTTTCTCAAGCATGATATCAAGAGCCGCGGCGGTTTTAGCGTGAGATCCTCTGACGCCGTTCATCGCATCGCCAAGCCGGGCATATGATGCGTGAATAGAGACCTGCACTTCGTTAACGCCGTATTTTTTTAAAAAATCCGCCGTATTGCCGTTCACGAGAGTCCCGTTTGTTGTAATCTTGATCTTCTTTTTATACGATTTAAGGAATATTATGAACTCGAATATACCCGGGGCGAGAAAAGGTTCCCCTCCAGTTATCACGATGCCCGGGATGTCATTTTTTACGATCTCCTCGGCAAGGGCCTGGACAATCCTTCCGTCATCTTTATGGCCGGTGTAGTATTTCCACTTCCGCATACAGAAATCGCAGTTGAGATTGCATTTTCCCGTAAGATCAACATAAAGCTCGAAGGGGGAGCTAAAATACATCCGCAAGACCCTCTTTAACGCAATCTGCGAGAAATTCCTCGATGTCCCTTCTCATGGAAGGATCCTTCTCGAACCGTTCCTCGAGTTTCTCCAGGACCTCCTCTACAGTCATCCCGCGCTCCAGCAGTTTCCATATTTCCCTTGCCGAACCCTCGAGCGAATACGGGATACCGGTAGCCGGATCATACAGTACCATCACGCCATGTTCATCCCTCTCAAGGATATCGGATCTTTTTCTGAACCTTTTCATTTGAGCTTATCGGAAAGGACCTTGACCTTCTCGTTTAGAGGGCTTTCAGGATAGTTGTTCGGGAAGGCCTCAAGAAGGCTTTTCGCCGCACTGATATTATTGAGTTTTATAAAGCATGCTATGATCTTGAACACTGCTTCGTCATCATTGTCGTATACTTTGGCATCTATGTACTTATAGTTCTCAAGAACTTTTTTGAAATAATCTATCGATTTCTGGTAATTCTCCTTATTGTATTCTATCTGCCCGAGGATGTAATATGACTCCTCGTATTCCTTGGAGTTCGGGACCTCTTTGGTAAGTTCGAAATACTTGGAGGCTCCCGCGATGTCTTTCGCGTTAATAAGATCATTGGCATGCTTATAGTATATCCCGTTAAGTTCTTTTTTGAGTTTAAGCTTCTGTACCATGCTCTTTTCCGATCCGATCTTCTCCTCGAGCATCTTTATCGCCTCGGGCAACTGATTTGCGGCGACTTTTTCCTTCAGCATGTCCTCGAATGAAGCGGACGGCTTTTCCTCGGGCGCCGGCGTCACTTCTTTTTTCGGAGTCTCTTTCGGTTTCTCTTCAACGGGAGGTACCGGCTCTTCCCCGGGTTTTTCCTTCGGGACGGCAAGGGCCAATCTGTTCAATTCATCGCTTATCTCTTTCTCTTTCCCATTCCTTGATTCTACTTCCGATCCTATATTGCTCTTCTCGAAAAGGTAGAAGTCCACTCTTTTATTGAGTTTCCTTCCCAGGTCGGTAGAGTTGGAAGCGATGGGGACCTTTGAAGCAAAACCGAAGGTATAAATGCTGTCCGCCGACGGTTTTTTAAGTTTTTTCAGTATGTACGATTTCACCGCTTCCGCGCGGTTCTTCGAAAGAGAGAAATTGGAATGCATGGAACCGAGAGTATCGGTATGCCCCTCGATGATCACCGCATAATCGGGATATTCGTTCAACACGGCAACGATCTTATCCAGAACGGCATAAGATTCGGAAAGGATCCTGGCGGAATTTGAAGCGAACAGGATCGGTTTCATCTTAAGCTGAAGTCCGGTATCCTTTTTAACGACCTTGACCTCTTCTTCGACCGTTTCCCCCGCAGTGTATATCGGAGCAGGCAGGTCCGCCTCGCTGACATAGGACGGCACGGCGAACATAAGTCTCCTTTCGGGGATCACCCTTCTGTCAACGAAGATGTCGGGGATGATCTTGTATTTTTTCGTTTTGTTGCTAGAGGGTTTCAGCAATTTAAAAACAGGATTGAAGGAATCCTCATATCCGATCCCAACGTTAATTTCAACGCCCCGGTTCTCCTTCAGCGAATTGAAAACGGTCTGAAGGTTCTGAAGTCCTATCTTCGCGAACAGCCTGTGCTGCTTCAGGACGCCGCCGAATGCGATACCTTGTGAAGAGTACTCCGTAAAGAACCGTAAATAATTCCCGCCTTCGAGGAAGAAGGACTGTTCAAGGCCGAAAAAGAACCCGGCATTCCGCATCTTCCCGCTTCCCACGAATTCTCTTCCTCCGAGGCCGAATGTCAGCATCATGTTCGAATTGTCCCTGTAGGAAAGGTATTTAGAGAATACGATAAAGAATGAATTGTTGGTGATGTAGTCGGCATCATTCCCGGTAGGTGTTATATATCTGAAGCTGTTGGAGGCAATGTTCCTGATCCCGAAAGCAATTGACGGCAGGATCCTGAGCCTTGGATTGTCTGCAAGGAATTCTTTTGAGAAGCGTTCAAAAGGATCGTCAAAGATCCTGAGTTTGATCTGTGCCGTTCCGTACTGCCCCAGGCCCTGCACCATCGTGAATTGGACCCAGGTGAATTCGATCTTCAGACGGTTCCAAGGTATATGAAGGCCCATAGAGAATGAAGCATCCTCTTCGAACCAGTCCGTATTGAATTTATAGCCGTAAGGCGTTGTAGCCATAAGCATCGAAAGTCCCATATGGTAATTGAGATTCCCCAGTATCCTCGTTGTAGGGATATTCATCATATCCGAAGGATAGTTGAAGAAGGTCGGCGAGGCCGGCAAAACCAAAAGGACGGTAAGGACTATCGCCAGAGAACTTTTCATCTTAACTATTTGTGCAATTAATATGCCACCGTCATAATCCCTTTATTAAATGATTTACATCCGGCGGCACTGAACATTATTGTGCTAAAACCTTATCGTAGGTGCAAAAACGATCTTCGAATCCTTGCCGCCCACATTGAGGTCCAATTCGAGGTTTTTATTGACCTTAAAGCCGATATTGAACTCCGGAGAGAATTTATAAGAATCGTTATATTTGAAGAAAGCCAGTTTCGTATCCAAGGAGAACCTGTCCAGGTGGCCTGTTATCCCGACGCTTATATCGGTTTCCGTTCCGCCGAGAAGAGGATTCGATATCTTCACGTTGAACCCCGAGAATTGCACGTATTTTTGAAGCATGAAGGATATCCTGCCTATGAATCCCCCCGACGGTCCTGAATATTTCGAGATCAGGATATCGAGCCCGGTCGCGATAGAGCCTTCCGAGAAAAGTTTTCCTTTAAGTTCGTCCGTGTTCATCTCGGGATTGGAAGAAATGGCCATTTGCGGATTAAACGGATCTCCGAAGATATTGATTGTGACGAAATACTGCCTGTCGAAACTAAAAGTTCCCGAGGCGTTCACATTGATCCGGGGGTTATCTCCGAGAGTGAGATTGGCGTTCTCCACATTAAAATCCCTTCCGAAGAACTTCAATTGACCTTCTGAGGAATTCACCTTCCCCTCGAACAGCACATCGGGCACTTCGCCGGTGATCATTGCCTCTCCCGATATCAATCCTGAATAGAAGGAATTCATCAGTCTCACTTCTTCGAAAGAGACATTGAGATCCAAAGAGACCGGCAATAAACCCGCGCCACCCTGCCGTTGGAAAGGGTCATAGCGGAGAAAACCTTCTTTTGCATAAAGTCCTGAAGAGGCCACTGATATGCCTTTCTCAAGGTCAACGGTCACTTTCCCCTTCACAAAAGTCGAAAGTCCGATAGAGGAAAGACTGAACCTCGTGAATTCGGAGAATTCGAAATCGATTGCAGAATCTCCGCTTTTTCTTATCGATACGGGGTTCCCCGCTATAATGATCTTGCCTGCATGCGTGATACTCCCTTCATCATCGATCTGAAAAGTGAAATTCTCAGCTTTAATATTATCGAAACCTTCCTTCAGGGAGGATTGCCCGTCGACGGCCATTCTTCCCACAACGGGCACTTCGGCATAAGGCCGAAGCGTCATGGAGAACTCGAAATTCCCCTTTCCCGAAGAAAAGAGCCCGGGAAGAAGGCGGCTCAGATCGGTAACGGAAAGAAAGCCGCTCAAAGACAGGAAATAATCCTCCATACTCTTCTTTTTTTTCAAATAGATCTTTGCGCTATCGGGTGCGGATATCTTTGAACGCTCCGTTTGGAGCATAAGATCGCTGATGAAGAGAATATTGTCCGCGATACGCCCGCGGAACCGGCACTCTTTATACTTGAGTTCGTTCACACTTCCCTTCTCCGAACTTATATCGAAGAAAATATCCGGCCTTAAAAAACTTCCTCCCGCATTGATCTCTCCGCCGGCAAGGATATCGCAGGAGAAGAAAGGCTGCTTGGAGCGCAGAGGGAAATCCTCCAGTTTGAGATAAAGGCTAATGTTCCCGCCGAGAGTTCCCCTTGCGAAAAGAGAACCCTTCTCGCGGTGGAAATACAGATCGTCGACGAGCACTTCATCACCGGAGAACCTCACATTGGCCTCGATTATCGGCATAAGAGCCTTTTTCACGGTTTCCTTGATGTTTATGATGAATCTTCCTTTACCTTTAGGTTCTACAGAGACGGGACCGCCCGCATAGGCAGTGCCGCCGATGAAAAGGTCCTTGTGCTCTCCGCTGAATATACCGTTGCCGATATTCCCTTTTATATCGCCCCCGATCTTTTGCCCGAATAGGTTAAGAACTAATGATTCCGCGCTGAACGCACCGGAAGGGCCTGCCGTCCACAGGAGTCTCTTCAAGGCCAGCGTGCCGCCCGAAACGAGCTTGATGTCCCTTATATCCAGATATCTGATACCTCCGAAGATATCGACCTCTCCCGAAAGCGTTAAACTGAAATTCTCTTTCCTGTAGGCAAAGCTGTTGAAAAGGAATTTCATCTCCTTCGCGCTTTTGTAAATACCCTTTCCGTAAGTTCTCAGATTTACGCCGTCAATATAGAAAAAATTCAGGTTCAGAACGCCGGCGGCATACCTGAAAACGGTGTTGAAGCTGAATTGCCCTATTGTCTGCCCGGACGCCTCGAATCCGCTTGATTCCCCGGAAATATCGCAGGTGAGTTCCGGAGCATCCCGGTTGTTCAAAAGAGCACTACCGCTGATCTTCCAGATGCCTTTTTCCCCAAGGTCTATGACAGCCGCATCCAGCGAGGCATTTATAAAGTACTTCCCGCGGGACCAGGTCCCGGAAAAAAGAATCCCTGCGCCGAGAGCGCCGGTGAACGCGATATCTCCGGAAAGCCTGAAATTCACATAGGAATCGTTGAACTCGTTCCCGGGAAGTCTAAGATTATGCACGAAAAACGTCCCTTCCTTTTCCTCCGCTTTGAGAAAAATATTTCCGGAGACCTCGAAATGTTCTCCTTTCACGGCTGATTCCCCGGAAAGAACGCCATTGCCGAATGTTCCGTCAAAAGCGGCGGTGATGCCGTCTTTTTTGAACATGAGCCCGTTGATCTCGACCGTTTTCTTGAATATCAGATCGCATTTCAGGATATCGTGATCAAGAAGAATAAAAAAATGCTCCTGCCTTTTGCCGATGCTTATCGCAACCCCGGAAGGAAGGTTCTTATCAAGAACGGAAAGGTCGATCCGTGAATCGATCTTCGAATTTTTATGAAGGTCCATGGTCCCGTGGAAATCTCCATCGAGGAAACGGACATGATCAAAAATGAGAGTACTGTTCTTATAGTACATTTTCCCGGAGACATCTGCCGTATATCTGTCCATCTTTATCTGCAAAGGGTTCATGTCCAGAAATACAAGGCCATCTCTGTTCATTTCCGCCGCGATATCCGTGAATTCTACCCTGAACGCTCCGGAGGAATAATGCCCTGAGAGGCGGCCTTTTAGGCCTTTTTCATCAAACCGTCCTTTTAACACGGCATCCCTGTAGAAAGCGGTGAGCGCGAACTGCGCCTCCGGCTGGCCTTTTTCTATGGTCACCCGGATATCGCGCAGGCCGGCGATATCAAGGCCCTCGAGTTCGGCGGTCACCGAATGATCGCCTGATGCTCTAAGCACGATAAAAGCATAGGATATCACTCCGGATCCCAGGGCCAGGCCGGATACTCTTCTTATAAGCGCCGCAAGGTAATTAATATCATACGATCTTATTTCAATGGTTGCTTCGTATTTGTCCAGACGAGAGAATATGTTGATATTTCCCGGTTCGTTGGAGAGATTGAGCGTCTTTTTCCCGGCATCCAGAATCCCTTTCAGGGATTCAATATTCTCTCCTTCATACGTAATATTATTGAGGGCAATATCAATTTTTTTCGCGGGATCTCCGGAGAGTTTCAGATATGCATTAAACGGAGAAGGAATGATATCCTTTAAAAAAAGATCGGCTGCCACTGTATTTTTATTCAGATAAAGGATCTGGGCGCCGGTCTCGGAAAACGCCTTTACACCTTCGGGCGTTCCGGTGAATGTTATGCTTTTACTTTTGGAATTCCTGATCACTCCCCGGTATTCTTTCTTTTCGATATCCGCTTCGCCAGTCATTGAGAAATCTTTATACGCAAGCTCCCTGATCCTTATGGTCCTTGCTCCCGCCTCCAGGTCTATCCCCTCTCCTTCAACGAGAAAACCGTCCCCGGATTTTCTGAATCCGGCCCTCCAGGGGCCTGCTTCCATTTCGCCCTTTTCTTCTTTAAGATTATATTCGGCTTTAAAATTCTTTAATAACGGGAAGTTGATGCTTTCCGCTTTTACCTTGTTTCCGGAAAGGCTGAACGATGCTTTAAAGAAAGGCCCGGCATATGTTCCTGAGAGTTCCTCTCCGCTCAGGACCGCGTTAAAGGATCCGATATCCCTGCCTCGAACTATAATGGAAATGTCGTGGGCGGTGAGCGCGGCGATTCCGGAGGCGCGTGGCCCGGAAATGCTTTTCAGATCTTTAACGGTAAGCCGGCCTTGGCCGATATTGAGCGAAGGCTTTCCTGCCAATGCTTCAAAGAGTGATGCGGACACATATCCGGCTTCGAGCCGGAACGCTTCCGTATCGTAGACGGCATTATCAAGATGAAGAACACCCTTGAAGTTTAAATGAATGCTCTGGTAAGTTATGCCGTATTTTTTTTTAAGGTGTACAGGGACCAAAGCGCAAAGGACAAGCCATAAAAACACCACAACAAGAACGGCGAGGATCAGAATACCGAGCGCTTTATGCCTTTTCAAAAGTGAAGCCGATCTTCTCACCTACCTTCTTCAATTTTATCGTGCCTCCCTCAAGTCCGGTATCCTTCAACAGTTCCTCGGCCAGCATATCTTCGATGAGTGACTGTACTGCTCGGCGGAGCGGCCTGGCCCCGTATTCGGGATTGTAACCGGTTTCCAGAATAAGGTCTTTTACGCTTTTCGGGACCTTGAGATCAAGATTCTTCGCCTTAAGGCGTGTCCGCAGTTCATCCAGCATGATCTCGATAATGAGGTAAAGTTCATCCTTGTTGAGCTGTTTGAAAACGATGATCTCGTCGATCCTGTTCAAAAACTCGGGCCGCACGCTCTTTTTAAGATATTCGAGAACTTTAGCGCGCATCTCCTCATAGTTCTGTTCTTCGGTAATGTTGAGATTGAACCCGAGTTTCTTGGCGCTCGATATCTCCATTGCCGCGATATTGGAAGTGAAGATGATCACCGTATTCTTGAAGTCGACTACGCGTCCGTCCGAGTCCGTAAGGCGTCCGTCATCGAGTATCTGTAATAGAACATTGAAAAGATCCGGGTGCGCTTTTTCCATTTCATCGAACAGAATAACAGAATAGGGCCTTCTTCTTATCGCTTCCGTCAGAAAACCGCCTTCTTCGTATCCCACATATCCCGGAGGCGCTCCTATGAGCTTTGATACTGAATACTGCTCCATATATTCCGACATGTCTATCCTGATAAGCGCATCTTCCGTGTCGAAAATGAATTCTGCGAGCGCTTTGGCCAGTTCGGTCTTCCCTACTCCCGTAGGCCCAAGGAATATAAAGGATCCGATAGGCCGGCGCGGGTCCTTCATCCCCGAACGGGCGCGCCTGATCGCTTTTGCGAGGACATTGACCGCCTCGTTCTGCCCGATCAGCCTTTTATGGATATCCTCTTCCATCCTCAGAAGTTTCTGACCTTCGCCTTCCGCGATCCTGTACACGTGAATGTTCGTGGCTGTCGACACGACCTCGGCAATCAGATTCTCGTCGATCACTTTTATCTCATTAAGTTTTTTCTCTATCCATTCTTCCTTCTTCTTCTCGTAATCCGCTTTGATCTTCTCAAGCTCCGTGTTCTTCTCCGAAGCCTTTATGAAGTCCTGATTGTTCAAGTACATCTTGAACTCCTTCAGGAGTTTTTCTATCTTGAGTTCGTGATCGGTCACTTCTTTGGGCAGGGTAAGGGCCTTGATGCGGGCATTGGCTCCGGATTCGTCTATGAGGTCAATGGCCTTATCGGGAAGGAACCTGTCGGTAATATAGCGTTTGGCAAGATGAACGGACGCGCGGATCGCTTCCTGAGTGAAGACAACCTTGTGAAATGCCTCGTATTTATCTTTGATGCCCTCGATGATCTTGATCGTCTCCTCAATGCCCGGTTCATTGACGAGTATCTTCTGGAATCTTCTGTCCAGCGCTCTGTCCTTCTCTATGTGTTTCCTGAACTCATCCAGCGTCGTCGCGCCGATGCACTGTATCTCGCCTCTGGCCAAGGCCGGTTTCATCATAGCAGAGGCATCTAATGATCCTTCGGCAGAACCTGCTCCGACGACGAGATGCAGCTCGTCAAGAAAAAGGATCACATTCTGGGCGTTCTCCAATTCCTGAAGGATCTTCTTCATCCTGCCTTCGAACTGCCCGCGGTATTTCGTTCCCGCAACGATCGCGGCAAGATCGAGCATCTTGATCTTTTTATTCTTGAGATTTTCCGGGACGCTGCTTTTCACGATCTTCTGTGCGAGACCTTCCACGATCGCGGTCTTGCCCACCCCCGGTTCGCCGATAAGTGCGGGATTGTTCTTCTTCCTTCTCATAAGTATCATGATAAGGCGCTCGATCTCCTTTTCCCTGCCGATGATGGGGTCCAGTTTTCCTTTGGCGGCAAGGTCGGTAAGGTCTCTCGAGAATTCATCCAGGTTCGGGGTTTCGGAATCGGGGTTCGCTTTGAAGAACTCCTCCTTCTCTTCGAACATCGCCGAGGGTTTCACTCTTTTGTTCTTAGTTCTTATTATCGCATAGAATTCTTTGTAGAGTTCCTTCGGTTCAAGGCCGAGATTTTGAATGATCTTGGTAGCCCAGGAATCTTCGAGCCTGAGCATGGCAAGCAGGATATGTTTCGGTTGAACGAGTTCTTCCTGAAGGTTCCTCGCCTCCGTGAGGGCCATGTCTATCAGGTTTTTCGTGTTAGGAGCGAAAGTTACCTGGAGGAAAGGGAAAAGGAGTTTCGGCCGCTCGATCATTTTTACGGACTTCAGGACCTCATCTTTCAGAACACCCTTCTTGATCAGATATGAGCTGGCCATATCGGATTCTCCCAGGTCGAGTATCCCGAGCAGTATGTGTTCCGGTGAGAGGAGTTCATTGTTCAGATTTATCGCGTATTCGCTCGCGCGTTTCAGGATGCGCTTGGATTCTTCCGAGAAATTTTCCATTTCATTCTCCTAAGTAAAGCATCCAGAAATTCATTTTCTCAAAGGAAGGGAATCTTGCCATGTTCTTGAGTCCGCCGAACAATCCGCCTTCAGTCGAGCAATACTGGATCTTCCCGTAATTCTTCTTCATTCCCATATCCCAGAACACAAGGTCCAGGAGGGAATCGAACGATCCGATATCGTCTATAAGGCCCTCCTGTTTCGCCTTTTCGCCCAGGTATACCCTGCCGCCGGCAAGTTCCGACACTCTGGCCGGAGCCATCTTTCTTCCTTCCGAGACATGCAGTTTGAAAGTATCATAGAATATGTTTATGTGCTTCTTGATGATATCCGTTTCTTTATCCCCCCATTTTTCGAACGGGCTATAAATATCGGCGTTCTCCCCGAATTTTAAAGAGAATGGATTGATCTTGATCATTTTATAGAAATCCCCGAGATAGAATTTCCCGCTGAATATGCCTATCGAACCGGTGATCGTAAAAGGTGTTGC
Organism: uncultured bacterium; assembly: GCA_937863565.1. Lineage (GTDB taxonomy): Bacteria > AUK180 > AUK180 > AUK180 > AUK180 > CALMGJ01. Next base: position 4,155 of record CALMGJ010000003.1, on the reverse strand, counting down.
ATAGATTATATCTGCCGGCACAGAGATGTAATAACCGCCGGAGGCCGCAACGTGGCTGAAGAATATATACACCTTCTTTCCCTTTTCCTTAAGGCGTTTGATCCGGTAATTTATCCTCTCCGAGGCGAAAGCATCGCCGCCCGGGGAATCTACGATGAGAACGACCGAACGGATGTTCTTGGTCTTCTCTATCCTGTTGAACAAATGCTCATATGCATTGTCCAGTATGAGGTCGCCAAGAAGGGGAGAATATTCGTTACCTGAAAGTATCATGCCCTTCATCTCTACTACAGCAATGTATTTTTCCGGCCCGTATGAATAATCCTCATAAGGAATTTTCATGGGGGCCGCCTTTTTCAGGAATTTCTCCTCGAACTCCTTTTCGTAATATACTCCTTCAATAAGATCGTATTTTTCCGCTTCGGAAGATGCAAGGATGGGGAAATTGTCTATGAGGATCTTCAATGAACCTTCCTCTATACCTCTTCTTTCGGAGATCTTTGAAGTCACCGCATTGTAAAGGGCTTCGAATATCTCCTTTCTGTTCTCCAAAGCCGGCGGCGTCGGTTCTTTTTCCGTATATGTTTCGGGAGCGGATTTATAGATACAGTCATCAGGTTTTACGAACTGGGCGTCTATCTTGAAGAAATTAAGAATACCTTTGTAGTAAAAAGAATCCGAATAGATGCCTCCGATGAAGAGCGTTGCTTCGGGAGCCGCATAGATCTCATCCGCCTCAAGAGCAAGGAAATAATCCTTGAAGCTGACGGAGCCTTCGGGAAGATAGGCGATGACCTTTCTGCCGACACCGCGGATCTCCCTTATCTTCTCCGATACGGCGTATATATCCGCATATGAAAGATTATTGGATCTTATCGTTATCAGAAGTTCGTCGAAATCCTGCTTTACCAGTTCCGAAAGCACTATTACGGTCTCCGAGAGCGCATTGACCCTGGAGAAGAAGCCCTTTTTCCCGAGCATCGAATATTCGCCGGAGATCGTTAGTTTGTACTTCCGGCTTTTCGTTTTTATTTCGGGACCTCGGCCAAAGCCTCCGTACATCCCTATCGAATACCTGTTCTCGGATGCATCGTCATTGCGGGAGAAACCGTAGTAGAAACCCGCCAGATCAAAGCCTGTCTTCAGAGAAGCACCGATGATGAAAGAACCGTTCTTTTTTGCGTATATCGACCATTCGGCGCCGGAGGGTATATTGAAATTCAAAGCGCCCCCGTATGTCTCTATTTCGCGGAAGAAGGAGATCTCCCCCTGGATCGATGCTATTCTCCCGATCTTCAATGTCAGCCACCCCTGGAAATTCTCCCCCTCGCAGGGATTGGCGATATTACCCGGATTATTGTAAACGAAGCTCAACCCGATAATGTCTTTGAAATGGTATGTAGCGCCGAGCGTGAACCACAGGTTCGAGTTTGTCAGCGCTTCATTGAGGTGGATATTGAGCGACATGCCCAGAGCGAAGTTCTTCCCGGGAAAGAGCAGGGACTGGTATTTCAAAACACCAAGGCTTTCCGCAAAGGAATCGTCGTAAATGTAAGAGAAACCGGAAAAACCCAAAAAACCGTTATTATACACGAATCTGTCTATCCCGTGCTCATTGCCTTCGAGATAGAGGAAACTGTCAAAAAGCCTGATATATTTCAGGTTAGCCGGGTTCTTGTGAAGAGAATTTGCCCGGAAATCGTCCATTAGATCTATGCTGTCCGCAAACACAAAACCTAAAACTGCAAAACTAATTAAGATAGTCAAAATCGCTTTTCTTGCTTTCATCTTTCTTTTCCCTCTTTTTCGGCAGTGAAGCCTCAGTTATCATGATCTCCGTCCTTGCTCCGGAAAGACCGGCGCAGAAGTAAGCGGACGGTATGAAATAGACTTTATCCTCTTTCATTATCAATCCGCATTCCATCATCCTGTCCAGATAGACCTTGGCCACTCCGGGTTTTTTGTTCAATGCGGCTGAAATCTCCCATAATCTTTTCCTCTTTCCGTCGGACATTTCATAAAGGACCGTATTGACAGAAAGACGGCCGTTCGATATCGAATAGGCATACGGGAAGAATTCACGGTAATATTCGAATTCCCTTTTTTCAAAAGGTTTCATTATCAGTGGTTCGTCCTTGGGATCTATGATATGCACCTCTTCCTCTGAAAGGCCGATCTCCTTTATTTCGTTCCTGAGAAGAAAGACCGCGATTGTCGCATAAAGGCCGGAGAGATAATCCATCAGGCCGTTAAAAGCTTCCCTTCCGTGGAATCCGAGAAATGCCCCGATGCCGCCGTTGCTCAAAATGATAAGGTGCTCCTTCTCCTTTTGAATAAGACCTGCATCGAAGTCAAGGCGGTTGAAAATATCAAAATCGATCTTCTGAAAAATACCGTGATCGAAAAGGTCGGTCTCGCGTGACAGGTAATAGGGATTTTTATGGATATAGGATATCTTCGCAGTCAAAAAAGTGCTTTTGAGTTCGCTTATTGACTTTATTTTCACAATACATTATACTATATCGTATAAAAAAAATCAATGCAAAGAGTAAAGCTTCATTCCTCAATCGCAAGCGAGTCGTACAAATTGGTGGACGGAGAGAAACTTTATTTTTTAAAAACCCTGAAAGTGAGCATTATCCGGAATCTTGATTCCTCGGAGCGGAGCCGTATCAGAAAGCGGCTATTGGGCATTATTTCACCTTACCTTGTTAAAGTTGAGAACATCTCTTTTAACGGGGATATCATCACTATAACCACTGAGTTCATTAAAGGCGTACCCTTAAATAATGTCATCGAATTGAAAAAATACGGCAAGATCATGAGCAATGAATATAAGTATTCCCTTGTGAGGAGCCTTGCCGCAGGATTAAAAGCCCTTCATGAAGCGGGGCTTATTCACGGGGATTTTAAAACATCCAATATCATCATTGAGAACGGGTCTTTGATACCGAAGATAACCGATTTCTGTTTTAATTACGTGAAATTCCGAAGCCGCAGGATACCTTTCTTCTCCAAATTCATCAAACGGTACCGTTATGCCCTTTTCTCTTCCCGCAACTACATGCCGCCGGAGAGTTTTTTCAATCAGAACCTCGGCAAGCATATCGATTATTATGCTCTTGGGATAAGCTCTTTCAGGATCATGACGGGCCGGTATCCCGTTCCTTTCAGACTTCTTAATTCCGAGGAAGAACTGATAAAATGGAAGATATCTCCCGAGCATGATCGTTATTATCTTTCGAATCTCGAAAAAGCGAATATTCCTATGGACACTCTGAACCTGATACTGAATCTTATCATAAATTACAAAGATGAGATCGATCTTGATCAGATAGAGAAAGAATTCGGTCTATGACCTCTTTCGCTCTTCCCGGAGTTTCGCTATCTCCAAATAGAATTCTTCTAGGTTCTTAAATCCTCTGTAAACCGAAAGGAATCTTATATAAGCGATATCGTTGACAACTTTGAGATATTTTAAAACGATCTCCCCGACATCTTCCGATGCTATAACATTTGTTTTTTTTCTGTAGATCTCCATCTCTATATTATCAAGGATCTTGATGATATCGTCCTGAGTGATATCGATCTTATTGAAAGCACGCTTGAGCCCGGTAAGTATCTTCGAGCGGTCGAATGCTTCGATATTGCCCTTCCTCTTCTGTACCATGATCTCGCTAAGATCGATCATCTCAATGCTGAAGAAGGTGTTCTGGCAGGAGAGGCATTGCCTTTTCCTCCGTATTATATTCCCCCTTGTTCTTGTATCGTTAACTTTAAGGTCTTCGCTTCCGCAAAACGGGCATTTCATAGTATATTATAATCGACTTTATTTATTTTGTCAATATTATTTATGTCTTTATTATCCGGTTAACGGGTTGGCGGAAGACCGCTTGAGAGTTGACATAAGAATGTCCTCGAGTTAACGAGTTTATTTTGTATTTTTTATTCTTCATTTTTCATTTATCATTTATCATTCTTCACTATTCACTTATTTTTAACCCGTTAACCCGTTAACACGTTAACCGTGTAATAAAATAATATGTATTTTTATTATTCACTATTCACTCTTCACTGCAGTGCCTCACTGCTTTTCAACTCGTTAACCCGTTAACACGTTAACCGTGTAATAAAATAATATGTATTTTTATTATT
>CALMGJ010000002.1 GCA_937863565.1 uncultured bacterium | reverse complement strand
GTGGAATAAACGAAGATATTTTCTTTGAATATGAGCGTGATTTTGAATCTGATTCAGGCGGTTATATAAATGTTGATGGAAAAATGCTTTATGTTGTGGGAGGATATCTTTGGAGATTAGGCAGAGTCGGGCATTTAATACAGGATATGTCAGTGCCAGCTCATGCACATAATGATGCCCATGCTGGCATAATAGGTGGCGATGTGGGGAAGACAAGGATATGGTTCACGGGTGTCAATTCTGATCATCCGGGAGAAGAGGGCTTTATGAGGATATTTTACTTGGAGATAAAATAATGAGCAGATTAATTTGTTTTGTTTTGGTTACTTTAAATATCACAACTTATGGAATTATGGACTCACATGATTTTTCTGAGAAGGCTAAATCATTGACTCTGGAATACGGCTACTTGGAAGATGGTCACTATTTATATGGCAACTCCTTAAAATTAAATAACGACTTGATAACCTGGGAATCTAAATCTCCAAAAGATGTTTTAGGAGTAAAATACTTCACAGAAATTGAAAAAAATATATTTCTTGAGATTCTTTTTTATGCTAATTATGTGGTTCCACATTATTTTAATTACGATGATTTTATTGATATAAGCATTGAAAGAGGATATTCCCTAGGATTAAAATTATTTGCCCGGCTTGTTAAAGAAAAAACAATCGTTCCGGAAATATACTTGGTAGGAGGTATGAATTATGATTATAAATTCTGGAATTTCCTGGGAATTACCCCTACATATTTACTAAATATTATATTTCAAAAGCACATATGGTATTTTTCATTCTTTATAAGTTCCCCCGGATACGATTTTTTCTATGGAACATCATTCATTTTATCGAAGATAAAACTGTCATATGTGAGAAATATGCATGGAGAGTTGGCAGAATATTATCCATTTGTATTAGGCTTACTGGGTCCAGATTCTGGAATCGGTGGAATAAATTTCCAATATGAAAAATATCAGATTTCAATTTATTTTAACAATTTCGAAATCGGATTATTTGCACTTCGCTGGGGAATACAAAAAGATGCCGAAAAATACTCTTTGGGAATATCCTTATCCTACTATTTTAAAGGGAATACTTATGAATAGAATAAGCCTTATTGGAATTCTCTTTTTTATAAATATAGCTATTTACTCTCATTCAGGTGCTGCACATAATAAAATGACGAACGATTCTTTATTATTTTTATCGAATACAATAAGTAATAAAAACATAATTGTTGAAGAATCCTATGAAGATAATTATACTGATTTCATTTATGGCTATAATTGGCCGCTTGTTACTGTAACGCACTTTTGGAAACAAGACAATTATTTTCCAGAAGGGGTTGGACTTGATTCTCATCCATCTAATTTTACAAAAGCAATTAAGTATTGGAAATATTGCGATAAATGTGCCCTAGATATTTCTGGACAAATATGTTGTGGTAACAATAAAGATATTTTTTATGAGTATGAACGCAATTTTATTTCTAATTCAGAAGGTTATATTAATGTTGATGAAAATATACTTTTTGTATTTGGGGGATTCTTTTGGAGAATAGGAAGAATAATTCATTTACTTGAAGATTTATCCGTTCCTGCACATGTACACAATGATAAACATGCAAAATTTCCACCTGATTGGGATTATTATTGGCTTGGTGAAGATGATGAATATGAGCATGCTTGGATTGGGAGAGAAGAGATGTATAAATTATATAACACAAATGATTCACTCGGTCTATGGCATATAGACAATTATCTATTCACAGGATATGAATATGAGACTTGGGAGGAAGAGATAAGCGTTGAAGATTATCTTGCTCACAACTACACGCTTGACTGCGGAGAAGATTGCCGGTGTTTCATACTATATAAAATAACGAGTTTCATCCCATTGAAAATATCGATCATAAAGACATGCACAAGAATAATAGGTGAAAAACCTAAGGAATATATTAGTGAATACCCATTGCTTGAAATATTTACCAAAATGAACCAGATGGCCGATTATTTCCCTTCAGATGATGTTGAGGGGGCTCACTATATTTCGACTATAAGACATGGAACTGGCCCAAGTTATATATTAACGACATTATTTGGTGGAATACGATAACTGGTGCCGATCATTATAAAAGCGAACAAATGATAAAGGTTTCCGACGCCTTGATGCCCCGTGTGATAGAGGCGGGTGCAACACTTCTATACTACTTCGCACAAGAGACGTGGGATCGATTCGGGGAAGATGGGATACATTTCATCGACAAAGACGGCGTGGATAGGAATAGATATGTTATCTGGTATGATAATCTTCAAAACGGGCAATATATAAGCCCGTCTTTAAGTTCATACAGGATAGATGTCGATGCGATCGGCCCGGTTGCGAACAGAGTTGAGTTTTATCTTGACGGGACATTTCTGAGAAGTTCTCCGATATCTGAATACAAGGGGAGAACAGGGACGGTTGTTGCATTTGTTGCAAAATCGTTATAAGGGAAGACAGGGAGGAGCTCTTTGGGTGCCCGCGGCCTTGATTGATATCTCCTCGGGCGTATACTTCTATACCGTCCTGAAGGACGGAAAACCCCTGAAGACGGGCAAAGTTGCAGTGATTAAGTAGCATATACCGCTATAAAAAGAGACCGAAGAATAATATCTATTGTGAAAATCATAGACCTTAAGCAGCTGTTTTGGTCACCTAACTACCGGAAATGTCACGAATGCAAAGAAAAGACGGTGCTTACACTGCAGTGCTTTGAAAAGATATATTCCCGTGATATAATATGCCCGCGGAACAATAGAGGATAAATATGCAGATAATATTCTTCTTGCTCGGTATGGCGCTTCTCGTCGCCGGGGCGGAACTTCTGATCCGCGGCGCATCGTCGCTTGCCAAAAGGTTCAATATCCCCGAAATAGTAATCGGGCTCACCATAGTCGCGTTCGGCACATCGCTTCCCGAACTGGTCGTGAACATCTTCGCGAGCGCAAAGGGCCTGAGCGGACTTGCGTTCGGAAATATCATCGGAAGCAATATCTTCAATATACTTCTCATCCTAGGGATATCCGCGCTTATCAATCCGCTGAAGGTGGGGAAGAACACCGTATGGAAAGAGATCCCTTTTTCTCTTTTTGCCGCTATATTGCTATTCATTCTCGTCAATGACAGAGTGACCTTGGGCCGGCCGGGCAATATGCTTACCCGATTCGATGCCATGATATTCCTTTTTTTCTTTGCGGCCTTTATTGTTTATATATTTTTTATAACAAAGGCAGGCATGCAGGATGAAGGGAACTACGCAACATATTCCGCGCTTATATCGGTTCTATTCGTTATTTCAGGTCTCGGGCTCCTCTTCGCAGGCGGTAAGGTGAGCGTAAATGCCGCTATAAAGATCGCTCAGATGCTGGGTGTCTCGGAGAAGGTCATCGGACTTACGATCGTTGCCGCCGGTACATCTCTTCCGGAACTCGCAACATCGGCGGTAGCGTCTTTCAAGAAGAAATACGATATAGCGGTCGGGAATATCGTCGGCTCAAATATCTTCAATATTTTTTTGATCCTTGGGATATCGGGCTTCATAAGCCCTCTGCCCTATGAGACAGCAATTAATACGGATATGTATGTACTTCTCGCTGCAACGGTCCTTCTTTTCATCTCGATGTTCACGCTGAAAAAGAGGACCATAGACCGTATCGAGGCCGGGATAATGATCTGTGCATACATAGCATATATTGTTTTCCAGGCAACACGGTCGTAAAAAGTCCTTAAAAACTTGAAAAAAACAGAAAAATCCTTTAAAATAACCTTTATTTTGCTATGGAGGCATTATGGCGAATAAACCATTTCTATGGCGTTTCGTTCTCGCTTTGACGGTCACCGTCATCGCGGTCGTGTTTCTGGTAAAGACGATCGAATGGCATAAAGTTGACGACGAAACAAAAAGACAGATATTCACACCGCAGGAATACGCAAAAAAGTATAAAAGCGTTATCAAACTCGGCCTTGATCTTCAGGGAGGCATACATCTCGTTCTCGGCGCAGACATGTCTGAGGTGACACCCGAGGAAAGAAGAGATATCGTCGACAGGATCATCACCGTAATAAGGACAAGGATCGACGAAAGCGGCGTTGCGGAGCCCGTGATCAGAAAGGAGGGCAATACGAAGATCGTAGTTGAACTTCCCGGGATGAAGGACCCCGAAAGGGCCATCGAGCTCGTAACGCAGACGGCATATCTCGAATTCAAACTCGTCGACGAGGCGTATCAATCCAAGGCCGATTCGTTCATAGATGAAGACGGAAAAGTTAAAGAATCGCTACCCCTTCCTCCGAATGACGAACTCCTTTTCATGGAAAGGGTGAATACCGATACGAAGGAAAAAGAAAAGATCCCCATGCTTCTTAAAAAGACGGCGCTTCTGACCGGCGACGAACTGAAATCCGCGAAAGTCGATTTCGGCAGGTTCGGCGAACCGGTGGTCAGCCTTGAAATGAAGCCGCGCGGCACAAGAATATTTGCAAGGATCACCGAAGAGAATGTGGGTAAAAGGCTTGCCATCATCCTGAACGGCAACGTCATTTCCGCCCCGAATATCAAGGAGAAGATCCCGAGCGGCAAGGCTTACATCGAAGGCAGTTTCACGCTTCAGGAAGCCAAGGACCTGGCCCTGGTGCTCAGAGCCGGCGCGCTTCCCGCGCCGGTACAGATATTGGAGAACCAGACCGTCGGCCCGACACTCGGAAAGGATTCGATCGAAAAGGGCAAAACGGCTTTCATCATAGGTATTCTTCTGGTCTTTCTTGTAATGCTGGTCTACTATAAGTTCGCCGGTTTCTTAGCAGATATCACAATACTCCTTGAGATGCTTATCATCCTCGGGGCGATGTCGCTTTTCAATTTCACGCTCACTTTCCCGGGTATCGCAGGCCTTGTTCTTACCATAGGCATGGCTGTTGACGCCAATATACTCATCTTTGAAAGGATAAGGGAAGAACTCGTTAAAGGCAACAGCAATGTAGCGGCCGTGCACCGCGGTTTCGAGAAAGCCTTCATCACGATCCTTGATTCGAATCTCACCACACTCGTGGCCGCAGCAGTTCTTTTCAAATTCGGCACGGGGCCCCTGAAAGGATTCGCGGTAACGCTTTCCATCGGTATCCTGGCGAGCATGTTCGGCGCGCTTATCATCACAAGGATGTTCTACGAATATCTTCTCGGGACCGTCCATGTGAAAAAGCTGAGCATTTAGGAGGTCACCATGAGATTTTTCAATAATGCCAATTTTGATTTCATGAGTTCAAGGAAATATGCATACTTCGCATCCGCCGTTCTTATACTGACCGGCGTTATTTTCTATTTTGTAAGGGGCGGTTTCAACTGGGGCGTTGATTTCCAGGGTGGCATCAAGCTTCAGGTGAAGTTCGAGAACCCCCTCACAATAAAAGACCTTGAAACCGTACGCGGGAAACTTCAGGCTACGGCCAAAAGTCTCGGGAAAGAGAACAACACGATAGTTGTGCAGAAAAAACTTCCCGATTTCATAAGAGAAAAGGAGCTTCTCCTCCAGAAAGCAAGAAGAGAGAACAAGATATTCACCGATTACGAAGAGGTAATGACCTTTCTGGCAATCCCGGAGAATCTGAAGGCCAATTTCCTCAAGCACTTCTCGCTTGACGACAGAGAGCAGAAAAAGGACGCGATCAATATCAATACGAGTTCGATCGAGGTCCTCCGCTCGCAGATATCCAACCTTATGACGCAAAACGAAGTGGAGAACTTCAAGACCACGCTTACCGAGATCTTCGCCGAAAACCCGTTCATCATCGAAGGCGTATCCCTTGTCGGTCCCGCGGTCGGCAAGAAATATCAGCAGTCTGCATTCTGGGCGATCTTCTTTGCACTGATAGGCATTCTTATCTATGTCTCGTTCAGGTTCGAGTTCATTTACTCGATCGGCGCCATAGTGGCCCTCGCGCACGATGTATTGATAACGCTATCCGTTTTAATCGTATTGAATAAGGAGATAGACCTGTCCGTGGTCGTGGCGCTTCTTACCCTTGTGGGTTATTCGATCAACGATACGATAGTGGTCGACGACAGGATAAGGGAATCGAAAAAGCTAGTGAAAGGCACGATAGAGACGGTGATAAATACCGCCATAAACTCAACGCTTGCAAGAACGATCATGACCGCACTCACGACATTTGTCGCGGTGCTGGCGCTGTTTTTGTTCGGCGGCGAAGGATTGAGGGTCTTCTCTCTTGCGTTCCTCGTGGGCATCATTACGGGCACGTACTCCTCGATCTTCATTGCCGCCCCGATAGTCCTTGATTTCGAGAAAAGAAGAGCTTGATATTCGTTAAGATACTAACAGCGGTCCTGTACGTTCTCGGGTTCATCCTGATAGTGCCGGGGCTTTCCGGACTGTGGGTGATCACCGGAGCGAATCTTCTGGCCTATATTCTTTCCCGCGGAGAATTCCCGCTAAGCGCCGTTCTGATAAGCGCCGGGTTATCCGCTGTTTCCGAACTTCTCGATATCGTGTTCGGCATACTCGGAGCTAAAAAAGCCAAGGCCTCGAAACTCAGCATCATCCTCTCGTTTGTTTTTGCGCTCGCGTTCGGCGCGGTCTTCACGCCTCTCATACCGGTGATCGGAGGTTTGATGGGTGTATTTCTCGGTACTTTTGCCGGATGTTTTCTGGGTGAATTCCTGTTCTACAGGAAGAATGCCGCGGATTCGGGACGCGCCGGCATGGGGGCGCTTGCGGGGAGGATGCTCTCCGTAATGACAAAACTTGTTTTTGCGTTCATTATAATTTTCATCGGAGTGAAAGCACTCTTCTTCTGAGCGCTTCTTCCGCTTTTTTCTCTGCTTCTAAAAGAGCGTCCGATGCCTTCTTCACATTCTCTTCGGAAGAGATATTCCCGTCATAGTAAATAGGGTTTCCCGCCCAAATGTTCACAAGGGAATACGGCAGGGGAAGCTCCATACGGTCCCATGAATTGAAAACGATCTTATGCTCAACGGCTGCGGCTCCCGGGATGACCGGGACGCCGGTCATCTTTGAAAAATAGAGGGCACCTTCCTTGAAGAGCCTTCCCGGCCCCTTCGGTCCGTCCGGTGTCACGCAAAGCGAACCGCCATCTTCAATAGTATCTATGCCTGCCCGGAGGGCATTGATATAACCGCGCGTAGAAGAACCCCTTACGGAGCGATAGCCGAATTTAGATATCATGTACTTGAGGCTCTGTCCGTCACGGGACATGCTCATCAGAAGATAGAGCCCGTTGTTCCTGAACGCCGCGATCATGGCCGGTATATCGTGATGCCAGAGCACATATACGGCCGGAGTCCCTGCGCGGAATATCCGTATACCGGCCTCGTCCCCGTCTATGGAAATATTGAGTTTATGAGAAGCTATCCTTTCAAGTATATAAACGGCCTGCGAAATGGCTGTATCCTTGAAGCTCATTCAACGGTGACTGATTTTGCGAGATTCCTCGGCTTATCCACATCCCTGTCTTTTTTAACGGCGATATAGTACGCGAAAAGCTGCAACGGGATTATTTCGAGGAAGGGATAGAAGACCTCGATGGTGGCGGGTATGCGGATGATATCGTCGGCAAGTTTTTCCGGGATCACACTTCCTTCATCTGTAAGAATGATGATCTTCCCGTCGCGCGCCTTGATCTCCTGAATATTGGAAAGGGATTTTTCGAAGATCTCGTCACCGGGCGCGACAAAGAACGCGGGGAAGTTCTTGTCGATGAGCGCGATAGGCCCGTGCTTCATCTCGCCTGCGGGATACCCTTCAGCATGAATATAAGAGATCTCCTTGAGTTTTAGCGCGCCCTCGAGAGCTATCGGGAAATTCAACCCTCTTCCGAGATAGAGAAAACTCGGATAAGAGGCGTATTTCTCCGCCAGCTCCTTCACCTTCTTTTCCGTTCCGGCAAGAACGGCCCGGAGTTTATCCTCGAGTTTTTCGAGTTCGGCAATATACTCCATGCCCTCCTTGTAGGAGACGATCTTTTTCCTGCCGATATAAAGGGCGATCAAAAAAAGCGCCGCGGCCTGCGAAAGGAAAGCTTTGGTGCTGGCTACGCCGATCTCGGGGCCCACATGGATGTAAAGGCCCTGATTGACCTCTCTGGATACGGATGATCCGATCACGTTCACGATGCCGAAAACCTTGGCGCCCCTGTTCTTTGCTTCTTTGATCGCAGCCATCGTATCCGCCGTTTCCCCGGACTGTGAAAGGGCGATGACGAAGGTATCCTCATCAATGGACGGCGTCCTGTACCTGAACTCGGAGGCATATTCCACCTCTGTGGGTATCCCGGTCAGGCGCTCGAGGTAATATTCGCCGAGAAGCCCGGCATGCCAGGAAGTCCCGCATCCGAGGATCACGATGCGGCGGATCCTGTGTATGCTGTTCCCGGGGAAAAGATTATCCATTCCTCCAAGATGCGCCGTTCCCTCCTCGGCGTCGATATGACCCGCGAGAGTATTATGAAAAGATCCGGGCTGTTCGTGTATCTCCTTCAGCATGAAATGGGGATAGCCATCCTTGCTCGTGTGTTTTTCGTCCCACGTTATCGAAGAGATTTTTTTATCAACTTTAATATTGCGCTGATTGAATATCCTGATATCATTCCTTGTCAGAACCGCCAGTTCGCCGTCTTCGAGGTAGATTATCTTTTTTGTGTACTTTACGATCGCCGTTGCGTCCGAGGCGACGAAATTCTCCTTATCGCCTACTCCAAGGATGATCGGAGAAGCCCTTCTGGCGGCGATGATCTTATCCGGTTCCTTCGAGGAAAGCACTACAAGCCCGTAAGTACCCTCCAGGGAGTCTATTGCCATTTTTACGGCCTGCTCGAGGACTATACTCCCCTCATAATATTTTTCGATGAGATGTGCGATGACTTCGGTATCGGTCTCCGACACGAATTTATGGCCCTCCTTGATCAGAAGTTCTTTCAACAGGATGTAGTTCTCTATTATGCCGTTGTGAACAACGGATATGGTGCCCCCGCAATCGTGATGGGGATGCGCATTCTCATGGGAGGGTTTCCCGTGCGTCGCCCATCGCGTATGCCCTATCGCGACCTCGGAAAATATTTCAGGCGGGATCATATCCACAAGATGGGCTACCCTGCCCTTATCTTTTATCGTTTTCAATTCGCGGTCTTCCAGAAAGGTGATGCCTGCGGAGTCGTATCCGCGGTATTCCAGCCTGTGGAGCCCTTCAACAACAGCGTTCACGGCATTGGAGCCGCCGATATAACCCACGATCCCGCACATATCAGATCCCCGCTTTTATCAGGTCTTCAAAAGCTTTCTTCTCTATGGCCCTGTGATAGGCCTCTTTTGGAGAGATAACGCCTTTTTTAACAAGGTCCTTGAGCGATTGATCAAGAAGCACCATGCCTTCCTTCGTACTCGTCTGCATAACGGTGGCAAGCTGGAAGGTCTTACCTTCACGGATCAGGCTTCTCACGGGATAGGTGCCCATCATGATCTCGAGTGCGCATACGCGGCCTTTTCCGTCCCTTGTCGGGATGAGCTGCTGCGCTATGACGGCCTGTATCGTTTCGGCGAGCTGGGTCTTGATCTGCGCCTGCTGATGCGGCGGAAACACGTCGATGATCCTGTCGATAGTGGATGCGGCGGAATTAGTGTGCAGAGTGGCGAAAACGAGGTGTCCCGTTTCCGCCGCGGTGATGGCAAGCGATATTGTTTCATAATCGCGCATTTCTCCCACGAGGATAATATCCGGGTCCTCGCGCAGAGCGCTTCTCAGCGCGTTTGCGAAAGACCTTGTATTGCTTCCTATTTCTCTTTGATTGATGATGCAGTTGATCGGCGTGTGAACGAACTCGATCGGGTCTTCGATGGTGAGAATATGGTCCTTCCTCAACTGATTGGCCTTATTGATGATCGCGGCGAGCGTAGTTGATTTGCCGCTTCCCGTGGGGCCGGTCACGAGCACGAGGCCGCGGTTCTTCATTGCGAGCTCTTCAAGATGCACCGGCATATTGAGTTCAGCCATCGTTTTTATCTTTGTAGGGATCGTTCTGAAAACACCCGCCGGCCCAAGCCGCGAATAGAAGATGTTCACCCTGAAACGCGAAAGTCCCGGTATCTCGTATGCGCAGTCAAGTTCCAGATTCTCTTCAAGATCGGCCCTCTGCTTGTCGCTCAGAACTTCGTTGGCAAGCCTTTTAATTTCACTTGAAGTGAGAGGCGGAAGGTTCATCTTGATTAGCGCGCCGTGCACTCTGATCGTGGGGGGCATCCCGACGGTAAGATGAAGGTCGGATCCGCTGTTCTTCACAAGTGCCGAAAGAAGGTCCTTTATCCCGTAATTGGCATTCTCCATTTGAACGCTCCTATATTAAAAAGTAGTAGGGGATCTCGCCGCCCTTCGCGAGTTCGAAGAGACGGTCCCGTATCCCGATGAAACCGCTGCTTTTCAGAGTAGCGAATATCGATTCCGCGTTCATCCTGTCCTTGAGAAGGGATTCAACTTTATTGTCTATATAAAGCAGCTCATTGAACTCCTTGAACCCGACATACCCCGAAAACTTGCATTCTTCGCACCGACCGGCTTCGTAGAACTTCACATCCTTGTAAAATGAGAAAATGTCGGTCGGGATCAGGGAGAAGTTCACCTCCTTTTTACAGGCATCGCAGAGCTTCGGGACAATGACGGAGGTGATGAGAAGCTTGATATGGGGAAGAATCCTTTCATAGAGCTCCTTATGCGTGTAGTAATAATCTATCCACTCCCTGCTCGTGGATGTGTGGGCGATGAGAAGCACGAGTTTGCCCTGCTCAAGAAGATATGCCAGATCGGCCATCCCGATCTCCCTGTCGTCGGCGACCAGAACATCGAAATCCCCGTGCTTGATCGCGTCATCATACTGTTCGAAGTTGATGATATTGTCAAAACCCTCGAGCACCACATTGTTATCAAGTTTGACCGTGATCACATTGAGGCTTTCGTGAAAATTCAGGATATTGTAGGCGATCTTTCTTGAGAGGGACTTGTCCTTCGAAGAGAAAACGCACAGACCCTTCTTAAAGGGGATCACGTTGTCGAGCATGATCTTCTGTTCATGTGTAAGACCAAGCTGTTCGAAGGAGGCCACGCGGGTCAGTTTGTACACGTTCCTTATCTGAACACAGTTATCGGAAACGGTATTGTAGGAAAATACATAGTTGATGTCGCGGGATATAACGATATTCTCTCCCCCCGAAAGGCGCTGAAACTCTAAAAGCTTCTCCTTCATCATCTTCCAGGCGGAGCCCGGTACGCGCATCTTCAGCGTTCTAAGCCCCTTAAAGTTCATAAAGACCCTTATCTCGAGGCCGGAATTTATAAGCGTCATACTGTCGGACGCGTGTCTCACCATCTCATCGAAGATGAACAGGATCATAGCGGACATGCTTTCGTCCTTGAGAAGCCCGTTCACCGTTGATTCGGGCACCGGCTCGAAGAAATTGACGAGCACCCTTTCGTAATTTATCTCCTTACCTTCCCATTTAGCTATCACCTGCTCTTTGATCTTCTTGAAATCCGAATAAGAGCACAGAGAAACATTGATCTTGCACTGCGTGATATCCTCGATCCCCGCAAGAAGTTTTGCATTTGTCGGATCCGTTACGCAAACGGTAAGTTCATTCCCGAACTTGACGAGCGGGAGAAAATCATTGTTCTGGAGCATTTCCCTGGGGAAGAGCGTGAGAAGCTCAAGGTCGATCATCCCGAGAGAAAGATTGATGTACGGCAGAGAGAATTTATTTCCCATTGCCCAGAACAGATCGTCCTCCGAAATGAAACCCTTCTCGATAAGTATCTCTCCGAGTTTGCCGCCGGACGAGCTTTCGATTTTTTGGGCTTCTTTAAGACTATCCTCCTCAATAAGATTGTATTTCAGAAGGATATCGCCTAGATTTTCGTTTGTTCCGTCCATATCCACTCCGTTTTTTTAATTTTAACATAAATAAGAAAAAATACAAGCATTTGTGAAACCGCGGATCTCCAGCCGGAGATGTGCCGCCGCAAAGAATGTTCCGGCCGTCAGTTTGAAAATATGAAAAGGCCATGCTATAATTCACCGTATGGAGATGTTTTCTAGACTATTCAAAGAATACCCTGCGCTCGGATATGCGGTGTGCATTGCCGCATGGGCCGCAGTTTTCGCGGCCGCGCTTTTTCTTCTTTCCGTTTTTAAAAACAGGACGGATCTTTGCAGGAGATATCTCACACCCGCCCTTGCCGCGGGTTTTCTGAACCTTGCCGCTCATCTCGGGGATTTCTTCGTGACCGTCCGGATCACTCCCGATCTCGGCCTCGAAGCGAACCCGCTCTGGCTTGCGGCGGCAACGGCCTTCGGTCTCAAAACGGCAATATGGTACGGGCTTACGGGCAAAATTCTCCTTTCCATCATCAGTTTCGAACTATACTTCGTCTATCTCTCCGGCCGGTCGGCGCTTTATCCCCGGGAGAAAGGCGGGTTATTGTTTTTTTTCCGGAATTTCGGTTCCGTTCCGAATAATTACGGCGGGAAAAAAGCAAAGGGCCTTTTCAATATTTTTTCCTTTCTCTTCTCCCTTTCCGGACTTTACTGTTTTTATGTGATCTTCCTCAATATTGCGTTTTACTCGGGATCCCCCGTTCTGAAATACGGATTTCCCGATCCGGCGGCTTTTCTGATCGTATACCTTGCCGTGCTAACGGCCGTATATTTTATAGAGAACTATTCGAAATACCGCGCCTCTTTCAAATGACATGCGGATCTTTCTCCTATTCGGGGATTTGATTTTTTTCCCTTTTCATTATATAATATCCGATTAAAAGCTTAGGAGAATACGATGAGCGAAAAAGAGGGCGAAAAGTTCTTAAACTTGCTGAAAACAGACTTTTCGATGAAAGCGAACCTGACCGAAAACGAACCAAAACTCATTAAATATTGGGACGAAGAAAATATTTATAAAAAGATCTTAAAGAAGAACAAAGACGGAGAGGTCAAGATACTTCACGACGGCCCTCCCTACGCCAACGGACATATACACATCGGCCACGCTCTGAACAAGATACTCAAGGATTTTGTATGCAAATACCACTACATGAGGGGTTATCATTCTCCATATGTACCGGGTTGGGACTGCCACGGTCTTCCCATAGAACTCATGGTCAGAAAGGAAGAAAAAACGCAGGACCTCGTAGAATTCAGGAAGAAATGCCGCGAATACGCGGAGAAATTTATAGGTGTTCAGCGGGACGAGTTCAAACGGCTCGGCATACTCGGAGACTGGGATGACCCGTATAAAACGATGAGCTTCGACTACGAGGCCGATATCCTCAAGGCTTTTTCCGAGATATACAAGAAGGGATATATCAATAAAGGCAGAAAACCGATACACTGGTGCATGTCCTGCGAAACGGCTCTGGCCGAGGCCGAGGTGGAATACAATGACCACACTTCACCGAGCATTTTCGTGAAATTCAAGGTTAACGGGCACAAGGACCTCTATATTGTGATCTGGACAACCACGCCCTGGACTCTACCGGCGAACCTCGCCGTATCGCTCCATCCGAATTTCGTCTACAGCCGAGTGCGGGTGGATAAAGAGGAATGGATCGTCGCCAAAGAACTTCTGAAACAGAGCATGACGGAAATGGAGATAAATGAATACGAACTCCTCGAGGACAAACTCGGTTCCGCCTTCGAGGGCATGACATACAGGCATCCGCTTCTGGAGAAGAACTGCCCCGTGATCCTCGGGGAGCATGTCACGCTGGAACAGGGTACGGGCTGCGTCCACACGGCGCCCGGCCACGGCCAGGAAGACTTCGAGATGGGAAAGAAATACGGTCTCGAAATATTCTCCCCCGTTGACGATAAGGGAAAATACACGGATGAATATGCCGAGATGAAAGGAGAGAGCGTATTCCATGCCAATCCGGTCATCGTCGAAAAACTCGGCGCCAAAGGCCTTCTGATAAAAGAGAAGAAGATAACCCACTCATATCCGCACTGCTGGAGATGTCATAATCCGCTCGTGTTCAGGGCGACTCCCCAGTGGTTCATAGATACGCTCGAGCAGAATATTAAAAACAGCGTTCTCGAGGCGACCGCGAAAACGGGCTGGATACCGGGGTGGGGCGAAGTAAGGTTCGCCAATATGGTCGAGAACCGGACGGACTGGTGCATATCACGGCAGCGCAGCTGGGGCGTCCCCATACCTTCGCTCATTTGCAAAAGCTGCGGGGAAGAATTCGTCGATACCGCGTTCACCGAACAACTCGTGGAAAGGATCAGGAAAGAATCGAGCGATATCTGGTTCGTAAGGGAACTCGATGAACTTGCCGCCGGCAAACTTGAATGCCCTAAATGCAAGAGCGCGGATATAGCCAAGGGCAAGAACATACTTGATGTATGGTTCGATTCCGGCGTATCCTGGTTTGCCGTTCTGGAAGGGAAAATGAAGGAATCCGTTCCCTGCGAGATGTATCTCGAAGGCACGGACCAGTACAGGGGCTGGTTTCAGTCCTCAATGTGGCCCTCAGTGATCATGAGGGGCGCCGCCCCGTACAAGAAGGTCCTCACCCACGGTTTCTCGCTCGACGAGACAGGCCGTCCGATGTCCAAATCGCTCGGCAATGTGATCTCGCCCCTTGAAGTGGTGAAAAAATACGGAGCAGAGATCCTGAGGCTCTGGGTCGCAAGTATCGACTACACAGAGGATTTCAGATTTTCGTACAATGTGCTCAATCAGATGACGGACGCTTACAAGAACATCCGCAACAGGCTCCGGTTCATACTGATGAACCTTGCCGATTTCGATCCCGAAAAGGACGTCGTTCCGTACGCCGAAATGGAGAACCTCGACAAATGGGCGATGAAAGCGCTCCATGATTTCGCGGCCTCTATAGATGATGCGTACGATAAATACGAATATCACAGAGTATATCACGGTCTTATTGAATTCCTTACCGTGACATTGAGCGCCCTATATTTCGACATGATAAAATCCAGGCTCTATATGAATCCGCCGCGCTCCCGGAAAAGAAGATCGGCTCAGACCGCGATGCATTATATACTCACCGTACTTCTCCAGAGGATATCCCCCGTCCTTTCATTCACCGCGGAAGAGACCTTCCGCTTCCTTTATAAAGATAAAGAATCGGTCTTTCTGGATAAATGGTTCAATATCCCGGCAGAATGGGGCGAGGGGAACGAAAAATACAAAGAGGCATTCGATCTTCGTGACATTGTACTCAAGGAACTCGAGAACCGCAGGGCAGAGAAGGCGATAGGCCTTTCCCTTGATGCCGCCGTCACGATCAAATATAAAAAAGAGGAATTCAAGGATGTGCTGGAACTGTTCGACCTCAAGGAGTTCCTCATCGTATCCGGTGTGTCAACCTTATGCGATCCCTCAATGCAGGAAGAGACACGGATCGAAGTTACGAAATCGCCCGGGGAAAAATGCACGCGCTGCTGGAACTACAGGACCGATCTTAAAAAAGGCCTCTGCAGCGACTGCGCGGAACAGATAAAGAATTGGAGCAAGGAGGATATATGAAATTCAAGAAAGAGGAACTTGCAAAGTACAAGGAAGCGCTTCTGAAGCTCAAAAAGCACATCGAGATGTCACTGGACGGATTATCCGAATCGACGCACGCTTCGGGCGACAGCCTTTCACATTATCCGGACGATCCGGGCTATATATCGAACGAAGAGTTCGAAAGGAATAAGTCCCTCAGCATCATCGATATAGATCAGAATCTTCTCGAGCAGGTCGAGATCGCTCTCGAGAAGATCGAAAAAGGCACATACGGAAAATGCGAGGAGTGCGGAAAACCGATCGGAGAAGGCCGGCTGAAAGCCAAGCCTCACTCGATCTACTGCGTGACCTGCAGGGAACAACTGGAAAAGGACGGAAAGATCAAGTAATCTGCGATGAAGCGTTACTGGTATTTCCTCATCTCTGCCGCCCTCCTTGCCGGCGACCTCCTTTCTAAAATCCTTATAAAAAAAGCGCTTACGGACGATTACGGAGAAATAAGCCTCATTCCCGGATTTTTCAAGATCACTTATGTGGAGAACAGGGGGCTGATATTCGGGATACTTCAAAATACACCGATGCTCATCAAGGCGGGTTTTATGCTGGCCGGTCTCGCTCTTTTCTCTTTCTATCTTTTAAAACATTTCGAAAAACTTAAAAATATCGAGGTCATCGGGTTCGCTTTCATACTCGGCGGCGGCCTCGGCAATATCGTTGACAGGCTCATCAACGGATATGTGTTCGATTTTCTGCACCTTTATTACAGAAGGTTCGCCTGGCCCACCTTCAATCTTGCCGACATCTCTATCGATATCGGCATCGTTCTTTTCATTATAGGCCAGTTCGCGGTGAAAAAGAATGTCGCCTGACCTTTGCAAGATCTTCGGCCTTCAGATAACTTATTACGGCCTCATGGTCGCCATCGGCGTATATTGGGGCCTGATGACGGCGCAGCGCCTTGCGCGCAATGCCGGCATCGATCCGGACAAGGTCTTCGACCTCGGGATATTCATGATCGTATTCGCCATAATCGGCGCCCGCCTTTTCTATATCATACTCTACTTCAAGGATTTTCTCGCGCATCCGGCCGCCTATATCTTCACGCGCGCCGGATTCGTTTTTCTCGGCGGACTTGCCTGCGGCTTTTCCGCGGGGATCATATTCGCCCTGATAAAGAAACTCCCCATCGGCATCCTTTCCGATGTCTATGCGCCGGCGCTTGCCCTTGGACATGCCATAGGCCGTCAGGGCTGCCTTCTGAACGGATGCTGCTACGGGAAATGCGTTCACGCGGGAACTTTTTTTGCAACGCATTTCGGGGAATACGCCGCGGACGGCACCGCCGTTTTCAGAGTGCCGACCCAGCTCTGGGAATCGCTGGGGCTATTTATCATCTTCATACTGCTTTCCCTCATTGCGAAAAAGAAAAAGTTCAACGGGGAGGTCTTCCTTTCTTATGTGGCCCTGTATTCTGTCCTGAGATTCTCTCTTGAGTTCTTCAGGGGCGATTACGAGAAACTTTATATCCTTGGTCTGACCTTTTCCCAAGTCATCATCCTGATCCTCCTTCCCGTTATCTTCCTCATCTATCACTTGCTCAGGAAAAATGAAAAGATATAGCATCGCTATTGTTTTACTTCTGGTCTTCTCCGTATCCGCGTTCGCCGAAGAAACGGAATACAAGGAAACGCCGCTTAAAAGAGGCACCACGATATTTCTGGCCACCGTGCCCCTGACGCTTGCGTATTCGCTTCTTTCATACCGGTTCTACAAGATGTACCGCGAGAGCGATTTCAATTATTCGCTTTCCGCCCGTGAAACGCGCAATGTGGTCTATGTGGGCGTCTCCATATCTTTGGTATATTCGTTGTGGGATTATTTTAAAAGCGAAGGGGCAAAAAAGAAAAATGCTCATAAAAGCGGAAGCGGACGCTGACCGCATAGACAATTTCATATTCGGCATACTCGGGGAGAAATTCCATTCGCGCGCCAATATCCAGAGAATGATAAAAAAGGGCGAAATTACATTGAACGGCGCCGCCGTGAAGCCCTCCTCGAAGATCCGCGCCGGGGATGAGATCTTCGTTCCCGAGGAGTCCGAACCCGAGTCCTGCGGCCTCGAACCGGCGGAGATGGAACTTGATATCGTGTACGAGGACGGGGATATCCTGATCATCAATAAAGCTCCGGGACAGATAGTCCATCCCGGCATAAGCCATAAGAACGATACGATCGCCAATGCCCTGATCAAACGTTACCGCGATCTTCCCGTGATCGGCGGCACGGAAAGGCCCGGCATCGTTCACCGGCTGGACAAGGATACGAGCGGGCTTCTCATGATAGCCCTCAACGAAAAGGCGTATTATGCGCTCATAGCCGCGCAGAAAAAGCGCGAGATAGAGAAAACATACTGGGGCATCGTGCACGGCGAACCCAAGAACCGCGAAGCGCTCATAGATATTCCGATAGGCCGTTCGCCTTCGAACCGGAAACTGTTCAAAGTGGGCGGCGTAGCACCGAAAGAGGCAAAGACGGAATTCAGGATGCTGAGAACGAAAGGAGGCCTTTCCCTCGTCGAATTCCGGCTTATCACGGGAAGGACCCATCAGATAAGGGTGCATATGCGCTCCATCGGGCATCCGATCGTTGGCGATCTTGATTACGGAAGGAAGGACCGGCATATCGTTTTCGAAGGAAAGGAATACGGATTCACGGGACATCTTCTCTGTGCGAAAAAATTGCAGTTCAAGCACCCGACAAAGGGAACGGACATAAAAATAGAGATCGATCCCCCCTTCAGGATCGAGGGGTTGGTATGAAGCCCGTTTATAAGGAAATACGGCTTGAAATAAAACGGGAATGCGTTTATAATAAGGCAAAAGGCAAGATATGATATACGCAAAAGTAACAGGGAACGTCGTTTGCACCAGAAAAGAAGAAAAATACAAGGGAAAGAAGATTCTCATCATACAACCCTATGATATAAGAACGGGCAAACCCTCCGGCAGTTCCTTCGAAGCGATCGACGTGACCCAGGCGGGCATCGGGGATTTCGTTCTCGTTACCGTGCAGGGCCGTTCTTCAAGAGAGGCAGTGGGCGATCTCGAGATGCCTATAGACGCCGTTATCGTTGCCATCGTGGACCAAGTAGATCTTAATGAGTGATATCTGCAATATCCTTTTTCTGGGCGATGTGTTCGGGAAAACGGGAAGAAAGGTGCTCAAGAACCATCTACAGGAATTAAAGAAAGAGTTCAATGCCGGTCTTGTGATAGCCAACGGCGAGAATGCCTGCCACGGGAACGGGATAAACCAGAAGAGCTTCTTCGAGATGACGGAAGCCGGAGTTGATGTTGTAACGGGAGGCAATCACACCTTTCAGAACAAAGAGGTTTTCGAACTTATCGAGATGGACCTTCCCAATATGCTGATCCCGGCGAACTATCCCCCGGGCGTTCCCGGGAACAGGCATGGTATTTTCAAAGCCGGAGATCTCGAAATCCTCGTGATCAATATGCACGGGCGGGTATTGATCAATAAGAATTTCGATTCGCCTTTTGATGCGATGGAAAAACTTCTCAAAAAGTTCTCTGACTTCAAAGGCCCCGTTATCGTGGATTTTCACGCGGAGGCAACGAGCGAGAAGAGGGCCTTCGGGATGCATTTCGACGGAAGGATCACGGCTATAATCGGGACGCATACGCATATACAGACCGCCGACGAACGGATCCAACCCGGCGGCACCGCATATATCACGGATGCCGGGATGTGCGGGGCATACGACAGTGTGATAGGGATCACGCTCGAATCCGTTATCGATAATTTTCTCTATGAACTCCCCACGCGCTTCGAAGTCTCGCCGAGCGCACCGTCCATACAGGGCGTTGTCGTGAATTTTGACCGCGCGGCGGGAAAAGCGTCAAAGATCGAAAGAGTCCTCAAGATCTATAGATGAAACCCGTTTTCATAACAGGCCCGACCGGTATCGGGAAAACCGATATTGCCGTTACGCTGGCAAAAGAGATCGGAGCGGATATTATCTCGGCCGACTCCGTCCAGATATACAGGGCGATTGGCTTGGGGAGCGGCAAGCCGCTGCCGGGAGAAACAAAGGGCGTGAGGATCTTTTTAATGGATCATGTGAATCCCGGCGTTTATTATTCCGCGTATAACTTCGCGCTTGATGTGAAAGAAGCGCTGAAGGAGATCCGCGGCGGAGTGATCGTGGCCGGCGGCTGCGGCCTTTTCATCGAAACGCTGATCCGCGGCATTGCGCCGGATATACCGAGGGATGAAAGAACAAGGAAAGAGATAAAGGATAAAGCGGCGCAGTCGTCCTGGGGCGAAATGCGCGGGATGCTCGCAGAAGTGGACCCCGCCTATGCGGGCAAGATATCCCCAAACGACAAGGTGCGGATCACAAGGGCCTTGGAGATATACTTTCTCACGGGAAGAACGGTATCATCTCTCGAAACGGAAAGTCACGGAAATGCCGTTTTCCGGGAATACAGGATATTCAATATCACAATGGAACGCAAAGCCCTCTACGAGAGGATCGAAAAAAGGATAGACGGATGGTTCGATGCCGGCTGGATAGAAGAGGTGAAAAACCTGAAAGAGAAGAAGGTGATCGGCGATAAATTCAGGGCTCTCGGCTTCAATGAGATAAATGATTTTCTCGAAGGAAGGATACATACGAAATACGAGCTCATCGATACGGTGAAGAAACATCAGCGCAACTATGCGAAGGGCCAGATAACATGGTTTAAACGGTACCGGGAAAGGATCGATATACCGATGGACGACGGGCCGGAAAAGGCGCTGGAAAAAATAAAAGAACATCTTAAAAAAGATGATTAGGAGGATCCGGTTATGTCGGTAAATTTTCAGGAACCCTATTTGCTGGAATTGAAAACGAAAGGCAGGGAGGCTAAATTCCGCCTGCATAGCGGCGATTCCCTGACGGGAAAAGTAAAGGCCTACGACCAGTTCGTAATAGTGGTCTGGGACGGCGAAAGGGATATAATGATCTACAAAAATTCGCTCAGTTTCATAGAACCCAAGGAGAAAACGGCAGTACTGCAGAATGGCTGAGATATATAAAGGACTTCTCGTATTCCCCGTTACATCCAAGGACGAGGATATATACCGCGCGGAAATGCAGGAAGAGTTCGAGCGGCTTCTGAAGAATATCGATATAAGGTGTTCGCGTTCATATGTGTTCGAACAAAGAAAGGTGTCGCCGCGCACCTATATCGGAAAAGGCCATCTCGGGATCATCGCGGGAATGCTGAAAGAGGAGAAATACGACGCCCTCTGCTTTCTCAAGGAACTGACGCCCACTTCGCGCTATAATCTCGAGAAGGAACTGGGCGCTTTCGTTCCGGTCATCACGGACCGCGAAGAGGTCATTATAGAGATATTCCGCAGGAATGCCCGCTCCGCCGCCGCGGCGCTGCAGGTGGAACTTGCCTTCCTCCGCTACGAGCTTCCCAGACTGAAGGGCGCGGAAGGCTTCTCCCGCCCCGGAGGGAGCATAGGGACCACGGGCCCCGGGGAACAGAAACTCGAATACCAGAGAAGGAACGTTCTGAAGAGGATATCCGTTATCAAAGGGAAACTGAAAAAGATAGAGAACAATTACCGCCAGCAGAGCAAAAAAAGAAGGGGAATGTTCACGGCGGCCATCTGCGGATATACGAATTCCGGGAAATCGACCCTTCTCAATTGCCTTACCGGATCGGATGCGGCAACGATGACAAGGCCTTTCTCTACGCTCGACACGCTGGTAAAAAGGGGTTATATTGAAGGAGATACGATGCTGTTCGTGGATACGATCGGATTTATCCGCGACCTGCCGAGCACACTGCTTATCGCGTTTAAGACAACGCTTTCAACCCTTTCGGACGTGGACCTTGTAATAAAGATGTACGATATTTCCGCAAAAGATATCGGAGTTCAGATGGGGATCGTGAACGAGTATGTATCGGAGATCGCAAAAAACAAGAAGGAACTGGTCGTTTTCAATAAAGTGGATACGAAATTCGGCCGTACCCGTCTTGAAGCTTTCCGCAAACGTTTCCCTGAGGCGGTATTCATATCGGCAAAGAAGGGCGAGAACATTGATTTTTTAAAGCAGGTCTTGAAAAAATATAAAGAAAAAGTAAAATATCAGAAATGAAAGACATCGCGATCGCGCTTATCGGGCGCCCCAATGTGGGCAAATCCACGCTATTCAACTCGCTCCTCGGAAAATCGGAAGCGATAACGGAGAAGATACCGGGAGTTACGCGCGACAGGAAATACAGCACTTTCATAAGAGGGGATTTCCGGTTCATCCTTATCGATACGGGCGGCATTGAGGACGGGAAAAGCGGACTTTCCGAAAAAATAAGGGAGCAGGCGCTTTTCGCCATCACCGAATCGGATATGTCCATTTTCATCGTTGACGGCCGTGTGGGCATGATGCCCAATGATGAGGATATCGCCGAGATCTTGAGAAAACACGGCAAACCCGTGGTCCTTGCCATCAATAAGATCGACGAGGATTCAGTCAAGGAATATATTCACGAATTCGCCAAGCTCGGGATGAAAAAACAGCTTGCGATCTCTGCTGCGCACAGGAGGAATATAGAGCCTCTTCTTCTTATGTGCGAAGAGGTTGCAAAGGAATTGACTACGCTGAAAAATTCAAAGAAAGCGCCCTCCGACAATATGTGCATTGCCGTCGTAGGGCAGCCCAATTCGGGAAAATCCAGCCTGATCAATTATCTCATGCAGTCCGACCGGATGATCGTCTCATCCACTCCCGGGACCACAAGGGATTGCGTGGACAGCGAGATCAATTTTCACGGCCTCAGGCTCACGCTAATTGATACGGCCGGCCTGAGAAGAAAGGCGAAAGTGGACAATAAAGTGGAAGTGTATTCTATACTGAGAACGATAAAGAGCGTGGAGAGATCGGACATAGTCCTTCTCCTCGTTGATATCGAGAAGGGGATAACGGAACAGGATCAGAAGATAGGGGCGCTTGCGAAGAACAGGGCTAAGTGTCTTTTCCTCGTTTACAATAAATGGGATATGATAACAGAGGCGCGGGAAGAAAGAAAAAGGTCGTTCCGCGCGGACGCAGAGGATAAATTCAATTTTTATCCGGGTCTCAATGTCGAGTTCATCTCCGCCACCGAAGGATACAATGTGAGAGCCCTTCTTGATAAATCGTTCGTCGAGTTCCAGAAGTACAGGATAAACATCCAGACATCGCATCTCAACCGCGCCGTGCAGAACATCATGGAAGGCGAGCTCCCCGGATTCTTCAGGAACCTCAAGATATTCTATGCCGTGCAGACGGATGTCCGCCCGCCCGCATTCAAAGTGTTCGTCAATAATAAGAACTACATAAACGCGCAGATCGTGAAATTCATCGAGAAAAAACTTGCCGCCGCCCTCGAGCTCTCGGGAATACCTCTTAAGATAGACATCATTGAGCGAAGATGACCATTCAGTTCGTCATTGTTCCAGCGATCATGTTTTTGATCGGTTCGATACCGTTCTCGTATATCATCGTAAGGATCGTTACCGGAAAGAACATCAGGGAAATAGGGAGCGGCAATGTAGGGGCCACGAATGCGTTCAGGGCGGCCGGACCCGTTGCGGGCATTGTATCCATGATACTCGATGCGGCCAAGGCCTTTGTTCCGGTGATATTCCTTAAAAGATTTTTTCCCGAGCCGCACGTATTCGCGGAGCCGTCGGATTATTATGTGATCTGCTCCGCATTCATAATTCTCGGGCATATGTATTCGATCTTCCTCCGCTTCAAGGGAGGAAAGGGCGTTGCGGTATCACTGGGTATCCTTCTCGCGCTTTTTCCCAAGATCATCATGATCGCTCTTTTCGTTTTCATCGCGGTACTCATCTTCACGCATATCGTCTCTGTGGCCTCCGTAAGCGCCGCGCTGACAGTCGTGATACAGGCCCTTATGCGGAACCTCGGGATCGGTTCCCGGATTTTCCTTGTTCTCCTCGGAATATTCATCATCATAAAACATCGCGCAAATCTTCGCAGATTCGCTAAAAACGAAGAGAAGCGTCTTTTCTGAAAAAAGCCCGACCGTTCTAAACCCTTATTATTAAAGAAAAAACTTGATTTATTAAAAAAATGTATTATAATCTCAATATGGATTTAGCAGTACTGGGAGCGGGGGCTTGGGGTTCCGCGGCATCCTTATTATTAACATCGTCGAAGAATAAAAATCACAAGATCCGGATCTGGGACTACGATCCCGGCGTGGTCGATCTGATAAATAAGCGGAAAGAGAACACGGTATATCTTCCCGGTTTTAAAATGCCGAAGAGCATCAAAGGCGTGAAAACGGTTGAAGAAGCTATCGACGAGGCGGAGGTTATCATATCGGCCGTTCCTACGATCGGGCTTAAATATGTTTCGGAAAAATGCGCGAAGAACGTATCCCGGAAGACCCGCGCTCTTGTCAGCCTGACAAAAGGATACGACCTTCTTCTGAAAAAGAGGCCTTCCGAGATCTGGCTCTCCGTCTGTCCGTCCCTTTCGAAAAAGTTCGCCGTTCTTTCAGGACCGTCCCATGCGGAGGAAGTGGCGGGAAAAAAGATCACTGCCGTTTCCGTAGCTTCCCGCGATATCGAACTTGCGCGGTTCATTGCGAAAATGTTCTCGAACGAACAGTTCAGATGCTATTCTTCCGATGACATCGCGGGCGTAGAGATCGGCGGGGCGCTTAAAAATGTGATGGCCATCGGTGCCGGAATAATTGACGGGCTTAAATTAGGCAATAACTGCAGATCCAGTTATATAACCAGAGCCTTATATGAAATGATGCGGTTTGGCAGAGCTTTTCTTGCAAGGCGGGAAACGTTCATGGGGCTTTCGGGTATGGGCGATCTTATAGTGACCTGCACGAGCGGTCTTTCCAGGAATTACCATGTAGGCAAAGAGCTCGCGCGCGGTAAAAAAATAGAGGATATATCGAAAAAGATGGTCCATGTTGCCGAGGGCATTAAGACATCGAAGATCGTTGCCGAGATCGCGGGCAAGAAAAAGATAGAGATGCCTATCGCAACAGTGATAAGAGATATAGTTTACGATAAAAAGAATGCCGGGGACGGAATCAGGGAGCTGATGTCCCGTTCATTAAAAGATGAAATCGTTTTATAGTATTTGGAGGTACTAGTATGGCAAATCTCACCAAGAAAGAATTGGTTGCCACAGTCGCCGACAAGGTCGGCGTGACCAAAGTGCAGGCCCAGAAGGCCGTAGATGCGTTTGTTGATGAAGTGAAGAAAGCCCTCAAAGGCAAGAAAAAAGTCACCCTCATCGGCTTCGGCACGTTCTCCGTCAAGGAAAGAAAAGCTCGCCAGGGCATCAATCCCAAGACGAAAGCCAAGATCAGGA
The DNA here is from genome assembly GCA_937863565.1 of uncultured bacterium. Classification (GTDB taxonomy): domain Bacteria; phylum AUK180; class AUK180; order AUK180; family AUK180; genus CALMGJ01. Next base: position 17,292 of record CALMGJ010000002.1, on the reverse strand, counting down.
TCCCCGCCAAGTCGGTTCCTCATTTCTCGGCAAGCTCGAGCCTCAAAGCGGTTGTGGCCAAGAAAAAATAAATTTTTCCGGCCTGACCAATTCAAAACGCACGGCGGAGGGGGTCTTCGGACCCCCAACGCCGCCCTTAGACAATGAACACCGAAAAGATATTCTATACCCCGGCTGAGGTCGCCAAAGAACTCAAGGTGACCACGCAGACGGTCCGCAACTGGATCAGGGAATTCCCTCAGCTGAAGGTGCGGACGGATGAAAAGGGAAGAAGGCAGATCACGCGGAGTAATCTAGAAATAATGCGTAAGATAAAGAAAGAGAAGGACAGCGGTGTCCAGCTCAAAGGCATTAAAAAGAATTTTTCCAAAAAAGTTGACAAAAACATAGAAAACATTATAATCAAGGTCGATTCTATTATTTCACGGATAGACAGATTAACAAAAAAGGCCGGGGCGTAGCGCAGTTTGGTAGCGCACTTGGATGGGGGCCAAGGGGTCGCTGGTTCGAGTCCAGTCGCCCCGACCATTTTCCCCCGAACATCCGGAATTTCATAAAACGATCCCAAAAACATTGAATATAATCCCCGATAGTGTATAATGAAAAGGAAATGCACAATAAAAAAAACCTTTGTATGGAGTGAGATATGCTGAAGAAGATTTTCCGGCTCATCTTCATAGTTTCATGTATTTTTCATATTCCCGTGCCCGCCGTCTCAATCCCCGTATTGACGATCGACGGTATTACCGGCGACTCCGGCACGGTTACCGTGAATTACACGGTCACCGATACAGCGGAGTATTCACTATATACCATCGGTTGGCAATACAGCCTTGATGATCTTGTCTGGGAAGATATCGACGAGGAGCAGATCGGGAATAACGGAGATAAACCCGCGGGATCTTCATATATAACATGGTGTTCTACGGCAGGCATCAATAACCTTGCCGGGATATCGGACGGCTCCGTGTGGTTAAGGGCAAAAGCGGAGGGCTGCATAACGGGGTTCACCGTTTCGGCCAATACGCTGCCCGTCCCGATAAAAGACCATTCAACGGTTTATGCCGAAGCTGGGGACGGCCCGTATCTTTTGGTAACGGGAGGCCTGGTATCCGACACCCAGGTGAATACAATATATTTAGTAAAGTTGAATGCCGACGGCAGTATAAGCAGTATCGGTATTTCCGCGGAGGAGATCCCTTTGGCATTAAGTTCTCATTCGACATGTACCGCGAACGACGGCATTGGCGGCCCATTGTATATTTATATAACAGGAGGAAAGAACGGGGCAACATTATCCGAGAAAGTTTATACGGCAGAATTCGGCGGCACCGATATGGCCCCCCTTTCCGAAACCACCGCGTTCTCCTCAAAGGGTATGTATGATCATTGCGCTATAGGTTATAACAGGTGCGTATATATAATAGGGGGGATGCATGAGGTCTATTCCCGGGTGAACTGGACCCAATTAGCAGAATTGAGGGATACCGGTGACGGTAATCTTGAGGCCTTTAACTCGACCCAGCCGTTGCCTTTCAGCCTGTCTGCCCACTCCGCGGCGCTGCTTAATGACTGTATATATGTCAGCGGAGGTCTCGCCGGGGAATCTGACGATTATTCGGATATTGTTCTCATTGCAAGGATAGTCCCGATCAACTATTCGATAGACACCTACGAATTTTCGGAAAATCTCCTGCCGGAAGGCCTTGCCTATCACGCATCCGCAATCGGCAACGGGTATTTATATATAACCGGAGGACAGACAGCTTCGGAGCTTTCCGATAAGATATATTATGCCGAAATAAATGCCGACGGGACCATAGGTAAATTCCGGACCTCGGTTTATGCTCTTCCCGCACCGCTTCGCGATCACACCGCCACGTTTGTGAACGATCATTTATATATTATCGGCGGGAGCACATCGGGCGGGAGCGTAAATACGGTACAATACGCATTATGCGGTCCCGTAACGAGCGAATATGCCGTTTCACCCTCATTTGCCATAGATAATACAACTGCCGGCGAGCCGGTACCGGATGACCTGAACAAGGTGAAGATCTACCCGAACCCGTTTAATCCGGGAGAACACGCAGAGGGTCTTATTTTTGAGGGAATACCGGAAGGCTCGACGATAAGGATCTTCGATATCTCCGGAAAGAATGTGATGACGGTCCTTGACATCGGCCTTGACGGCAAGGCAACATGGGACTGCAGGGACAAAGAAGGCCGGACGGCCGCAGGCGGGGTCTATATCGCGTATATCGAAAATGGTTCCGATAAAATTATCCGCATTATTACCGTCGTCAGGTAGGAATATTCAGAAATGTTCTTTCTCGTTGTCCGAAAACGGCATTAATGAACAACGGGCCGTTAACCGGTAGATCCGGGATCAGCGCGCTCTCAACGGATCTCGGAAGTACAGAAAGGGCATTTTACCGCGTCTATCTTTATCTCTGACTTACAATAAGGGCAGGCCTTTGTCGCGGGTGCTGCCGGTGCGGCGGCGGCCTCCTTTTTTGCCGATATTTCCTGGAGCTTGTTCATTCCCTTCACGACCATGAAAATGGCGAATGCGAGGATGATGAAATTGATCACCATGGTAATGAACTGCCCGTAATTGAGCGTTACCGCCCCGGCTGCCTGCGCCTGAGCCAGGGTTGCATGCTCGACCAGGGCTTCGGCCGGTCTCTTCAGTATGGCATATAGGTTTGTAAAATCTACCTTTCCAAGGAGAAGTCCGATAGGAGGCATTATGATGTCTTTAACGAAGGAATTCACGATGCCGCCGAAAGCCGCACCGATGATTATTCCGACGGCCATATCGACAACATTGCCGCGCATTATGAACTTTTTAAATTCATTGAACATATTATACTCCTCAAAACAGAGAATAATTGATCGTTATCGCAAGAGTTTCCAGCAGTTCATGGTCACGCGGGAACACATTTGTTTTGATACCCGTATTCTGGGTAAAGATCCACTGGATGCCGAAGGCTACGCCGATGGCCTTCCAAACGTTCAATGTAAAGATATTATCCCATCTGAGGTATGCAGAATCGAAAGAGAAATTATTGAAGTACTTAAGATCGCTTTTAAGCGAGATCTTCCTCCATAGAACGGCCGTTAATTCATTTATGACCTGGATACCGGTCTCTGTCTTCACGGTTTCTATTTTATCCGTTGTATCGGCATCGTCCGCTGAAGAAAATCCGTTATCCTCCGCGTCCAGAAGATGCTTCATGGCAAATCCGAGCTTGGTGGTTATTGTGAGCGCCTCTTTCTCGGAGAACCGAAGCCCTATACCGAGCGTTTCCGTTAAAATGGAAGGGTCCATTATCTCAGTGAACTGCGAATCCAGCGTGAATATGACAAGAGGGTTCAAGAATTTTTTCATCTTATACATGAACGTGGAATTTAGGGCTATCTTATCAGCCGCCTCCGTGATCATCACGCGGTTGGGGACCGTCAGATGAGGCATTTCGGATCTTCCGTACTGGAGCTGAAGTTTAATGGTAAGATTGAATTTTTCCATATCATTGATGAAATCGCTTCCGAGGATGCCGATATAAGTAATGGCATCCTTTTCTCCACCGGTCCAATTGTCATTGACCGCGGTCTGCGTGAAAGAGAACGATACGGCCCCTTTGTTCTGCCAAGCCGCCGATGCAAATGAAACAAGAACGATGAAAAGTAAAAGCGCGAAGATCTTCTTCATCTGAACCTCCATTCAGGAGATATTATACCATAGCCGGCTTTTTATCCAAAAAATCACGTTTTCTGCCATACCGCGGCATTTTGAAAAAATACCGAAATAAGATAAAATCAATTATGTGCGGAATATGCGGTTTTCATGCCGGGAACGACTTTAACAGGAGCGCCGTTATCAAGGCCATGTGTTCATCCCTTTCACATCGCGGACCGGATGATGAGCAGGTCTATTCGGACGGCGATTTTTTCTTCGGACACCGCAGACTTTCCATAATCGACCTCAAAACGGGCCGTCAACCGATATGGAATGAAGATAATACGGTCTGCGTCATCCTGAACGGGGAGATCTTCAATTTTCCCGAATTGAGGGCAGATCTTGAAAAAGGGAAACATATCTTCAAAACGAGATCCGATACCGAAGTGCTCGTTCATCTGTACGAGGATTTCGGCACCGGCATGCTGAGATATCTCAACGGACAGTTCGCCTTCGCCCTCTTTGATAAAAAGGAAAGAAAGATCTTTGCCGCGCGCGACCGTCTCGGACAGAATCCATTCTACTATTATCAGCGGGATGATGTATTCGCTTTCGGAAGCGAACTCAAAGCGCTTCTTAAATTCCCCCTTAAAAGAAGTATCGATCTGTATGCGCTGCAGCTTTATTTTCAGCATCAGTTCATACCGGGTGACGACAGCATTTACGAAGGGATCAAAAAACTTCCTCCCGGCTCGATGCTGGTCTACAAGGCCGGCACCCTTGAAGTGAAAAGATACTGGGAGCCGCGCTTTGAGCAGGGAAGCGTTATCCCGTCTGCGGAACTTACTGCCCGCGCCGAAGATATCCTCACCGATGCAGTGAAGATCCGGCTCAATGCCGACGTGCCGCTCGGGACCTTTTTAAGCGGCGGACTCGATTCCGCGCTGATCACGGCACTTTCTTCGGAACAGCATTTAAGGACAGTGAGAACGTTCACCGTCGATTTCGGGGGGAAACGCTCCGAAGCCGCGCTTGCCCGCCTTGTTTCGGAAAAATACGGAACAACCCATACGGAAATTTACAGCGATCTTTCGCATCTTTTCTCGCTTGAGGAAGTGCTTAAAAACTATGATGAACCGTTCGGGGATTATTCTCTCATTCCCACTTATTACCTTTGCAGGGAGGTCTCAAAGAACGTTAAGGTAGCCGTATCCGGCGACGGCGGCGACGAACTTTTCGGAGGATACAAAAGATACGGGGCCTTTCTGAAATTGAATGCGGTTTTGCGGTTCAAGGGTCTTGTGGGATCTTTACCGGTGAAGCTCAGGGAAAGGATAGCCCCGTACTTGCCGCTTGATTTTCTCGGAAGATATATCCGGTTCATCTCGATATTCAAAAAAGAAGAACTGAAAGCGATGCTGTCATTTTACATAGAGAGAAATTATGACCACATACTAACCCCCGTTCTTTTAAACCGCGATTCACCGCGCATTGTCGACTCGTTCCTGTATCTTCCGGAAGCGGGATTGGTGAAGGTGGACCGGGCCGCCATGGGGAACTCTCTTGAAGTAAGAACACCGTTTTTGGACCATAGACTCGTAGAGCTCATGCTGTCTGTCCCGGATGGAATGAATTTTGATATGTTCAGAACGAAGAAGATACTCCGGCGCATCGCGGCAAAACATCTGCCCCCGGAACTTATGCGGCATCCGAAACAGGGATTCTCTCCCCCGCTTCACGAATGGTATAAGAACGAACACTATTTTAACACGGTCAAGGAAAGGGTCCTTTACAATAAATTTGTCATTTCCGGCGGACTTAAAAGGCAATTCGTGGAAGATCTTTTCTGCGGTGAAATAACATATCCCAAAGTTCACCGGATCTTTCTTCTTCATGCTTTTTCAGTATGGATGGAACAGTATGGCGATTAAAGTGCTCCATATCATATCTTCGCTCGGCGAAGGCGGAGTGGAAAGGATGCTGGCCGCTTTCATAAGGGGTTCGGAAGGAAGATTCGTTCACAGGGTCGCGGCGATAAACGATACCGGTATTTTTTCGAAGGGACTTCCGCCGGACACCGTTACCGCTCTCGGCAGAAGATGCCGTATTGACGCGGGGCTTCCGTTCAGGATAAAAAGGATCATAAATGAATTCTCGCCCGATATCATACAGACATATGCGTTCACGGGCAATCTTTGGGGCCGGCTTGCGGCGGCTCTTTCGGGGAGAAAGGCGGTAACATATGAAAGAGGGACCGCAGCGGCGGTGAACCCATTTTTCGATCTTATAGACAGAACGCTTTCATTCGCAGAAACGGTAAGGATATGCAATTCAGAAACTTCGCGTATCCTTGCCGAAAAAAAATCGGGGATAAAAAAAACAACAGTTGTTGAAAATTTCATAAGCCCGGGCAACGGCGCTTTATATGAGCCGTCTTCCGACGGTAAGATCCGGATCGCGGTTGTAGGTCGGCTTCACTGGAAAAGGGGGGCCTTTCTTCTTCCGCAGATCGTAAAAAGAGCGCTTGAACGCTCCGTTCAAACGCGGTTCATCATAACCGGAAGCGGACCGCTGAAGGAGCAGCTGGAAAAAGACCTTTCGGACGAGATCTCGAATGGCACCGTAGAGTTCACGGGGCGGGTGGATGACCCCGAAACTGTCTACAAAAGGTCAGATATGGGCCTTTTTCTCAATCTTACGGAAAGTTTCGGAAATGCACTGTGCGAATTCCTGGCAAGAGGCATTCCCGTGGTCGCGCCGGATTGCGATAATTTTCCGTTCCTTGCCGTGAACGGTGAGAATGCCGTTCTGTACGAAAAGACCGCCCGGACGCCATATCGATTCGTGAATGTCTGCGGCGGAGGGATCAGGAAAGGCCTTGCGGGCGATCCGGAAATCATCGCCGCTTCAATAATGAAAATGATATCGGATCTCGGGACTTTCAGGGCAAAAGCGGGATCTCTCCGTTCGAGATATTTGAAATTTTCGGCCGAACGCTATATATCTGAGATCGGCGCCCTGTACGAATCTTTACTTTTTCCCGAAAAGTCGGTAAAATAATCCAATGGGAAGAAAAATACAGATACTCCTCTTCGCTCTCATCCTTGCCGCTGCACACGCAGATACGCTTCTCAGGGATGAAGCAAAGGTGATGAACTCTTCTCAACGACGGACCATTGAGGATGTGCTGCTCAATCTCAATGAAAAAACAACGGTGGAATTCGCCGTGGTCACCGTGAAAACGCTCGGGAATGAGACTATTGAAGAGAAAGCGCTGCGGCTTTTTAATGAACTCGGAATAGGTAAGAAGGGCAAGGACAACGGGATACTCCTTCTCATCGCGGTGAAGGAAAGAAAATACAGAACGGAAGTGGGCTACGGCCTTGAAGCGATAATAAATGACGCATACGCGGGGCGGCTGGCCCGCGACGACCTTGTGCCTTATTTCAGGAAGGGCCAGTATTACGAAGGCATCCTTCTTTTTGTGAACGACATACACAATAAACTCACGGATCAGTATTATTCCGGCGCCGACAATATCGAAAAACTGAGAAAGGAGATCGCATCAAAACCCCTGCCCCAGATCATTGCCGGGCTAGTTCTTCTCATCGGATTTTTGAACACGATCCTTGCGTCCGCGGGATTTCTGATAAGGTTCGGCGCGAATTTCACCCTTATTTTCGTGTTCATGCTTTTAATAAATACAAGGCCGCTTCTTGCGGCATGCGTTGCATTCTTCCTTTCCCTTTTTTTGTCGCCGGACAATAAGATCAAAACGCCCAATAAATTCTATTATTCGAAATACAATAGCGGTTTCGGCGGGTCGAACGGAAGTTTCGGGGGTTTCGGGGGAGGAGGAGGCTTCGGGGGTTTCGGCGGCGGAAGGTCCGGCGGCGGCGGAGCCTCAGGCAGCTGGTAGGAGGAAAGAGTGATCTCAAAAGAGAAAACGAATGTTTACCTTTCGGTCATCATGGATAAATTGGAGCAAAAGGGGCTATTGAGCGACTGCTCATTCATCTTCACTTACGGCTCTACGACAAGCGATGTAAAATACATAGCCAATATCAATATCGGGATCGTAACAAACGAACTTAAGATCCATTCAATGAAGAAATGGAAACCGGTCATAAACTATATCCTGAGAAAGGGAAAGAGCATGCCTCTTTTTTTAACAGAAAAGGAATTTTTAAATTCCATTGATGCTTTCCCCCTTGAATTCATGGATATGAAACAGCGCCATTTCAAGCTTTACGGGAGAGATATGTTCGATGAAATAGACATTGATCCGCTTACACTCCGCACTGAACTCGAATCGGAATTGAGAGCGAAACTCGTGAGATTGAGAGAGATATACTTTGCGCCTCACACAAGATCGCTTATTAGGAACATCGTGTTCAAAACGCTTTCCTCGCTGAACTTGCTTCTCAAAGCTGTTATCTTCGTGGAGTACTCCTCGCATAAGGAGAAATATATCAATCTTTTCGGAACAGGTTCGGACAAGGAGGCCCTTACGGCCATAAGTTCTCTGCCGGCGGAAAAGGTCTTTGAATTTTTAAGCCTTCACATGAATCTTGCGCTGGGGCATATCAAATCGGCATATGACTACAAATACAGCAACATCAAGTTCGACATGGACGATAAAACCTTTCTCGAGATCATCAGGGAATGGTTTCTGCTCGTTAACTATATAGACGGAGTGTGATATGAGAAAAGGCATCGCGGCATTAATAGTACTTATAGTTCTGCTTCTTCTTGCCGGCATCGCGATTCTCGGTTCTTACAACGGTCTTATCGGACTCAGAGAGAATGTGACCGAATCTATGTCCGAGATCGATAATCAGCTTCAAAGAAGAATGGATCTCATCCCGAATCTCGTCGAAAGCGTTAAGGGCTATATGAAATTCGAAGAGAAAGTGATCAAAGATATCTCCGATGCCCGCGCCAGGATGGCCGGGGCGAAGGATATGAAAGAGAAGATTGCCGCGGATGAGGAGCTTACGGGAGCTCTTGGGCGGCTTCTTGTCGTTGTTGAGAATTATCCCGATCTTAAAGCGAATCAGAGCTTCCTCTCTCTGATGGATGAACTGGCCGGAACGGAGAACAGGATATCCGTGGCGCGGATGAGATATAATGAATCCCTCAAGAACTTTAATGTCGCCTCAAAGAAATTCCCGGGTGTTCTGGTCGCCAACCTGTTCAAGATAAAAGTGAAAGAGGAATATTTTCAAGCGACTAAAAACGCTAAGGAAGAGGTCCCGAAAGTAGAATTTGATTGATATCCTGCTTTTTTCCGTTATACTGATCGCGTACAACGCATTCCTGCATGCCGCCGTTTTTTTGTCCTTTCTGATCTGCCCGTTCTTTCTTCTGAACAGAAGAACAAGGGATTATTTCGAAAGGTTCCGTTTTTATAAGACATTTTCGCCGATGCTCTTCCATGCGGCATCCGTAGGTGAGCACAGGGGAAGTCTTGCCCTTCTTCCCCTTTTTCCCGAAGCGGTTTTTTCCGCGAACACATCAACTGCTTTTGCCGCGTTGAAAAATGCGGGCGCCCGTGCCGAATTTCTGCCTCCGGACCTTCCTCTTTTTATGCTGCCGCTCATCAGGAGGTTCTCGGGCATAACGGTCTTCGAAAGCGAATTGAACCCGAACATGATTTTTCTATCGGTCATTTCCGGCAGAAAAACCGTTCTCCTGAACGGAAGGATGTCAAATCGCAATATGCCTTTATACCTTATCATGAAGCCTTTCTATAAGATGCTCTTGCGGCGCTTTTACGCGATCGGCGTTCCGGACGAGCAGCAAAGGGAGAACTTCCGCCGTCTCGGCGCCGGAAGCACCGTACTGAAAAATACAAAATACTGCCGATTGGATTACAGGCCGTCCGAAAAGCGCAATATTATTTTTTTTGTGTCCACGCATCCTGAAGACGAGGCTGTTATTTTAGATGCATTGAGAATGTCCAACAGGAAGGAAAAAGTATTCATCCTGGCGCCTCGCCATGTGAACAGAGCCTCCGAGATCATGAAGAATTTCGGAAAACTGAATATTACCGCCTTCACATCCGTTCATGACTTAAATCCCGGAGGGGTCTATCTCGTTGACAGGATGGGATTGACGGCTGAGATATATGCGCGGGCCGCACTGACTTTTGTCGGAGGGAGTTTTTCCTCCCGTACAGGAGGACATAATCTTATGGAACCCGTTGGTTACGGTTCGTACACGCTCTATGGTCCCCATACGGAAAATTTCAAATACGAATCGCTCGCGATAGAAAAACACGGCGTCGGCAAAAGGATCTCCGATGCGCGCCAACTTTCCGAAGCGATCGCAGATATGGGCGTCTCCGGGAACTGCAACTTTGAAAATGCGATAAATGAAATGAAATGCGATATACAAGCGGTTTTAAAGATACTGAAGGAAAAGGGATGAAAAGAAGAACCGTTCTCGGCTTATTAATGCTCGCGGTGCTGTGCTTTAGCGTCTGCCGCCCCGCGCCGCCGAAACCGGAACCCCGGCCCGATATTCGCGTATATTCGGGCGTGAAAGTCACGGACGATTATTCCTGGATGAAAGACCGAGAAAGGGAGAACAAGGATGTTCTCTCCGTTATTGCCGCCGAGAACCGGTATGCGGGATATATCCTGAAGCGTTCCGCAGAACTGAAAAAAACGATGAAAAGTGAAATGATATCAAGGCTGGAGAGAGAGGACGTCTCGGTCCCCTACAAGATCGGCAGATACCTCTATTACAGAAGATATGCCGAAGATACCGATCAACCCGTTTTCTGCAGAATGGACGGAACAACAAAAAAAGAAGAGATACTTCTTGATGTCAATGAGATCGCCCGGGGAAAAAAATACTGCGATGTTGCCTCCGTAAAATGCTCCACGGACGGACGGTTCCTCGGATACCTGATCGACAATACGGGGAGCGAAGCGTATACCCTCATCATCAAAGACCTTGTTTCAGGGAAGGAGCTGGAAGAGAGATTAGAACCGGTATCGGAATTCGAGTGGGCCGAATCGAGAGACTGCGTTTTCTATACCCTGCTGGAGACCTATGATAATTCGGTTAAAAAGGCTTATATGCATATGCTGCTAACCGAACAGAAGAGCGATATCCTTCTTTATGAGGAGAAAGAACCCGCTTTTCAGGTAGGTATTGGCAAGACAAAGGATAATGAATATATCCTGATAGATACGGGCAGTAATAATGAGAATGAAGAATACCTGCTTTCTGCCTCCGGGGCGGATGTTTTTCCGAAACTCGTACAAAAAAGGCAAAAGGGCCTGAAATACGGCTGCGCGCACAATAACGGAGTTCTCTATATCCTTAACAATGCCTGCGGCGCATATAATTTCAAGATATCAAAAGCGGATATCTCGCGCCCGGGGATGGAGGGCTGGCGCGACTTCATCCCTCACCGGGAAGATACCGCGATATCTTTCGATATATTTAAAAACCACATTGCCGTTCTGGAATCGAAGAATTTCAGAAATGCGCTCAGATTCATTGATCTTAAAACGGGGAAAGAGATCCTGCATACATTTGATGATCCCACCCTCGCCATCTATTTCGGCAATAATCCGGAATTTGACACCTACTACGCCCGGTTCTCTCAAAGTTCTTTTACTTCCCCCGAATCCGTTGTGGACTATGATATGAGAAGCAATGACCATATACTTCTCAGGAAGGAGAAGGTGGCAGGATACGAAAGCTCCAACTATGTTTCCGAAAGGATCTATGCGGCCTCTTCCGACGGCGCGGAAATACCGGTCTCCCTCGTATACAGGAAAGGGCTTGAGAAGAACGGCAAGAACCCCCTTTTGATCTACGGGTACGGCGCCTACGGGGACAGCACCACATGCGATTTCGATCCGTCTGTTCTGAGCCTTATCGACCGGGGCTTCATCTATGCGGTGGCACATGTCCGCGGCGGCGGGGAAATGGGAAAAAAATGGTACGATGACGGGCGGCTTCTAAAAAAGAAAAACACCTTTGATGATTTTATCGCCTGTACGGAATTTCTTATCTCGGAAAAATATACTTCGGCCGGGCTTATTGCGCTGAAAGGTGAAAGCGCGGGAGGGCTCCTTGCCGGAGCGGTTCTGAACAGAGGGACGGGATACTATTATGCCGCGATCATGTCGGTGCCTTTCGTGGATGTCCTCAATACGATGTTCGATACAACGCTTTCGGGAACGCTCCTCGAATATGATGAATGGGGAGACCCGAACGATAAGGAGATATTCCGGTATATACGGTCATACTGTCCTTATCAGAACATCCGTGCCGCCGTTTATCCGAATATCTTGGTTATATCGGGATTTAACGACCAGCGGGTTAATTACTGGGAGCATCTGAAATATGTCAGTAAACTGAGGGCCATGAAAACGGATGATAATATCCTGATCCTTAAGACCACGGACTTCGGTCATTTCGGCGATTCCGGCCGCTTCGATTATTACGATACGGTTGCTGAACAGTACGCGTTCATTCTGGATATACTGGAAACCGGACAAAGATGATCTAAAACCCCCTCGCCTTCTATCTTAGAAGTTCGCCGTAATACTGCGGATATTCCCGGGCCAACACTTCGATCTCTGAAATAGTTTGATTGCTGCCGATCTCCTTTGCGAGAGAGAACGCTTTTTTTAAAAATACAAGCGCCCTTTTAAAATCATTCACGGTCCCGTGCACATATGCAAGATAATAATTCGCTTTCATTATGCCGTATCTGTGACCGATTTCCTCGGAAAGGCGAAGATAATCCAGGAAATAACCTTCGGCCTCCTCAAATCTTTTAAGCGACATTAGGCAGTAACCGATATTGCAGGATGCGAGGGCCTCGCTCCTTCTTTCTCCCAGTTCCCGCGCGTTTGACATGTATTCACGGTAGTAATGCAAAGCTTTCTCAAAAAGGCCCTTTTCCTGGTATACGGCACCGATATTGCAGTATGAGGGAAGATAATCTTTCTTTGTCCCGAATTTTTTAAAAAGACTTCTTGATATTTCATGATGTTTGAGCGCTTCATCGCATCTCTTGAGAGCGTAAAGCGCGGTCCCTGCGCTCTGATGGGCCAGGGCTTCATTGAGGACCACTCCCGTTTTAACCGATATCTCGATCTGGCTCTCGGCTAATTTCAGCGCATCTTCGAAATGTCCCGTATCATAATATATGATGCCGAGATTGACAGAGAGCGCTCCGATAGCCTTAAGATTCTTTAGTTTTTTTGCGATAGCGATCCCGTCTTTATAATATTTGATCGCCTTTTTATATTCGCACCGTTCCCAGCAGATCACGCCGAGAGTATTAAAAAGCTTTAATTTCAATCTTGCCCTCTCCCGGGCGCGGAAACTCTCTTTATGGAGAATCGCATCCGCCTCAAAAGCCCGCTCCAGGGCTTTACCGTAATTCGCTTTTGCCCTGTAGAACCATGCTTCGAGAATACATACTTCGGCATAACCGTCCATATAACCGAATCTTTTGCAGAGAGTCCCGGCCTTTGAAAGAAGATCGCCTCCGGCATCCCATGAACTCGAATACACATGCACTTCCCCGGCCCGTATGAGCGCCATCGTTCTTTCTCTTGTTTCCTTGATCGTGCGGCCCATATCTGTGTACAGGTCAAGGGCCTCCTTCCTTTTCCCGGTTAGAAAATATATTTCTCCCAGGTGAACATAAGCCAGATAAGCGTATCGGATATTTTCAGTTTTTTCGGCCACTGCCGGCATCCCTTCTCAGAAGATAGAGCTTGAGCCATTTCAGCATTTCGGCGAATGCCGACAGAAGACAGAGATAAAATCCCCAGAACCCGTCCAGAATGCCGAGTTGCAGAAAATAACTTTTAAAGAACTTCAACTTGAACCGTAAGATCATTATGAAAGGGTTCGATGCCCTTCCCTTTTCCATTTTATCCCGTGCGGCATAATCCGCATAGCGCCGCATCTTTTCGAGATACTGATCTATCGAATGAAAGCTGTAATGGAGCATGTTTCCGGAAAGAGTTCCGGCCGGCCCCCCGATGATCATCTTCTCGTGAAGATAGGTCTCCTCGGAATATCTGCCCCTCCCCCTTTTGAAAAGCCTCATGACCTTGTCGTTCTGCCATCCGGAGAAGCGTATCCTGTGCCCGAGGAAATAACCGGCCCTTTTTATAAAAAAACCGCAGACGGGTGTCTCCGAGTTCACTGTTCTTCTGATCTCTTCGGAGAGATGGGGGGTTAAGACCTCATCTGCATCAAGTATAAGTATCCATTCTCCCCGGGCCTTCTCTATTGCCCAGTTCTTCTGGTCAGCCGGATATTTATATTCTCTTTGAAATAATTCCACCTTAGGGAAGGCGCGGACGATCTCCGGAGTCCTGTCCGTACTGAAGGAATCAACGACTATGATCTGGTCCGCCCACCCGGCCATCTCAAGGCATTGCCCGATATTCTTCTCCTCATTGAACGTCGTTACGATCAGCGTCAGCTCAGGCACCGTTACCCTCCGTAAGATTCCTGTACAATTCAAGATAAGAGCGCACCATACGCTCGGAAGAGAAATCCTCCCCGGCTTTTCTGTTCCGTTCGGAGATCTCTTTTCTCAATACTTCGTCATTTTTTAAATGGATGATCATATCCGCGAGCATGGAGGCATTTCCGGGTTCGAAAAGAAAACCGTTCTCGCCGTTGTGTACGACCTCGGGTATGCCGCCAGCGGCCGAAGCGATGACCGGCAGACCGCAGAACATGGCTTCAATAATAGAGGTGCCGAGCGCCTCGTTGAAAACGGAATGAACGAAAATATCCGCTCCCTTAAGGTACGGGAACATATCGTCTTTGAATCCCGCAAAGACAATATCTTTGGATACTCCGAGATCCTCAGCCATTTTTTTTATCTTTTTCTCATCGGGCCCGCAGCCGAAGACCATCATCGTAATGCGGGGGTCATGGAGTATTTTCATTGCGGAAAAAAGTGTACGGAAATCCTTATCCCGGCCGATCTTCAAAGCGCTGGCCACGGCGATCTTGAATTGCTCCTGCTCCACGCCTTCCGGTATGGCCTTTCTCACGGGCCGCTCGGGAAAGGAAACGGCGCTTCTGATGAATGCGATCTTATTTACGGGCATCCTCCGTTCAAGCATCGTTTTAATATATGCCGAGATGGCTACGGACATATCGAGAGCGGAGTATTTCTTTTTTGTAAAGGGATCGTTCTTCAGTATGAACGGCACTCTTCTTGTAAGAAGTTTCTTTATAGGGCTTCCTTCCGGTATGGCAAGATATCCCGCAGTATGTGCATGCCCCGAATGGAAATGAACCGCATCGGGTTTTTCCCGGAAAAGGTCTTTTCTCAGCCGGTTTATGAAAAACGGGTCGTAGACGGAGAGAAAACGGTAACCGTACGCAGGGAACCCCCTTTCAAGAGCCCAATTGAAAAGCGGTGAACCTGCCCGTCCGAACAGAACACAGGAAACCCCGCCCGCGCGCAAGCCCTCAAGAAGGTACATGATCTGTTTTTGTCCACCCCGTAAATAGTTCTCGAAGTCGAGATGAGCGATCTTCATAATTTTATGGTACTCAATATTCGGTTTTTTGTCAATATTATGTTTTTTTTAATTTAATGGTATAATGAACATAAAAAGAGGCCGACGATGTTTAAAAAAGCAGTACTTATCGCCGCCGCGGTGATCTTAATGTCCGCACCGGTCAGAGGAGAGAATCCTTTCCGGAGAATTGAAATGCGGCCGGCGGACACACAAGAGGAAAAACGCAATTTCTATTTCTGCAGTTATGTCATCCCGCACGATTCGCTCTGGGTATCCTTGCTGTGCTCCGAATATAATGATTGTTACGGTAATTACGGGATCACGGCCGGGTCAAGCGCCTGGTGGTTCGGCTGGCTTTCGAATCCGGACTGGGCCGGCGGCTGGGCTCCCTATTTTGCCGGCTGGCAATATCCTAAGAACCTCGGCGGGCATGAATACGGCCAGATCGTATCCGATCACAGCATCATGTTCGGCTACAATAAGATCGTCTCCGATTTTCTCATTGAATCGGACATACAGTCCCCGATCGATTCCCTCGCTTACTATCCCGGAAAATACAGGGGCCTTACCAGTTTCTACGGATTCTATTTTGCCTCGATCAACAGGGAGTTCATCGAGAATTATTCACAGTCCGATTATTTATCATTTTTCGATGATGTTCACAGCAAGAAACCGCTGGGCATTCTGGGATGGGTAAGGAACTTGAGGTGGAATTACCCCAGCGCAGACGCCTTCCAGATAAGGGTAGTGACGCTTCTGAACGAATCGGAGTACGATTACAACGGGTTTTATATCGGCCTTTTCATGGATCCCGATGTGGACAGGCCCAATGCGGCGAGCAATATCTCGTTCTATGATGCCGATCACGGCACATGTTATACAAAGCACTCTTCCAAAGAATTCGGTGTTGTCGGAATGACGTTCTTCGAGGATGAACCATTGAGATCGGTAAAACTAGATCTTACATATGAAGGCTGGCAGGAATGGAACGACGAGTTTTTCTGGAACATTCTTTCCGATACGAGGCTTGACGAGAAGAACACATTCCCGCATGATGCTTTGATGATAGCCAGTTTCGGGCCATACGATCTGCCCTCGGGTTCTACGGTAGAAATAGCCTGGGCAGATGTTATGGGATACGATGTCCAGAGATACCTGAAAAATTCCGATACGGCCCGGAGCGTGAAGGCGAATAACTGGACATTGCCGAATCCGCCGCCTAATGCCCCGTATCTGAGAGGGACCGCGGGAAATAAGAGCGTCTATCTGAAATGGTCTCGCAACCGGAATTATATTCCCAAACCGCGTCCCGGTGTCTTTACGGGATATTACGAAGAGGAAGAAGATCCATGGCCGGAATACGAATACGGGTCGGAAGCTTCCCAGGACCCGCCCAATTCAGGTATAAGGGATTGGGACGGCTACAGGGTTTACAGGAACTTGACCGGGCTCGGGGATATAGATCTCGGAGATTATGCTCTTGTTCTTCAATGTGACTCCACTTACGTGTATACCAAATGGGGCGTGATACCTGAATCCGAAATGAATCCCCAGACCTGGACTAATACTTATTTTGCCGAATACACGGATACCGATCCCGCCATATTCAACGGGTTCACATACTACTATGCTGTTGTTGCCTATGACAAAGGCAATAGAAGCGCTACGCCGGTTATAGACCCGGCATACTCTTCGGCTTTGGCCAATGTGCTCCCGCTGACACCGAAATGGGTGGATGCCTCAACCCCTGCCGAGTGGAAGGGTCAGATCGAAGTCGTCCCCAATCCGTATATCAGCGGCCAGTACTCTACATGGGAGAGCACGGACCGAAAAGTGGATATAATACATCTTCCCGACTGGTGCACGATCAATATATACTCGTATTCCGGCGTTAAAGTGAGAACCATACAGCACGCGGAAGGCGATGCGGACCATCAATGGAATCTGACCAATGATCAGGGGCAAGCGCTCTCCTCGGGTATTTATTTCATCAGGGTCGTTCCCGCCGACGGTTCTCCGGAACTGACCGGGAAGTTCATGATCATCAAATAGAGGTCGGCTTTTATCTTAGAA
>CALMGJ010000001.1 GCA_937863565.1 uncultured bacterium | reverse complement strand
AGAAGCTTCGCTTTATGAGAACGAAGCACCCTTCGTTCTCAAATGATCAAATGAAAAGTGAACAGTGAACAGTGAATAGTGAAGAGAGTTGAGAGTTGAGAGTTGAGAGTTGAAAGTTAGAATAATAAAAAATATAAAATAAACTCGTTAACTCGCAGGCAAGCTTCTTGCAAACACGTTAATTGAATAATAAAGCGGAGCGATCAAATAGAGGTTAGAGGCTAGAGGATAGGGGGCGAGGCGCAGTGAACAGAGTTGAGAGTTGGTCGAAACGAAGTGAACAGCGAACAGTGAACAACTGCCAGTGAAGAATAATAAAAGGCCGGCGAATTTGCAAATAATGATGATTCGTGGTAAAGTAACCAGGATAAAGATCCGGGAGGCGATAATGAAGCAATGGTATGAATCATTATTTGAAAATTATGCGCACAAATATGATAAAGAATGCTATGTAGGCGGAACTGTCGGCGAATGCGATTTCATTGAAAAAGAGATCGGAGAAGATAAAACCCTCAGGATACTTGATATCGGCTGCGGTACGGGAAGACATGCGATAGAACTTACAAAAAGAGGCTATGCGGTGACCGGCATAGATCTTTCCGAGGACCAGTTGAAAGGAGCAAGAGAAAAAGCCGTTGCTGCAGGATTGAATATCAGGTTCGAGAAGCATGATGCGCGATGCCTGCCGTTTAAGAAGGAATTCGATCTTGCCATAATGTTGTGCGAAGGAGGGTTCTCTCTCATGGAAACCGATGAGATGAATTTCGAGATATTAAAAAGCGCAACACGGGCAATGAAGGATAAAGGGAAATTCATTTTCACCACATTGAACGGTTTGTTCCCGCTGTTTCATTCTGTCAAGGAATTCTATGAATCGGCGCAGAAAGAAGGCCGGTCAGAGTGTAAGGAGAGCTCTTTTGATCTGATGACTTTCCGTGAACATAACACAGTCATTGTCGAGGACGATTCGGGCAATAAAAAGGAGCTCAAATGCAATGAGCGTTACTATGTTCCAAGCGAGATAAAATGGCTTTTGAAAACGCTCGGTTTCGGAAAGATCGATATCTTCGGAGCAAAACTCGGAGCTTTTTCCAAGAATGATGAATTGACCGTGAATGATTTTGAAATGCTCGTTGTAGCAACAATGAAATAAGACGAACTTTTTCATCTTTCCACCGTTTATACGCTGCGTCGCGCCCTAAACACGGTCTCGCGGAAAATTTTTTAATCTTCATTTGCAATTAAAATGAAAATATAATACAATTAACGTGAGGTCTTTTATGAAAAAATCCTTATTCACTCTTCTGTTTTCTTTTGCATTGCTTCGAATATTCGCCGGTATTCCCGCAGGATACTATGATACCGCCACGGGGACCGGGGCCGCTTTGAAGACAAATCTTCACAATATCATAGATGATCATTCCACCCAGAGTTATGATTCCCTTTATATCCACTACGAATCAACGGACAATACCGGGACCAATACGGTATGGGACATGTACTCGGATGTTCCGGGCGGAACACCCGCATATACATACACGCACGGAACAAACCAGTGCGGTACATACAATAGCGAAGCGGATTGCTACAACAGGGAGCATTCCGTGCCGTCCAGCTGGTTCAATGACGCATCTCCGATGTATACGGATCTTTTCATGGTGTATCCTACGGACGGTTATGTCAATAACCGCAGAAGCAACTATCCATTCGGCGAAACCGACAGCCCGACATGGACCTCGACTAACGGATCGAAGGTAGGCCCGTGTTCATATCCCGGATACTCGGGAACCGTATTCGAACCTATCGATGAGTATAAGGGTGATTTCGCAAGAACATATTTCTATGCTGCAACCCGGTATGAGGATAAGATATCTTCCTGGTCAAGTCCTGTTTTTAATAATACGGCCTTCCCGGCTTTCGAATCGTGGGCCTATGATATGCTTCTTGAGTGGAGCAACATGGACCCTGTGAGCCAGAAGGAGATAGATCGTAATGATGCCGTATATGCCGTTCAAGGGAACAGGAACCCCTTCATCGATCATCCGGAATGGATCTGTCAGATCTGGGGCGGAGATTGCGGTTCTTGCGATGATTCGGACCTTACTCCTCCCGATTGGGCGGTATCCGGTCAGTCGAATATCGATACGGGGTCAGTCACTTCTTCATCAGTATCGCTAATCTGGGATACGGCAACGGATGCTCAGAATGATACGATGCCAGTAAGATACGATCTTTACAGAAGCCCGACCTCCCCCGTTAATACTTCTACAGCTACCCTCGTAGTATCTGCGGCAACCGCCGCAAGCGCAACGGATAACACCGTGTCTCCTTCCACTTCATATTATTATAAAGTTGTGGCATATAATTGTGTTCCTTTGTACTTGACCGCATCGGATGAGATAGGAGTAACAACACCCGAAGATACTTCAGATACGATATACAGCGTTCAATACGCCACGGCGGTCGGCGCGGCATGCTATGATTCGCCGAGGGCGGGAGAGCAGGTGACGCTGACGGGAGTTGTTACGGCAAAGGGCACGAACAAGTACTGCATAAGCGATGCCGACGGAGCATGGA